>NZ_CP043959.1:5100009-5400019 GCF_008632955.1 Streptomyces tendae
GGCTTGCCCCGGTCGCCAGACCGGAGAATCATGAGATATCGGTCACGCGGGCCATCGGGAGGGGCGTCACTGCGGGACACGCACACCAACCGAACGGAGAACGCATCATGAAGGCCGTCGTGTACAAGGGACCGTTCGAGGTCGCCGTCGAGGACGTGGACAACCCCACGATCCAGCATCCGAACGACGTGATCGTCCGGGTCACCTCGACCGCCATCTGCGGCTCCGACCTGCACATGTACGAGGGCCGCACGGCCGCCGAGCCCGGCATCACCTTCGGTCACGAGAACATGGGCACCATCGCCGAGGTCGGCCCGGGCGTCACCTCGCTCAAGGAGGGCGACCGCGTGGTCATGCCCTTCAACGTCGCCTGCGGCTTCTGCCGCAACTGTGTCGAGGGCTTCACCGGCTACTGCCTCACCGTGAACCCGGGCTTCCCGGGCGGCGCCTACGGCTATGTCGCCATGGGCCCCTGGAAGGGTGGACAGGCGGAGTACCTGCGGGTGCCCTACGCCGACTTCAACTGCCTGAAGCTGCCGCCGGGCACCGAGCACGAGCAGGACTTCGTGCTGCTGGCGGACATCTTCCCCACCGGCTACCACGGCTGCGAACTCGCCCAGGTACGCCCCGGCGAGAGCGTCACGGTGTACGGCGCCGGTCCGGTCGGGCTGATGGCCGCGTACTCGGCGCTGCTGCGCGGCGCGAAGAAGGTGTTCGTGGTCGACCGGGTGGCCGAGCGGCTGCAGAAGGCCGAGGAGATCGGCGCCGTGCCGATCAACTTCGCGGAGGGCGACCCGGTCGAGCAGATCCAGGACCAGACCGA
The DNA here is from genome assembly GCF_008632955.1 of Streptomyces tendae. Lineage (NCBI taxonomy): Bacteria > Bacillati > Actinomycetota > Actinomycetes > Kitasatosporales > Streptomycetaceae > Streptomyces > Streptomyces tendae. The sequence goes on from NZ_CP043959.1 coordinate 5,100,833, forward strand.
GGGCATGGGCACCGACAAGGGCATCGACGCCGTCGGCTACCAGGCCTCGGCGGGCGGCGGCACGGACCGCGAGGAACCGGCGACCGTGCTGAACTCGCTGGTCCGCACGGTCCGCGCCACCGGCATGCTCGGCATCCCCGGGCTGTACGTCCCGTCCGACCCGGGCGCCCCGGACGAGCAGTCCAAGCAGGGCATGCTGCTCGTCGCGGTCGGCAAGCTCTTCGAGAAGGGCCTGAAGCTCGGCACCGGCCAGTGCAACGTCAAGCGCTACAACCGGCAGCTCCGCGACATGATCATCGAGGGCCGGGCCAAGCCCAGCTTCGTGGTCTCGCACGAACTGCCGCTGGACCAGGCTCCGTCGGCGTACGACAAGTTCGACAAGCGCATCGAGGGCTACACCAAGGTGGTGCTGCACCCGTAACGGGCCACGGGTCCGTCAGGCCGGGCGGCGGGCGTACCGGTCCGTCGCCGCCACCAGGGCGTCGTCGCCGGTCGCGCCCGCGTCGTGGCCGGCGTCGTCGACGACGATCAGCTCGCTGTCCGGCCAGGCGTGGTGCAGCCGCCAGACGATGCCGAGAAGGTTGCCGAAGTCGAGGCTGCCCTGGACCAGGGTGCCGGGGATGCCCTTGAGGAGGTGGGCGTCGCGCAGGACGACGCCTTCCTCTCCCCCGTCCCCGAAGAAGTGGTCGTTGCCCCAGTAGTGGGTGACGGTGCGGGCGAAGCTCAGGCGGTACGCGGGGTCGCGGAACCGCTCGACGGAACCGGGCGGGGCGGGGATGATCGCCGTCTCCCAGTCCGTCCATGCCTGGGCCGCCCGGGCCCTGACCTCCGGGTCGGGTGACTCCAGCAGCCTGTTGTACGCGGCGGCCAGGTTGCCGGCCCGCCGGCCCTCGGGCAGTTCGGCGAGGAAACGCGCGTGTGCCTCCGGGAAGATCTGGCCGAGGCCCCGCGTCAGCAGGCCGACCTCCGCGGGGGAGCCGGTGGTCACGCCGGTCAGGACGAGTTCGGACACCACGCCGGGGTGCGTCTGCGCGTACCGCAGGCCCAGGGCCGAGCCGAAGGACACGCCCCACACCAGCCACCGCTCGATGCCCAGATGGGCGCGGAGCCGCTCCAGGTCGGCCATGAGGTGCGGGGTCGTGTTGACGCCCATGTCGGTGGCGGGGTCGGCCGCCGAGGGCTCCGACCGTCCCGCGCCGCGCTGGTGGAACAGCACGATGCGGTAGGCGGCGGGATCGAAGTAGCGCCGCAGACCGGCACCGGCCCCCGAACCGGGGCCGCCGTGCAGCACCACCGCGGGCTTGCCGCGCGGGTTCCCGCTGGTCTCCCAGTAGAGGCGGTTGCCGTCACCGACGTCGAGCATGCCGTGGTCGTACGGTTCGATCTCGGGATACCTGGCCATCGGGGCACCGTACCGCCACCGCGCCGGGCGTCTCATCCCCTTTACGTGGGGCTCAGTCCGGCCGCTTCGGCTGCCGTGCGCAGGACGTCCCGGAGCATCGCGGGGGTGAGCTTGCCGGTGAAGGTGTTGCGCTGGCTGACGTGGAAGCAGCCGAACAGACCGAGCGACGGCCCGTCGGCGGCGCCCAGCACCACGTGGGTGCCATGTCCGAAGGCGGGCCGCGGCCGGGGCACCGTCCAGCCGGCCTCGGCGAACGCGGGCAGCGCCGCCTGCCACCCGAAGGCGCCGAGGACGACCGCCGCCCGGACCGTCGGCCGGAGCAGGTGCAGCTCCTGCACCAGCCAGGGGCGGCAGGTGTCCCGTTCGGCCGGACTGGGCTTGTTGGCGGGCGGGGCGCAGTGCACGGGCGCGGTGACGCGGACCCCGTACAGCTCCAGTCCGTCGTCGGCGTGCGTGGAAGTGGGCTGGGAGGCGAGCCCCACGTCGTACAGCGCCTGGTAGAGCACGTCGCCGGAGCGGTCGCCGGTGAACATCCGGCCGGTGCGGTTGCCGCCGTGGGCGGCGGGGGCGAGGCCGATGATCAGAAGGCGCGCGTCCGACGGCCCGAAGCCGGGCACCGGCCTGCCCCAGTACGTCCAGTCCGCGAACGCGGCCCGCTTGGTGCGGGCGACCTCCTCGCGCCAGTCGACCAGCCGGGGGCAGGCACGGCAGCCGCTGATGCGCCGGTCGAGCCGGGTCAGGCCACGGGGATCCATGGCTCCACGGTAGGCGGCGGGCGGGTCGCACGGTCGCGGGCGCCCCTCCCCCGGCCCGGGTTGTCGGGCCCGCGCGGATGTCCCGCACAGGCCGCGGGGCGCTGGGGCTAAGGTCGGGAGCATGGTTGCGGAGGGTGCGCGGGACGACAAGGTGGCCGGTGCGGCCGGTGACGCGGCGGCGGACGGGCCCGCCGACGGCGCGGGGACGACGCCCGAGCCGGCGGACCCGAAGATCGCCGCGGCGGTGGCGGCCGCCGAGGCGGCCGGACCGCAGAACGGCGAGACCGTGCGGATCGACAGCTGGATCTGGGCGGTACGGCTGGTGAAGACCCGGTCCATGGGGGCGGCCGCCTGCAAGGGCGGGCACGTCCGGGTGAACGGCGAGCGGGTGAAGCCCTCGCACTCCGTGCGCGTCGGTGACGAGGTGCGGGTGCGCGTCGAGACTCGGGAGCGGGTCGTCTTCGTGAAGCGGCTGATCCGCAAGCGGGTGGGCGCCCCGGTGGCCGTCCAGTGCTACATCGACAACTCGCCGCCGCCCCCGCCCCGCGAGGCCGTCGCCCCGGCCGGTGTCCGCGACCGCGGCGCGGGCCGCCCGACCAAGCGCGACCGCCGGGAGATGGAGCGGCTGCGGGCGCTGGGCGGCCCCGGCCCGTTCGGCGGGTTCGCGGGTCCGGCCGCTCCCGGCTCCCCGTCCGCAGGAACGTCCGCAGGAACCGACGGACCCGGTGGACCCGCCGGACCCGGCGGGCGCGGCAAGCCCGGGGGCCGGGGCACGGGCGGCGGCAGCCGCAGGGGCCGGAACAGGTGAGCCCGGTGTCCCGCTGTCAGCCGCGGGACACCGGCACCGCCCTCACCCACATCCGGTCCTCGGTCAGGTACCGGTCCACCCTCAGCCCCTCCTCCGCGAGTGCGGCCTCGAACTGCTCCCTGGTCAGCGGGCGCGCCCGGAACGTCTGCGTCCAGGTCGCGTCCGGGAACACGTACTCCGCGTGTACCGAGTCGACGCCGTCACCCAGCGGCTCCACCGACACGATCCGCACCGTGAAGCCCGCCGGGTCGGTCCGCTCGCGCGGCACGTCGGTGTGGTAGTCCTCGCCCTCCCGCTGGATCAGCACGCACCCGCCCTCCGCCAGGTGCCGCACGCAGGTGCGCAGCATGCCCCGCCGCACCTCCGTGTCCCCCGTGTGCACGAGGAACGAGGCGAGCAGCACCACGTCGAACGTCTCACCGAGGTCGAGCCGCTCCACGGGGCCGCATATCGTCCGCGCCCCGCGGACGCGCCGCAGCATCTCGGCGGACTCGTCCACCGCCGTCATCTCGAAGCCGCGCTCCACCAGTGCGTGGGTCATCCGCCCGACACCGCTGCCCAGCTCCAGGATCCGCGCCCCGGCCGGCACCGCGGCGGCGACGACGTCCGGCTCCTCCCCCACGGGCAGCCGCTCGTACAGCTCCACCGCGCAGCCGTCCGGGGTGATCACCCCGGGCCCCGTCCCCTCATGGCCTTCACGCATCGTCGGTTTCATGTCTGTCGAACGGCCCGCGCCCGCACGCCCGTTCCCTTCCCCGCCGATTCCACCCGATCGAGTGAACGCGTGGTCCGGGGACGATTCCGGGAACCCGCAAGAAGAGGGACCGTCGGCGTGGACGGAGTGAGGATCGCGATGCGTACGGGCAGTGAACCGACGACCGCGCGGAGTCCGCTGCGGATGCGGTTCTGGCTCAGCGTGTGGGGTGGCGTCTGGACGGTTGCCGGGACGGTGGCGTTCGCGCTCGCGGGGTATCCGGGCTGGGCGCTGGCCTGCGGAATGCTGTTCCTGCTCGTCACGGCCGACCTGGTCCTCGTCCTGCGGCACATCCGCCAGGGCGCGCACTACCAGCCGGGACGGACGTCCCGCCGTACGAGCCGCCGGCGGACCGGCGCTGAGCCTCCAGGGCGAGGCGGTGTCGCCCGGACCCGTGTGCCGGCTCAGCCGTCGTCAGTCGTCGAAGCGGGCGGCCTTCAGGTACTCCGGGTTGGGGTCCAGTGCGGCCGCCAGCCGGAAGTGGCGCTTGGCGGGGTGGGGGCGGCCCTGCCGCTGGTAGGTGCGGGCGAGCGCGAAGTGCGCGAAGGCGTTGTCCGGCTCCCGCTCCAGGACGAGGGAGAACTCCAGCTCGGCGGGCCGCAGCTGGGCCGCCGCGAAGAAGGCGCGCGCCCGCAGCAGCCGGGCGGCCGTGTTCTCGGGGTGGACGTCGATGACGCCGTCGAGCAGCTTCACCGCGCCCCGCGGGTCCCGGGAGGCGAGCAGGTGCTCGGCGGCACGGAAGTCGATGACGTGCGTCTCCGGCGTACGTCCGGGCACACCACTGGTCTCGGGCACGGCGGAATCCTTCCCTCGCTGAACGGGATCAACGCCCCGGGCGGTGCCGGCTATTCCGACGGGGACGCCTGCGCGCGCCGGACCAGCTCGGCCCACACCTCCTCGACGCGCCGTCGCAGGGCGTCGAGGGGCACGTCGTTGTCGACGACGATGTCGGCGATCTCCCGGCGCTGCTCCCGGCCGGCCTGGGCGGCCATGCGGGCCCTGGCGTCCTCCTCGCTCATGCCGCGCAGCCGTACCAGCCGGTCGAGCTGGGTCTCGGGGCTCGCGTCGACGACGATCACGAGGTCGTAGAGCGGGGCGAGGCCGTTCTCGGTGAGGAGGGGGACGTCGTGGACGACGACGGCGCCCTCGGGCGCGGCCTCCTCCAGCTCCCGCGAGCGGGCGCCCACGAGGGGGTGCACGATCGCGTTCAGCCGGGCCAGCTTCTCCGGGTCGCCGAAGACCAGCGCGCCGAGGCGGGGCCGGTCCAGGCTGCCGTCCTCGGCGAGGATCTCCTCGCCGAAGGCCTCCACGACCGCGGCGAGGCCGGGGGTGCCCGGTTCGACGACCTCGCGTGCGATGCGGTCGGAGTCGATCAGCACGGCCCCGCGCTCCACGAGCAGCCGCGACACCTCGCTCTTGCCGGCTCCGATACCGCCGGTCAGCCCCACTGTCAGCATGGGCAGCAGCCTAGGCGCTGACGCCGGCACACGGTCCGGCGGGCGTCAGTTGTCGCCTTCCCGCTCGGCCAGGAACTTCTCGAACTCACGGCCGATCTCGTCCGCGGACGGGATGTCCACCGGCTCGGCCAGCATGTTGCCCCGGGTCGCCGCGCCCGCCGCTGCGTCGTACTGGTGCTCCAGGCCCTGGACGAGGGCGGTGAGCTCGTCGTCGCCCTCCCGGATCTGGCGGTCGATCTCGGTCTGGGTGCGCTGGGCGTCGGTGCGCAGCGCGTGCGCGACGCCGGGCAGCACCAGTCCGGTGGCGGCCGTGACGGCCTCCAGGGCGGTCAGGGCCGCGTCCGGGTACGGGGAGCGGGCGATGTAGTGCGGCACGTGCGTCGCGACGCCCAGCACGTCGTGACCGGCCTGCATGAGCCGGTACTCGACGAGGGCCTCCGCGCTGCCGGGGACCTGCGCCTCGTCGAAGGGGCTGTTGCTCACCGGGACGAGGTCGGTGCGGTTGCCGTGCGGCGTGATGCCGACCGGGCGGGTGTGCGGGACGCCCATGGGGATGCCGTGGAAGGTCACCGAGAGGCGCACCCCGAGGCGTTCCACGATCTGGCGCACGGCGGCGGCGAAGCGCTCCCACTCCACGTCCGGTTCGGGACCGGAGAGCAGCAGGAAGGGCGCGCCGGTGGCGTCCTGGACGAGCCGCACGGTGATGTCCGGCTCCTCGTAGTCGGTCCATCGGTCGCGGGTGAAGGTGAGCAGCGGGCGACGCGCCCGGTAGTCGACGAGCCGGTCGTGGTCGAACCGGGCGACGACCTGGTGGGGCAGCGAGTCGAGCAGCCGGTCGACGATCTGGTCCCCGGTCTCCCCCGCGTCGATGTATCCGTCGAAGTGGTAGAGCATGACAAGTCCGGCCGACTCCTGGGCCAGCGCCATGTCGACGACGCTCAGACCCTTCGGCTCCCAGGCGTACAAATCCCGCGGATCAAGCACAGTGACCGCTCCTCCTCGTGTTCCCACCACGACAACGTGGCACGAAGCACAGGCATTCCCGCGCCCCGGGAGCGCGGGAACTGCGCGCCCGGCCCCACCGCCCCGCGGCCGGCGCCGAACCCCCCGGGCAGCACTGAGGGGCCGCACCTCGAAAGGTACGGCCCCTCGGTTCAACCGCTATGCCTCAGCGGCGAGCGTTCAGCTCTGGCCACCCGCCAGCTTCTCGCGAAGCGCGGCCAGCGCCTCGTCCGAAGCCAGGGCGCCGGACTGGTCGCCACCCTCGGAGGAGTACGAACCGCCGCCACCGCCGGACGCGACCGGAGCGGCAGCCTCGCCACCCTCGGCAGCGGCCTTCTCGTCCGCCTCGCGGGACTTGATGACCTGCGCCTGGTGCTGCTCGAAGCGCTGCTGCGCCTCGGCGTACTGCGTCTCCCACGCCTCGCGCTGGGTCTCGTAGCCCTCGAGCCAGTCGTTGGTCTCGGGGTCGAAGCCCTCGGGGTAGATGTAGTTGCCCTGGTCGTCGTACGACGCGGCCATGCCGTACAGAGTCGGGTCGAACTCGACCGTCGACGGGTCGGCACCGAAGGCCTCGTTGGCCTGCTTCAGCGAGAGGCTGATGCGACGGCGCTCGAGGTCGATGTCGATGACCTTGACGAAGATCTCGTCGTTGACCTGGACGACCTGCTCCGGGATCTCCACGTGGCGCTCGGCCAGCTCGGAGATGTGGACCAGACCCTCGATGCCCTCGTCCACGCGGACGAACGCACCGAACGGAACCAGCTTCGTGACCTTGCCGGGCACGACCTGGCCGATCTGGTGGGTGCGGGCGAACTGCTGCCACGGGTCTTCCTGGGTCGCCTTCAGCGACAGGGAGACGCGCTCGCGGTCCATGTCGACGTCCAGGACCTCGACCGTGACCTCCTGGCCGACCTCGACGACCTCGGAGGGGTGGTCGATGTGCTTCCAGGACAGCTCGGAGACGTGGACCAGACCGTCGACGCCACCCAGGTCCACGAAGGCACCGAAGTTGACGATCGAGGAGACGACGCCGGAACGGACCTGACCCTTCTGCAGGGTGGTGAGGAACGTCTGGCGGACCTCGGACTGGGTCTGCTCCAGCCAGGCACGACGGGACAGGACCACGTTGTTGCGGTTCTTGTCCAGCTCGATGATCTTGGCCTCGAGCTCCTTGCCCACGTAGGGCTGGAGGTCGCGGACACGGCGCATCTCCACGAGGGAGGCCGGAAGGAAGCCACGGAGGCCGATGTCGAGGATGAGACCACCCTTGACGACCTCGATGACGGTACCGGTGACGATCCCGTCCTCTTCCTTGATCTTCTCGATGGTGCCCCAGGCACGCTCGTACTGGGCGCGCTTCTTCGAGAGGATCAGGCGGCCTTCCTTGTCCTCCTTCTGGAGAACAAGGGCCTCGATCTCGTCACCGACGGCGACGACCTCGTTGGGGTCGACGTCATGCTTGATCGAGAGCTCGCGGCTCGGGATAACGCCTTCGGTCTTGTAACCGATGTCGAGCAGGACCTCGTCCCGGTCGACCTTCACGATGACGCCGTCGACGATGTCGCCGTCGTTGAAGTACTTGATCGTCTCGTCGATCGCGGCGAGGAAGGCTTCCTCGTTACCGATGTCGTTGACCGCTACCTGCGGGGTGGTGGCGGTGGTCTCGGTGCTGCTCGTCATGTGGGAAAGGGCTCCGGTACGGACATTGAAGTCGTAGGTACTGCTACGCCGGAGCCCGTTTCGCTCTGCAGAAGCCGGACAGCCAAGGAAGCGCCACGAAAAACCGGTGACGCCTCGACAACCGAGGGGACATACATACAGATGCGAGCGCAGCCTGCTACGTCTGAGGTGCGCAGGCCCGCAGCGCAACTTGTAGCATACGGGGGCGGCCGGGCAGGGTCAATGCGCGAAGCCGCCCACCGGGGGCGGATCGCCGCATAACCGGCACAACTGCCGTCTCCCGAGGCCACGCAGGGGTGAAGAAGACCCCCTCGGCGACACACCGGGGACCCGGCTGGACGGAAGAGTACGACGAGGGAGCCCATCATCCAAGAGCCCGAAGTCCCCGAACCCGAGGCGACCCGGCGGCAGGCCGGGGTCACGGAGAGCTCCCGGGCCAACCGGGGCTGGTGGGACCGCAACGCCGACGAGTACCAGACCGAGCACGGCACCTTCCTCGGCGACGACCGTTTCGTGTGGGGCCCCGAGGGCCTGGACGAGGTGGAGGCGGAGCTGCTCGGCCCGCCGGAGGAGCTGAAGGGGCGCGACGTCCTGGAGCTGGGCGCCGGCGCGGCGCAGTGCTCCCGCTGGCTGGCCGCGCAGGGCGCCCTCCCGGTCGCCCTGGACATCTCCCACCGCCAGCTCCAGCACGCGCTGCGCATCGGCGGGGCGTTCCCCCTGGTGTGCGCGGACGCGGTCGCCCTGCCCTTCGCCGACGGCTCCTTCGACCTGGCCTGCTCGGCGTACGGCGCGCTGCCCTTCGTGGCCGATCCGCGGCTGGTGCTGCGCGAGGTGCGCCGGGTGCTGCGGCCGGGCGGGCGGCTGGTGTTCTCCGTGACCCATCCGATCCGCTGGGCGTTCCCAGACGAGCCGGGCCCGGAAGGGCTGAGCGTGTCCGGGTCGTACTTCGACCGCACGCCGTACGTCGAGCAGGACGACAGCGGGAACGCGGTGTACGTGGAGCACCACAGGACGCTAGGGGACCGGGTGCGTGACGTGGTCGCCTCCGGTTTCCGGCTGGTGGACCTGGTCGAGCCGGAGTGGCCGGCCTGGAACACCTCCGAGTGGGGCGGCTGGTCCCCGCTGCGGGGCAACCTGATCCCCGGTACGGCGATCTTCGTGTGCGCGCGGGACTGAGCGCGTGATCCGTCAGGACGCCCTGGAGTCCCTTCCCGTACGCGAGGCCCTGCCCGGGCTCGCCGGCGCCCTCGACTCGCACGGCACGTCCGTGCTGGTCGCCCCGCCGGGAACGGGCAAGACGACCCTGGTGCCGCTGGTGCTGGCCGGTCTGTGGGGCGCGGGCCCCGCGCGGCGGGTGCTGGTCGCCGAGCCGCGGCGGATCGCGGCCCGCGCGGCGGCGCGGCGCATGGCGTGGCTGCTGGGCGAGCGGGTCGGCGGGTCGGTCGGCTTCACGGTGCGCGGGGAGCGGGTCGTAGGCCCGGACACGCGCGTGGAGGTCGTCACCACCGGTGTGCTGCTCCAGCGGCTGCAGCGCGACCAGGAGCTGGCCGGCGTGGACGTCGTGATGCTCGACGAGTGCCACGAGCGGCATCTGGACGCGGACACGGCGGCGGCCTTCCTGTGCGACGTGCGCGAGACGCTGCGGCCCGACCTGCGGCTGGTGGCCGCCTCGGCGACGACGGACGCGGAGGGGTGGGCCCGGCTGCTGGGGAACGCGCCCGTGGTCGAGGCGCGGGGCACCGCGCACCCCGTGGACGTGGTGTGGGCGCCGCCCCCGCGCGCGGTGCGCCCCCCGCACGGCATGCGGGTGGACCCGGCGCTGCTCACGCATGTGGCGGCGGTGGTGCGCCGGGCGCTGGCCGAGCGGGACGGCGACGTGCTGGTGTTCCTGCCGGGGGTCGGGGAGATCGCCCGGGTGGCCGGGCTGCTGGGCGGCCTGGCCGGGGTCGACGTCCTCCAGGTGCACGGCAGGGCGCCGGCCGCAGTGCAGGACGCGGTGCTGTCGCCCGGGGAGCGGCGCCGGGTGGTACTGGCGACGTCGGTCGCCGAGTCGTCGCTGACAGTGCCCGGTGTGCGGGTGGTCGTGGACTCGGGTCTCGCCCGCGAGCCCCGAGTCGACCACGCGCGCGGGCTGAGCGCCCTGGCGACGGTACGGGCCTCCCGGGCGGCGGGGCGGCAGCGGGCGGGCCGCGCCGGACGTGAGGCCCCGGGCGCGGTGTACCGCTGCTGGGCGGAGGCCGAGGACGGACGGCTGCCGTCGTTCCCCTCCCCCGAGATCAAGGTGGCCGACCTGACGGCGTTCGCGTTGCAGGCGGCCTGCTGGGGCGATCCGGACGCCTCGGGGCTGGCGCTGCTGGACACCCCGCCGGGCGGTGCGATGGCGGCGGCCCGGGACGTCCTGGCGGCGATCGGCGCCGTACGCCCGGACGGGCGCCCCACGGAGCGCGGCACCCGTCTGACCCGCCTCGGCCTGCATCCGCGTCTGGGGCGGGCCCTGACGGACGCCGCACCCCGGGTGGGTCCCGGCCTCGCGGCCGAGGTCGTCGCCCTGCTCTCCGAGGAGCCCCCGCGCGACTACGGCGACGACCTCGCCGTCGCGCTGCGCGCCGCGCGCCGCGGCGGTGACGGGTACGCGGCCCGCTGGCGCACGGAGGTGCGCCGGCTGCGCCGGGCGGCGTCCGAGGCGGGCGGGACCGTGCTCGGCGGCGGGACAGCAACCGCGTCCGCGGGTGCGGGAGCCGGTGCGGGCGGTGGAAGCGGTGCGGTGCCGGGCGCCGGGACCGGGGCGGACGAGCGTGCGGCCGGTGTCGTCGTGGCGCTCGCGTTCCCCGAACGGGTGGCGCGGGCGGAGGGCGGGTCGTACCTGATGGCGGGCGGGACCCGGGCCGAGGTGGGGGCGGCGTCCGCGTTGCGCGGGACCGAGTGGATCGCCGTCGCCGTGGCCGACCGTCCCGTGGGGCGCGGGCACGCGCGCGTCCTGCTGGGGGCCGCCGTCGACGAGGGCGTGGCCCGCTGGGCGGCGGGGGCGCTCGCGGAGCGGCGCGAGGAGGTGCGCTGGGCCGACGGGGACGTGGTGGCGCGGCGCGTCGAACGGCTCGGGGCGGTGGAGCTGACCGCGCGGCCGCTCACGGACGCCGACCCGTCGCTGGTGCGCGCCGCGCTGTTGGACGGGCTGCGGCGGGAGGGCTTCGGGTTGCTGCGGTGGCCGGCCGGGGCGGACGTCCTGCGGCAGCGGCTGGCGTTCCTGCACGCGCGACGGGGCGCGCCCTGGCCCGACGTGTCCGACGAGGCGCTCCACGCGCGCGTGGACGAGTGGCTGGAACCGGAGCTGAGCCGGGCGCGGCGCCGGGCGGACCTCGCCCGGATCGACGCCGGGCAGGCGCTGGCGCGGCTGCTGCCGTGGGCCTCCGGGGACGCCGCCCGCCTCGACGAGCTGGCGCCCGAGCGGATCACGGTGCCCAGCGGGTCGGCGATACGGATCGACTGGTCCGACCCGGAGCGGCCGGTGCTGGCCGTGAAGCTCCAGGAGATGTTCGGGCTGCAGGAGTCACCCACGGTCGCCGGGGTGCCGCTGCTGGTCCACCTGCTGTCCCCGGCCGGGCGGCCGGCCGCGGTGACCGCCGACCTCGCGTCCTTCTGGCGGGAGGGCTACCAGCAGGTGCGCGCCGAACTGCGCGGCCGCTACCCCCGGCACCCCTGGCCCGAGGACCCGGCGTCGGCCCGGCCGACCCGCCACACGAACGCACGGCTGCGCCGGTGAGGGCCCGCACGCGCGCGGGGCGGTGAGGCGGGACGACACCGCCCGCTCACCACGGTGAGCGGGCGTCAGGGCGTCAGGGCGTCGGGGTTTCCATCGGGCTCGGGTCCGGGTCGGAGGAAGGGTCCGGTTCCGGGGACGGAGTGTCGGCCGGGGCCACGGTCAGTTCCACCGTGAGGGTCGCGCCGCCCGCCGTGGTGAGGCGGAGCAGGAACGTGCCGGCGGCGTCGTCCGCGTACAGCTTCGGCAGGGTCAGCCGGCCGTCCGCGTCCGTCCTCAGACCCGTCAGGGTGCGGACCGCCTTGCCGTCGGCGTCCTTGAAGAAGGGACCCTTGTCGTTCTCGGTGGGGTCGTCGGCCGACGTGACGAGGGTGGCGGCGACGGCGACCTTGCCCGCGGCCTCGCCCCGGTAGGTGGCCCTCACCTCGACCGGCTCGGCGAACTCGCCGCCCGGCACGCACGTCAGCGCCTTCTCGCCGGTGCGGACGAGCGCGTCGGCGGCCCGCTCGGTGACCGTGGCCTTGTAGGCGACCCCCTTGACGGAGCGCCCCACGACGGCGGCCTGGACGGCGAACGCGCCGGTCTTCTCCCCCGCCAGCAGCGCGGGCGCCACGGCGACACCCGACGCGTCGGTGACGACGGTCGCCACGCTCTCGCCGCCGGCGAAGGTGGTGTCGGTGTCCCCGGCGATCGTGAAGCGGATCCGTACCTTGGCCACCGCCTTGCCCGCGTCGGTCTCCGCGCGGGCGCTGATGCGCTCGGCGAAGGTGTGGCCCGCCATGGCGGTCAGGCTCGCCGTGCCGGCGTGCTCCAGGCGGCCGACCGTGTCGGTGGGCGTCGGCGGGGTGGTCGCCGGCGGCGTGGTGGGCGGCGCGCTCGGGCCGCCGGGGGCGGGCGAGGTGGGGGTGGGCCGGGAACCGGAGGGCTTGCCGGGCCGGGTGCCGGGCCTGGCCGGCGGGGTGGTGCCCGGGGCCGACGGAGTGATGCCGGGGCGCACGCCGTCGTCGCTGCGGTCCACCGGCAGGCTCCCGCTGCCGTCCGGGATCTCGTGCGTGCCCTTGCGGTAGAACTCCAGCCACGACAGGACGGTGTTCAGGTAGTCCGTGGAGTTGTTGTAGCTGAGGATCGCCTTCCTCAGGTCCTTCGGCTCGGACAGGTCCCAGTCGAAGCGGCACAGGTAGTGACCGGCTGCGAGGGCGGCGTCGTAGACGTTGTTGGGGTCCTTGCGGCCGTCGCCGTTGCCGTCGCGGCCCGCCCACTCCCAGGTGGAGGGGATGAACTGCATGGGGCCGACGGCCTGGTCGTAGGTGGCGTTGCCGTCGTAGGCGCCGTTGTCGGTGTCCTTGATGAGGGCGAAGCCGTTGCCGTCGAGCTGGGGGCCGAGGATCGGCGAGACGGTGGTGCCGTCGGCGGTGACCCGGCCGCCCCGGGCCTGGCCGGACTCCACCTTGCCGATGGCGGCGAGGAGTTGCCAGGGCAGGTTGCAGCCGGGCTTCTTCTCGCGCAGCGCGGCCTCGGCCTTCTTGTAGGCGTCGAGGACGGTCGCGGGTATGCCGGCCTCCGTGGCGCCCTGGGCACCGGTGCCGGTCTCCGAGCCCACGGAGGGCGACGGGTTGGGGCTGCTGAGCGGAGGGAGGTCCGTGTAGTACGGCGAGTTGCCGGTGGCGCTGTCGTCGCCGTCGACGGTCGCGTCGGGCACGGACGTGGCGTCGCCGGTGTTCTGTCTGCCCTGGTCGTCGACCGTCACGCCGGGAGCCTGGGACGCGGACAGGGCCGCCACCGCTGCCGCGGCCACGGCGGTGGTTGCCGCTCCCTTGCGCAGCCTCCTGCCGAATTGCGCCGCCATAGAGTGAACCCCTCCCGTGGGCGCTGTCGGCGCCCGTCACCGTGTGCTGTGCCCGCCCTGTTGTGACGATCCGTGCGCCCCGCCGGTTGCCTTGTTGTGCGCCACCGGCTCGGCGACCCTCGCGACCCTACGACAACTTGCTTTGCGCGGACACCCGTTGCTGCCCGATATTCACCGGTTGGCCATCTCTTCGACGGCCAGGTCCGCGGTGTGGCGGCGCGCTCTGCCGAATACTGGGTGCGCCGATCACCGGGGCCGCCGGCCGACGCGCCCGCCGACCGTCCCGGCCAACCCCTGCCGCGAGGAGTCCCGTTGCCGTTCACACTCAGCCACGCGGCGGCGGTCCTGCCCGCCGTCCGCACCGACGGAGGCGGACGGGGCCCACTGGTCCCGGCCGTGCTGGTCGCGGGCAGCTTCGCACCCGACATGACCTACTACGCGGCAAGTGCGGTGCCGGGGGCCATGGAGTTCGGTGACGTGACCCACGCGGCCTGGGGCGTGTTCACCGTCGACGTGGTCATCGCCTGGGTGCTGGTGGGGCTGTGGCTGCTGGTGCGGGAGCCGCTGGTGGCGTTGCTGCCGCGGGCGCGCCAGGGGCGGGTGGCGGCGCTGACGCGGTGCGGTGCGCCCCGGGCGCGCGTACGGCCCTCCCTGGTGGCGCGCTGGTACGTGTCGGCGGTGCTGGGGGTCGCGACGCACGTGGTCTGGGACGCGTTCACCCATCACGACCGGTGGGGGACGCGGCTCGTCCCGGTGCTGGGCGAGGAGATCGGGGGGTCGCCGGTGTACTGGTACGCGCAGTACGGGAGTTCGGCGGTGGCCGCGGTGGTGGTCGCGCTGTTCGTGGCGCGGGCGGTGCGCCGCGCGGTCCCCGCGGCCACGGGGGCCTCGGGGGTGCCGGTGCTGTCCACGGGCGACCGGTGGAGGGCGCTCGCGCTGATCGGCGGCTGCGCGCTCGTGGCGGCGGCGCTGCGGGCTTCGCGGTGGTGGGCCCACTGGGGCTCCGTCGCGAAGCCCTACGAGCTGATTCCGACCGTGTGCTTCGGCGCGGGCGCGGGGCTGGTCCTCGCGCTGCCGGTCTACGCCGTGGCCGTCAGGGCGTGGCGTCCGGCCCCGGCCACGGAGGGCCCTGCGGACGCGGATACGCGGCGGCCGGACCGTACGGCCGCACGCTGAGCGTCTCGCTCGCGGCGACGAACACGGTGACCGTGCGGACCGGGCGGGGCCGGGGCAGCAGGGTGAGGACGAGGGTGAGGTAGGCGCGGGCCAGCTCGGCCCACAGCCGCCACGGTGGCTGCTCGGTCCCCCGGCCCGGGGCGGTGGGGGTGCGGCCCGTTCTCCAGCGGCCGTCGGTGAGGCGGCGGCCGAGGTGTGCGGCGGCGTCACGGAGTCCGGTGGTGAGACCGGTGGGGATGCGGGCGGTACTTGCGGCGGCCGCGAAGACCGGGACCGGCGGAAACGTCTTGGGGGTGGGTCCGTCGGATCCGGCCCGCGGGGGTGCCGCTCTGCGGTGAAGCATGCGTATACCCATGCATGGCATGCTGTCCGCCCACCTCGCCGACGGCTCCCCTGCGAGGGCCACGCGGGTGAAACCCCCACGTGCCCGGCATACGCCCCGCCGCCCGCCAGGACGACGCCCGGCTTGGATGCCGGCTCCCGCCACGGAGCCCTGCTTGCTCGCCACCAGGCCCAAGGCTCACGACGCCCAACCGGTGTCCGAGACACCCGGTGACCGGTCGGGCTCCGGCGCCCCACCCACCTGCCAGGCGCCCCCGCAGCCGGAGGTTCGGAGCGCCTCCGCCGCATTCTCACGGCGGCCGGCAGGCGACGGACCACGCGGCCGAGCGGCCCGTACGGACCACCTTGCAGCCGGGGGCCGCCGGGGCCGTCGCCCGCGCACGGCGGGGCGGGCCGATCGGACGCCCGCCCGATCGGCCCACCTTCCCCGCCGCCGGCCGCGGCGGCTCGCGTCAGTGGGCCGCCGACTCCCAGTCCGGGCCGACACCGACCGAGACGCCCAGGGGCACCCTCAGCTCGACGGCGGACGCCATCTCGCGGCGGACCAGTTCCTCGACCTGGGTGCGCTCACCGGGGGCGAGTTCCAGGACGATTTCGTCGTGGACCTGGAGGAGCATGCGGGAGCGCAGGTCCGCCTCGCGCAGCGCGCGGTCCACGTTCAGCATGGCGATCTTGACGATGTCCGCCGCCGTGCCCTGGATCGGCGCGTTCAGCGCCATCCGCTCCGCCGCCTCGCGGCGCTGACGGTTGTCGCTGTTGAGGTCCGGCAGATAGCGGCGGCGGCCGAACAGGGTCGCCGTGTACCCCGTCGCCCGCGCCTCGTCCACGACGCGGCGCAGATAGTCCCGTACGCCGCCGAAGCGCTCGAAGTAGGCGTCCATCAGCTGGCGCGCCTCCGCCGCCTCGATGTTCAGCTGCTGGGAGAGGCCGAACGCGGACAGCCCGTAGGCCAGGCCGTAGGACATCGCCTTGATCTTGCGGCGCATCTCCGCGTCCACCGCGGACTGCTCGACGGAGAACACCTGGGCCGCGGCCGTGGTGTGCAGGTCCTCGCCGGAGGTGAACGCCTCGGTCAGGCCGGCGTCCTCGGAGAGGTGCGCCATCACGCGCAGCTCGATCTGGCTGTAGTCGGCGGTGAGCAGGGACTCGAAGCCCTCGCCGACCACGAAGCCGCGGCGGATCGCGCGGCCCTCGTCCGTGCGGACCGGGATGTTCTGCAGGTTGGGGTCCGTGGAGGACAGCCGGCCCGTCGCGGCGACGGTCTGGTTGAACGTGGTGTGGATCCGGCCGTCCGCGGCGATCGTCTTGATCAGGCCCTCGACGGTGACCCGCAGCTTGGCCTGCTCACGGTGACGGAGCATGATCACCGGGAGTTCGTTGTCCGTCTGGGCCGCCAGCCAGGCCAGGGCGTCGGCGTCCGTGGTGTAGCCGGTCTTGGTCTTCTTCGTCTTAGGGAGGGCCAGCTCGCCGAAGAGGACCTCCTGCAGCTGCTTGGGCGAGCCCAGGTTGAACTCGTGTCCCGCCGCCGCGTGCGCCTCCTTCACCGCCTGCTGCACGGCACCGGCGAACATCTGCTCCATGGCTTCCAGGTGCGCCCGGTCGGCCGCGATGCCGTGCCGCTCCATGCGGGCGAGCAGGGCCGAGGTGGGCAGCTCCATGTCGCGCAGCAGGTCGGACGCGCCCACGTCCGCCAGGCGGCCCTCGAAGGTCTCGCCCAGGTCGAGGATCGCGCGCGCCTGCACCATCAGCGACTGCGCCTGCGCGCCGTCGTCCGCGCCGAAGGCCAGCTGCCCGTCGGGAGCGGCGGCGGGCGCCAGCTCCCGGTGCAGGTACTCCAGGGACAGCGCGTCCAGGTCGAAGGAGCGGCGGCCCGGCTTGACCAGGTAGGCCGCGAGCGCGGTGTCCATGGTGACGCCCTCGATCACCCAGCCGTGCTCGGCGAAGACCCGCATGGCGCGCTTGGCGTTGTGGAACACCTTGGGCCGGGCGGCGTCGCCGAGCCAGGCGCGCAGCGCCTGCTCGTCGGCCTCGTCCAGCTCGGACGGGTCGAACCAGGCGGCCGGTCCGTCCGCCGTGGCCAGCGCGATCTCGGCGACGGAACCGGTGCCGAGCGCCCAGGTGTCGACGGCGGCGACGCCGAGGGGTCCGGTGCCGTGCTCCGTCAGCCAGCCGGCCAGCTCGCCGGTGCCCAGCACGGTGCCGTCGACCTCCACGCCGTCCGTGACGACGGGGGTGGTGTCGGCCTCCTCGGCGCCCGGGTCGACGGCGAAGAGCCGCTCCCGCAGCGACGGGTTCCTGATCTCCAGGGTGTCGAGGATCATCGCCACGGCCTTGCGGTCGTAGGCGGTGCGCTCCAGGTCGGGCACGCCCTTCGGCAGCTCCACCCGGCGCTCCAGTTCGGTGAGCCGGCGGTTGAGCTTGACGGCCTCCAGGTGGTCGCGGAGGTTCTGCCCGGCCTTGCCCTTGACCTCCTCGACCCGCTCGACCAGCTCGGCGAAGGAACCGAACTGGTTGATCCACTTCGCGGCGGTCTTCTCGCCGACGCCGGGGATGCCGGGCAGGTTGTCCGACGGGTCGCCGCGCAGCGCGGCGAAGTCCGGGTACTGCGCGGGCGTGAGTCCGTACTTCTCGAAGACCTTCTCCGGGGTGAAGCGGGTCAGCTCGGAGACGCCCTTGGTCGGGTACAGCACCGTCACGTGGTCGGAGACCAGCTGGAAGGAGTCCCGGTCGCCGGTGACGATCAGCACGTCGAAGCCCTCGGCCTCGGCCTGGGTGGCGAGGGTGGCGATGACGTCGTCCGCCTCGAAGCCCTCGACGGCGAAGCGCGGCGCGTTCATCGCGTCGAGCAGTTCGCCGATCAGCTCCACCTGGCCCTTGAACTCGTCCGGGGTCTTGGAGCGGTTCGCCTTGTACTCGGTGAACTCCTGGGACCGCCACGTCTTGCGGGACACGTCGAAGGCGACCGCGAAGTGCGTGGGCGCCTCGTCACGCAGGGTGTTGGCGAGCATCGACGCGAAGCCGTAGATCGCGTTCGTCGGCTGGCCCGTCGCGGTGGTGAAGTTCTCCGCGGGCAGCGCGAAGAACGCGCGGTACGCCAGTGAGTGCCCGTCCATGAGCATCAGGCGCGGGCGGGGCCCGCCGGAGGTCTGGTCGGTCTTCTTCGATGCTGTCTCTGCCACAGGTCCGATCCTGCCACGCCCCACTGACACCGGGTGCCGGCGCCGGGGGTCGCGCAGCCCGGCGCTTACGGGATGCCGCCGCGCCCACCCTCCCCCACTCTCGGCTCGGCTCGAGCGGGGGACCCCCATCGCCCTGGGGGCACCTCCCAGGCCCTCAAGGCACTGGGGGAGGCACGACTGCCCGCAGTGGGCAAGACTTGCGCCCACCGCCCACCGCCCACCGCCCACCGCCCACCGCCCGCCACCAGCCGCCCGCCCGGGCCACCGGTGTCGGCGTAGCCGCGTACGGCGGGGAGGGGACGGGGTGGGGGTGGGCGCCCGCAGCGGCCGGCGCGTCCGCACCCTGACCTCTCCGGGCGGCCTCATCGCGCCGGACCGAGGACGACCGCCCCCACCCCGTCCCCGCACACCCACCCACCGCAGGCACGGCGCGCACCCCCACCGGACAGAACCCCGCGCAGCAGACGTCGGACGCTCCCCACCCCTACCCCCACCCCACCCCCACCGGACCGCACCGTAGGCCCCGCCCCTCCCCGTGCGAGGATCGGAGAGATCCACCTCACACGTGTGCGTGAACAGGAGTGCGCGATGGCAACGAAGCCGCCCCAGGGTGACCCGGTTCAGGACGCGCCGCAGGTGGCCGAGCGGAAACGGGCGGCCGCCGGACTTCCCGCGATCGGCCACACGCTGCGCATGGCCCACCAGCAGATGGGTGTGAGGCGCACGGCGCTGACGCTGCTCAGCGTGAACCAGAAGGACGGCTTCGACTGCCCGGGCTGCGCCTGGCCCGAGCCGGAGCACCGGCACAAGGCGGAGTTCTGCGAGAACGGCGCGAAGGCGGTGGCCGAGGAGGCCACGCTGCGCCGGGTCACCCCGGAGTTCTTCACCGCGCACCCGGTGTCCGACCTGGCCCGCCGCAGCGGCTACTGGCTGGGGCAGCAGGGCAGGCTGACCCACCCCATGTACCTCCCGGAGGGGGCCGACCACTACGAGCCGGTGAGCTGGGAGCGCGCCTTCGACATCGTCGCCGAGGAGCTGACCGCGCTGTCGTCCCCCGACGAGGCCGTCTTCTACACCTCGGGCCGCACCAGCAACGAGGCCGCGTTCCTCTACCAGCTCTTCGCGCGCAAGCTGGGGACGAACAACCTGCCCGACTGCTCCAACATGTGCCATGAGTCGTCCGGCTCGGCGCTCTCCGAGACGATCGGCGTCGGCAAGGGCAGCGTCCTGCTGGAGGACCTGTACCAGGCGGACCTGATCGTGGTCGCCGGGCAGAACCCGGGCACGAACCACCCGCGCATGCTGTCCGCCCTGGAGAAGGCCAAGGCGAACGGCGCGCGCGTGGTGAGCGTCAACCCGCTGCCCGAGGCGGGCCTGGAGCGCTTCAAGAACCCGCAGACGCCCAAGGGCCTCACCGCCGGCACCACGCTGACCGACCTGTTCCTGCAGATCCGCATCGGTGGCGACCAAGCCCTCTTCCGTCTCCTCAACAAGCTGATCCTGGACACTCCGGGCGCGGTCGACGAGGAGTTCGTCCGCGAACACACCCACGGCTTCGAGGAGTTCGCCGAGGCGGCGCGCGCCGCCGACTGGGACCCGACGCTCACCGCGACCGGTCTGGCGCGCGAGGACGTCGAGCGGTTCCTGCGGATGGTCCTGGAGTCGGAGCGGATCGTCGTCTGCTGGGCGATGGGCCTGACCCAGCACAAGCACTCGGTACCGATGATCCGCGAGATCGTGAACTTCCTGCTGCTGCGGGGCAACATCGGCCGCCCGGGCGCGGGCGTGTGTCCGGTGCGCGGTCACTCCAACGTGCAGGGCGACCGCACCATGGGCATCTTCGAGCGGCCCGCGCCGGCGTTCCTGGACGCCCTGGAGCGGGAGTTCGGCTTCGCTCCGCCGCGCGAGCACGGCTACGACGTCGTACGGGCGATCCGCGCGCTGCGTGACGCCGAGGCGAAGGTGTTCTTCGCGATGGGCGGCAACTTCGTCTCCGCCTCCCCCGACACGGAGGTCACCGAGGCCGCGATGCGCCGGGCCCGGCTGACGGTGCACGTGTCGACGAAGCTGAACCGCTCGCACGCGGTCACGGGGGCGCGCGCCCTGATCCTGCCGACGCTGGGCCGCACCGAGCGCGATCTGCAGGCGGGTGGCGAGCAGTTCGTGACGGTGGAGGACTCCATGGGCATGGTGCACGCCTCGCGCGGGCGCCTCGAACCGGCGAGCCGGCACCTGCTGTCGGAGCCGGCGATCGTGTGCCGGCTGGCCCGCCGCGTCCTGGGCGCGGAGGACGAGGTGCCGTGGGAGGAGTTCGAGAAGGACTACCGCATCGCGCGGTTCGGGACTTCAACGCGCGCGTCGCGTCGGGGATTCGCGCTGCCGCACGCCCGCGCGCGTGGCGCGTCCCGGGGCTTCGCGCTGCCGCACGCCCCGCGCGACGAGCGTCGCTTCCCCACCGCCACGGGCAAGGCCAACTTCACCGCGGCGCCGGTCGAGCACCCGCACCTGCCCGAGGGGCGGCTGCTGCTGCAGACGCTGCGCTCGCACGACCAGTACAACACCACGATCTACGGTCTCGACGACCGTTACCGGGGCATCAGGAACGGCCGACGGGTGGTGCTGGTGAACCCGGAGGACGCGCGGGAGCTGGAGCTGGCGGACGGCGCCTACGTCGACCTGGTCGGCGAGTGGAAGGACGGCGTGGAGCGCAGGGCGCCCGGTTTCCGGGTCGTGCACTACCCGACGGCCCGGGGCTGCGCCGCCGCGTACTACCCGGAGACCAACGTGCTGGTGCCGCTGGACGCCACCGCGGACACCTCCAACACCCCGGCCAGCAAGTCGGTCGTGGTGCGTCTGGAACAATCGGCGACCGACTGAGCGTTCGCTCAGCACACAGACGTACCGACGTACCGACGCACGACGATTGGAGCCGGGCCCATGGGAGAGCCGCAGCAGGTGAAGTTCCCGCAGGAGGTCATCGACGAGTACGCCGCGCTCGGTGTGGACCTCCGGGCGCTGTTCTCGGCGGGCCACCTGGGCACGAGGATGGGCGTGCAGATCACGGAGGCGTCGGCGGAGCGCGTCGTCGGGACGATGCCGGTGGAGGGCAACACCCAGCCCTACGGCCTGCTGCACGGCGGCGCGTCCGCCGTGCTGGCGGAGACGCTGGGGTCGGTGGGTTCGATGCTGCACGGCGGGGTGACCAAGATCGCGGTCGGGGTGGACCTCAACTGCACGCACCACCGCGGCGCCCGCTCCGGTCTGGTCACGGGGGTCGCCACCCCGGTGCACCGGGGGCGGTCCACGGCGACGTACGAGATCGTGATCACCGACGAGGCGGACAAGCGGGTGTGCACCGCCCGGCTGACCTGCCTGCTGCGGGACGTGCGGCCCGGCGACGCGGAGAAGGCCGCCGGCTGACGGCGACGCGGAACAGGCCGCCTGTTGACGGGGGTTGGCGATGCGGGGGGCGCGGTGCCAGGCACGGCGCCCCCGTCACCACGCACCGCGCCCCCGCGACCCGCACCGGCCGCCCCGCACGCACCGCTCCCCGTGACCCCCTGCCGCACCGCGCCCGTCGCCGCCATTGCCTGCGGCCGGCGGGCGCCTTAGCGTTCGGGGCATGGGACGGTGCAGCACCTCTCGGCCGGGGGCGTTCGGTGTGCCTGTGCTGGCCGCGCTCGCGGCGGGCCTGACGGTGGCCGTGGCCGGGTGCGGCGCGGCGGGCCCGGGCGAGGCTCACGGCACCCCCTCGGCGACGCCCGGCCCCGCGTCACCGTCACCCCGGGTGACGTCCGACGTGGACCTGTGCGTGAACATCGTCGGCCACTGGTCGCGCGAGGTGCTCGACGGCCGCGGGTACGGCGACTACCAGTCCATGGGGATGTCCGGCGGCCAGTACGAGATCCTGCGCGAGGTGGTGGACGCCGCCCGGGCCGCCCGGCGCCAAGGGACGGACGACGCCGACGCGTTGATCGACCGTCAGGCGCGCCAGGGATGCGAGGCGTGGTACCGGGGCGGCGGGCCCGGCGAGAGGCCCTGGCGATGAGCGGGAGCGGGGTCGGCCCCGTGGAGCCGGAGGGGGACACGCACGTCCGGGACACGGACCCCGCCCCCGACGCCCGGCACGTGTTCCTCCCGCGCTGGTCGCCCCGGCGCCGCAGGACCGTGGCCGGCGCCTTTCTCGCCGCGGCAGTCCTGGCGGGCGGCACGTCCCTGTACCTCACGCGGCCGCGCCCCGAGCCGCCTCCCGACCCCCCGTTTCCGAGCCAGGTGACCGCCTTCACGTACCTGGACATGCAGGTCAGAGGCTCGCAGGGGACGGCGCGAACTTTTGAGTTCACAATACAAACATTCATGGAATCCGGCCCTCCGGTGACCGTTCTGCGCATTTCCCAGCCCTACGCGGGCCTGACTCTCACCACCGCCCCGACCATCCCTTTCGGGGTGAAAAGCGGATCGCCACGCAAGATCACCGTGACCGCGGAGGTGACGGAATGCGGGAAAGTGCCACGGAACGCCGGACTCCCTTTCCTGGATGTAACACTGCGTAACACGCACGCAAAGGAGGTGCACAGCTTCATCCTGGGAGCCCGGTACGCACAGGACCTCTCCCGGGCCCTGCAGGTAGCCTGCAGCAACGAATTCCGGTAATCAGCAAAACGCCTGATACACCTGAACCGCCCCCACCGAGTCCTGCGGTTTCTCACCATGCGGACAGGGCAAAACGGCGGGAATTCTGCTCTTCCCCCCACTCAGTACCGCTCTGCAATACGTCGTGTCATAACAAGAGCGTCACAGCCTTGGCCAGAGTCTCCTCCGCATTCCCCACACACGCTTAGAGTCACGGCCAGTCACCGCGCCGCCTGATTCTCACTCGGCCCAGCGCTCGACTCGGCCGTTTCCACCGGGAAGCGGCTGTCAGGGGAAAGGACTGGATCGTGCGTCAACGTTCGCTCATCGCCATCACCGCCGCCCTGGCGGCGGGTGCACTCACCCTCACCGCCTGCGGCTCACGCGACGACGACGGCGGCGGCAGCTCGGACTCCGGCAACGGTGGCACCACCGTGGTCATCGGCGTCGACGCGCCGCTGACCGGTGACCTCTCCGCGCTCGGCCTCGGCATCAAGAACTCCGTGGACCTCGCCGCGAAGACCGCCAACAAGGAGAAGTACGTCGAGGGCGTCACCTTCAAGATCGAGGCCCTCGACGACCAGGGCCAGGCCTCCGTCGGCCAGCAGAACGCCACCAAGCTCGTCGCCAACAAGGACGTGCTCGGTGTCGTCGGCCCGCTGAACTCCTCCGTCGGCGAGTCGATGCAGAAGGTCTTCGACACCGCCAAGCTCGTCGAGGTCTCCCCGGCCAACACCAACCCCGCCCTCACCCAGGGTGTGAACTGGGCCAAGGAGAAGACCCGGCCGTACAAGTCGTACTTCCGCACCGCGACCACGGACGCCATCCAGGGCCCGTTCGCCGCGCAGTACGTCTACAACGACGCCAAGAAGAAGAAGGTCTTCGTCATCGACGACAAGAAGACCTACGGCGCCGGTCTGGCCGCCACCTTCACCGAGGAGTTCAAGAAGCTCGGCGGCCAGGTCGTCGGCACCGAGCACATCAACCCGGAGAGCAAGGACTTCAGCGCCGTCGCGACGAAGGTCAAGAACTCCGGCGCCGACGTCGTCTACTACGGCGGCGAGTACCCGCAGGCCGGCCCGCTGAGCAAGCAGATCAAGGAAGCCGGAGCCAAGATCCCGCTGGTCGGCGGTGACGGCATCTACAGCGCCGACTTCATCAAGCTGTCCGGCGCCGCCGGCACCGGCGACCTCGCCACCTCCGTCGGCGCGCCCGTCGAGACGCTGCCGTCCGCCAAGGAGTTCGTCGCCAACTACAAGGCCGAGGGCTACAAGGAGGCCTACGAGGCCTACGGCGGCTACTCCTACGACTCCGCCTGGGCGATCATCGAGGCCGTCAAGAAGGTCGTCGAGGACAACGACGGCAAGCTCCCCGACGACGCCCGCTCCAAGGTCGTCGACGCCATGCAGAACGTCTCCTTCGACGGCGTGACCGGCAAGGTCTCCTTCGACGAGTTCGGTGACGCGACCAACAAGCAGCTCACCGTCTACACCGTCAAGGGCGGCGACTGGGCCACGGTCAAGTCCGGCACCTTCACCGGCTGATCACCCCCGCACCACTCACACGGGCCGCGCGGGGCGCTGTTCCACTGGCGCCCCGCGCGGACCCGGTTCCGGCCCATCCGTCGAACATTCCGAAAGTCTCGGAGGACATGCGGTGAACGAACTGCCGCAGCAGCTGGTCAACGGCCTGCTACTGGGATCCATGTACGGCCTGGTCGCCATCGGCTACACAATGGTCTACGGCATTGTCCAGCTCATCAACTTCGCCCACGGCGAGATCTTCATGGTCGGCGCCTTCGGCGCCATCACCGTGCACCTGTACGTCTTGCCCGACGGCACCTCCATGTGGGTCGCCCTGCCGCTGATGCTGCTCGGCGCCATGATCGTCTCGGTGCTGGTCGCCATCGGAGCGGAACGGTTCGCCTACCGCCCGCTGCGCGGCGCCCCCCGTCTGGCCCCGCTCATCACCGCCATCGGACTCTCCCTCGCGCTCCAGCAGGCCGTCTGGGCCTTCTACCCCGAGGCCAAGTCCAAGCTGCCCTTCCCCCAGATCGAGGGCGGCCCCTTCAGCATCGGCGGCGCCACCATCCAGACCGGTGACATCTTCCTGCTCGTCGCCGCGCCCATCAGCATGGCCTTCCTGGCCTACTTCGTGATGCGCACCCGCACCGGCCGCGGCATGCAGGCCACCGCGCAGGACCCGGACACCGCCAAGCTCATGGGCGTCAACACCGACCGCATCATCGTGATCGCGTTCGCCCTCGGCGCCGTCTTCGCCGCCGTCGGCGGCGTCGCCAGCGGTCTGAAGTACGGCCAGATCGACTTCAAGATGGGCTTCATCCTCGGCCTCAAGGCCTTCACCGCGGCAGTGCTCGGCGGCATCGGCAACATCTACGGGGCCATGATCGGCGGTGTGGTCCTCGGCGTCGTCGAGACCCTGGCCACCGCCTACATCGCGGACATCCCCGGCCTGGACAAGTTCGGCAGCCAGTCCTGGGCCGAGGTCTGGGCCTTCATCCTCCTCATCCTCGTGCTCCTGTTCCGGCCACAGGGCCTGCTCGGCGAGCGCGTTGCGGACAGGGCGTGACACCGATGACCACACAGACCACCGCATCCAAGACCGTGGCCGCACCCGCCCCGGGCACCCCCTCCGGGCTCATCGGCATCCCCGCCCACCTCGGCCGCGCCCTCGCCACCGGCGGCAGCGTCCTCGCCGTCGTCTCGACCTTCCTCGCCTGGACCTGGACCGCCGAGTTCCCCGGCGACCTCACCGTCTACGGCTACCCCGGCGGACTGCAGGTCCTGGTCCTCGTCGGCGGCGCCCTCGCCACGCTGTTCTGCCTCGCCTCCTACGGCGTCAAGGGACTGGGCTGGCTCACCCCGGCCGGCGCCGACGCGGCCGTGAAGTACGCCGTCCTCGGCACCTTCGCCACCGCCTGGTACACCGTCGTCTCCATCAGCACCGAACTCGGCGGTGTCGTCAACCTCGAGCCCGGCGGCTACCTCGTCGCCGCCGCCACGCTCATAGCCCTCCTCGGCGCCCTGGCCCTCCCCTTCGAGCGGCCCGAGCCCGACCCGATCGACCCCGACGAGACCGGCTGGGAGCAGTTCAAGCACGACGCCGGCCACGCCATGGCCGTGCTCCGCGCCGCCTTCTCATCCGGCAGCCCACGCCCCGTGCGCACCCTGCCGTCCTACGCCGAGATCCTCGTCATCGTCGGCATCCTGGCGCTCGCCCTGGTCGTCTTCACCTACGGCATCGGCACCGAGTACGACGAGCTGTTCGTCGGCTTCCTGATCACCGCCGGCTTCGGCTTCAGCGCGCTGAACCGTTCCGGCCTGATCGCCCACGCCTCCCAGATCAGCGCACGCCACCAGAACATCACCGTCTGCGGCGCGTTCATCGCGGCGGCGGCGTTCCCCTTCACCCAGACCGACGACCAGTACGCCACCCTCGGCGTCTACATCCTCATCTTCGCCACCGTCGCCCTGGGCCTGAACATCGTCGTCGGCCTCGCCGGCCTGCTCGACCTCGGCTACGTCGCCTTCCTCGGCGTCGGCGCCTACGCGGCCGCGCTCGTCTCCGGCTCCCCCAGCTCGCCGTTCGGCGTGCACTTCCCCTTCTGGGCCGCCGTGCTCGTCGGCGCCGCCGCCTCCCTGATCTTCGGTGTGCTGATCGGCGCGCCGACACTCCGGCTGCGCGGCGACTACCTCGCCATCGTCACCCTCGGCTTCGGTGAGATCTTCCGCATCGCCGTCAACAACACCGACGGCACCTCCGGACCGGACCTCACCAACGGCTCCAACGGCATCGCGTCCATCCCGGACCTGAACATCCTCGGCTTCGACCTCGGCATCCAGCACGACATCGCGGGCTTCACCATCGGCCGGTTCGCGAACTACTTCTTCCTGATGCTGGTCATCACGGCCGTCGTCGTCCTCGTCTTCCGGCGCAGCGGCGACTCCCGCATCGGCCGCGCCTGGGTCGCCATCCGCGAGGACGAGACCGCCGCCCTCGCCATGGGCATCAACGGCTTCCGGGTGAAGCTCATCGCCTTCGCCGTGGGCGCCACCCTCGCCGGCCTCGCCGGAACGGTGCAGGCACACGTCACCTACACCGTGACCCCCGAGCAGTACCTGTTCGCCGGCACCACCCCGCCCAACTCCGCCTTCCTGCTCGCCGCGGTCGTGCTCGGCGGCATGGGCACCATCGCCGGACCCCTCATCGGGGCCGCGCTGCTCTTCCTGATCCCCAACAAGCTCCAGTTCCTGGGCGACTACCAGCTCCTCGCGTTCGGTCTCGCGCTCGTCCTGCTGATGCGCTTCCGCCCCGAGGGCCTCATCCCCAACCGCCGCCGCCAGCTGGAGTTCCACGAAGAGGCCGACGCGCCCACAGTCCTGAGCAAGACGGGGGCCTGACCACCATGACCACCGACACCACCACCAAGGACACCGCCGCGGGCGCGTCCGACCCCGGCAGCGTCGTCCTCGACGCCCGCGGCGTCACCATGCGGTTCGGCGGCCTCACCGCCGTCCGGGACGTCGACCTCACCGTCCGCAGCGGCGAGATCGTCGGTCTCATCGGCCCCAACGGCGCCGGCAAGACCACCTTCTTCAACTGCCTCACCGGGCTGTACATCCCGACCGAGGGCGAGGTCCGCTACCGGGACAAGGTGCTGCCGCCCAAGTCCTTCAAGGTGACCGCCGCCGGCATCGCCCGCACCTTCCAGAACATCCGGCTGTTCGCCAACATGACGGTCCTGGAGAACGTGCTCGTCGGGCGGCACACCCGCACCAAGGAGGGCTTCTGGTCCGCCGTCCTGCGCGGACCCGGCTTCCACAAGGCCGAGGCCGCCTCCCGCGCCCGGGCCATGGAACTGCTGGAGTTCGTCGGCCTCGCCGACAAGGCCGACCACCTCGCGCGCAACCTCCCCTACGGCGAACAGCGCAAGCTGGAGATCGCCCGCGCCCTCGCCAGCGAGCCGGGGCTGCTGCTCCTCGACGAGCCCACCGCGGGCATGAACCCCCAGGAGACCCGGGCGGCCGAGGAACTCATCTTCGCCATCCGCGACCAGGGCACCGCGGTCCTCGTGATCGAGCACGACATGCGGTTCATCTTCAACCTCTGCGACCGGGTCGCCGTGCTCGTCCAGGGAGAGAAGCTGATCGAGGGCGACCCCGCGACCGTCCAGGGCGACGAGCGCGTGATCGCCGCGTACATCGGGGAGCCCCTCGCGGACGACCCCGGTGCCGCGGAGGTCGCCGAGGTCGAGGCCGCCGAGGCGGCGGCCCAGGCGGCAGGCCGGCCCCAGGCGCCCGCCGGCACGGCCGGCACCGGGCCGGCGGACGCCGGCACGGACGCCGCCGAGGCGGACGCCGAAGCGAGCGCCGACGCCGACACGGACGCCGAGACAGGAGCACAGGCGCAGACGGAGGCCGAGGCCACCACCGACGCCGCGCCCGGCAAGGAGAACGACCGATGACCGCACTCCTCGAGGTCGAGGACCTGAAAGTCGCCTACGGCAAGATCCAGGCCGTCAAGGGCATCTCGTTCAGCGTCGAGGCCGGCGAAGTGGTCACCCTCATCGGCACCAACGGCGCCGGCAAGACCACCACCCTGCGCACGCTCTCCGGGCTCCTCAAGCCGGTCGGCGGCCAGATCAAGTTCAACGGCCGGTCGCTGAAGAAGATCCCCGCCCACAAGATCGTCTCTCTCGGGCTCGCCCACTCCCCCGAGGGGCGGCACATCTTCCCGCGCATGACGATCGAGGACAACCTGCGCCTCGGTGCCTTCCTGCGCAGCGACAAGACGGGCATCGAGCAGGACATCCAGCGCGCCTACGACCTCTTCCCCATCCTCGGGGAACGCCGCAAGCAGGCCGCCGGCACCCTCTCCGGCGGTGAGCAGCAGATGCTCGCCATGGGCAGGGCCCTGATGTCCCGGCCGCAGCTCCTCATGCTCGACGAGCCCTCCATGGGTCTGTCGCCGATCATGATGCAGAAGATCATGGCGACCATCGCCGAGCTGAAGTCCCAGGGCACCACCATCCTGCTCGTCGAGCAGAACGCCCAGGCCGCCCTCTCGCTGGCCGACCACGGCCACGTCATGGAGGTCGGCAACATCGTCCTGTCCGGCACCGGCCGGGACCTCCTCCACGACGAGTCGGTCCGCAAGGCCTACCTCGGCGAGGACTGAGCCGCACGACGAAGGTCCGCGCCCCCCGCCGTGGGGGGGCGCGGACCTTCGTCGTCGTCCACCGGCCGGTGCTAACCCTTCGCGGCCTTCTTCTCCTCGGCGTCGTCGATGACCGCCTGCGCGACCTGCTGCATCGACATCCGCCGGTCCATCGACGTCTTCTGGATCCACCGGAACGCCGCCGGCTCCGTCAGCCCGTACTGCGTCTGCAGCACCGACTTGGCGCGGTCCACCAGCTTGCGCGTCTCCAGACGCTGGCTCAGGTCGGCGACCTCGCGCTCCAGCTCCTTCAGCTCCGTGAACCGCGACACCGCCATCTCGATCGCGGGCACCACGTCGCTCTTGCTGAACGGCTTGACCAGGTACGCCATCGCACCCGCGTCCCGGGCCCGCTCCACCAGGTCGCGCTGCGAGAACGCGGTCAGCATCAGCACCGGGGCGATGGACTCCTCGGCGATCTTCTCGGCCGCGGAGATGCCGTCCAGCTTAGGCATCTTGACGTCTAGGATCACCAGGTCGGGGCGGTGCTCGCGCGCCAGCTCGACGGCCTGCTCACCGTCGCCGGCCTCGCCGACGACCGTGTACCCCTCCTCCTCGAGCATCTCTTTGAGATCGAGCCGGATCAGTGCCTCGTCCTCGGCGATGACGACGCGGGTCGTCATCGGCGGCACGTGCGACTTGTCGTCGTCGGGCACGTCTGCGGGCTGGGGCGACTCGGGGGCGCTCAACGTGGGCTCCTTGGTGCGAGGCAGAACTCTGCTGCCAAGAGCCTACCTAGCTGCGGTAAGGTAGGGGCGCGAGGGGGCGCCGCACCCCTTGCTTTCGAAGGCCCCAGTACTCCAACTGGTTAGAGAGGCCGCTCTCAAACAGCGGACAGTGTGGGTTCGAATCCCACCTGGGGCACTTTTTCCTTCGATCTCAAGGCTGACACGGATAGCGGATTTCCCCGTTCGCCTGAATCCCGCTGTTTCACCGGGTCCGGATGCGACTCTCCGGCGATCGTGGCCCTATGTACGACATCAGCACCCGCAGACGTGCTCTGGCACTGGTGGATCAGGGCCGCAGTGTGAGTTCCGTGAGCCGGGAGACCGGGATTTCGCGCTCCGCGCTCCGTGCTTGGCGGAACCGTCCGGACGCCACCCCCACCCCGGAATCTCACCACCTCGGTCCCCCCGCCTGTGAACGCGCGTACGCGTACCTGCTGGGCCTCTACCTGGGCGACGGATGCATCAGCGCCCACCCGCGCGGTGGCCATTACCTGCGGATCGCCTGCGCGGACGCGTGGCCCGGCCTCATCGACGAGTGCCGTGAGGCCATCACCAGGGTGCGCCCGGGCGCGAAGGTCTCTCTCGTACCGAAGCAGGGCTGCCGGATGGTGACGAGTTATTCGCGGCACTGGCCCGCGCTGTTCCCCAGCACGGGCCCGGGAAGAAGCACGTGCGTGACATCGTGCTCGCGGGCTGGCAGCAGACGATTGTCGACGCCCACCCGTGGGAGTTCATCCGTGGCCTGATCCATTCGGACGGCTGCCGCACCGTCAATTGGGCGACTCGGGTGGTGGCCGGTGAGCGCAGATGCCACACGTACCCGCGGTACTTCTTCACCAATCTGTCGGCCGACATCACCGGTCTTTTCACCTCCGCACTCGACCGGGTGGGCGTCGAATGGGCCTGGGCCGGGACCCGGAACATCTCCATCGCCCGCAAGGCGTCCGTCGCCCTCATGGATCTCCACGTGGGCCCCAAGTACTGACCGGGGCCCGGTGCCGTCACTTCGGGCTGTCGTCCTCGCCGATGTGGTGGACGCGGACCAGGTTGGTGGAGCCGGAGACACCGGGCGGGGAGCCGGCGGTGATGACGACCGTGTCGCCCTCGGCGCAGCGGGCGTACCTCAGGAGCAGTTCGTCGACCTGGTCGACCATCGCGTCCGTGGAGTCCACGTGCGGGCCCAGGAAGGTCTCGACGCCCCAGGTGAGGGTGAGCTGGGAGCGGGTGGCCGGGTCGGGGGTGAAGGCGAGGAGGGGGATGGGGGAGCGGTAGCGGGAGAGGCGGCGGGCGGTGTCGCCCGACTGGGTGAAGGCGACGAGGAAGCGGGCGCCGAGGAAGTCGCCCATCTCCGCGGCCGCGCGGGCGACCGCGCCGCCCTGGGTGCGGGGTTTGTTGTGTTCGGTCAGCGGCGGCAGGCCGCGGGCGAGGATGTCCTCCTCGGCGGCCTCGACGATGCGGGCCATGGTGCGGACGGTCTCGATCGCGTGCTTGCCGACGCTGGTCTCGCCGGAGAGCATGACGGCGTCGGTGCCGTCGATGACGGCGTTGGCGACGTCGGAGGCCTCGGCGCGGGTGGGCCGGGCGTTGTCGATCATCGAGTCGAGCATCTGGGTGGCGACGATGACCGGCTTGGCGTTGCGCCGGGCGAGCTTGACGGCGCGCTTCTGGACGATCGGTACCTGTTCGAGGGGCATCTCGACGCCGAGGTCGCCGCGGGCGACCATGATGCCGTCGAAGGCGGCGACGATCTCGTCGAGGTTGTCGACGGCCTGGGGCTTTTCGATCTTGGCGATGACGGGGAGCCGGCGGCCTTCCTCCTCCATGATGCGGTGGACGTCCTTGACGTCGCGTCCGCTGCGGACGAAGGAGAGGGCGACGACGTCGAATCCGGTGCGCAGCGCCCAGCGCAGGTCGTCCTCGTCCTTCTTGGAGAGGGCGGGGACGGAGACGGCGACGCCGGGGAGGTTGAGGCCCTTGTGGTCGGAGACGACGCCGCCCTCGACGACGGTGGTGCGTACGCGGGGGCCGTCGACGGCGGTGACCTCGAGGGTGACCCTGCCGTCGTCGACGAGGATGCGTTCGCCCGGGGTGACGTCGTCGGCGAGGCCGGCGTGGGTGGTGCCGCAGAGGTGGCGGTCGCCTTCGACGCCGTCCTCGACGCTGACGGTGAAGGTGTCGCCGCGTTCGAGGAGTACCGGGCCTTCGGCGAAGCGGCCCAGGCGGATTTTCGGGCCTTGAAGGTCGGCGAGGAGGCCGACGCTGCGGCCGGTCTCGTCGGCGGCCTTGCGCACCCTTCGGTAGCGCTCCTCGTGCTCGGCGTGCTCGCCGTGGCTGAGGTTGAAGCGGGCCACGTCCATTCCGGCGTCGACCAGGTCCTTGATCTGGTCGTACGTGTCCGTCGCGGGCCCGAGGGTGCAGACGATTTTCGCTCGGCGCATGGTGCGACCCTAGGCCCTACTTGCCGGTAGTGATTTGGTGGCGCGTGACCACCCAACGGCGTGTGGGTGAAGGGCTTTTGACAAGTGTTGAAGTGTGCGCGGGGCCGCTCCGATGAGCGTGCGGGGTGCCGGTCACCGGATCGCAACCTGGGGGGTCTGTTCCGGGTCGACGTGTTCAGGTCAGAATCGTCGGGCGAATCTACGCGCGTTGTGCGCCGTCGTCGTCCGAGGAGAACCTGACATGCCGTTGGACCGCCGGAAGTTCCTGAAGAAGTCCGCCGTCACGGGGGCGGGGGTGGCGCTGGCGGGTACGGTGGCCACTCCCGCGGCCGAGGCCGCAGCGCCTGCGGGACGGGGCAAGAAGCCGGTGAAGCGGTACGCACTGACCGTGATGGGCACGACCGACCTGCACGGGCACGTCTTCAACTGGGACTACTTCAAGGACGCCGAGTACCGGGACACGGACGGCAACGCCCAGGGCCTGGCGCGCGTGTCCACGCTGGTGAACCGGATCCGTAAGGAGCGGGGCCGGGAGAACACGCTGCTGCTGGACGCGGGCGACACCATCCAGGGCACGCCGCTGACCTACTACTACGCGAAGGTGGACCCGATCACCGCCGAGGGCGGTCCGGTGCACCCGATGGCGCAGGCGATGAACGCCATCGGGTACGACGCGGTGGCGCTCGGCAACCACGAGTTCAACTACGGCATCGAGACGCTGCGGAAGTTCGAGGAGCAGTGCGACTTCCCGCTGCTGGGCGCCAACGCCCTGGACGCGAAGACGCTGAAGCCCGCCTTCCCGCCGTACTTCATCAAGAAGTTCCACGTGAAGGGCGCCCCGCCGGTGAAGGTGGCGGTGCTGGGGCTGACCAACCCGGGCATCGCGATCTGGGACAAGGCGTACGTGCAGGGGAAGCTGACGTTCCCGGGCCTGGAGGAGCAGGCGGCGAAGTGGGTGCCGAAGCTGCGCTCGATGGGCGCGGACGTGGTCGTCGTGTCGGCGCACTCGGGTACGTCCGGCACCTCCTCGTACGGTGACCAGCTGCCGCACGTGGAGAACGCGGCGGCGAACGTGGCGCGGCAGGTGCCGGGCATCGACGCGATCCTGGTCGGCCACGCGCACGCGGAGATCGCGGAGCTGCGGGTGACCAACGAGAAGACGGGCAAGGAGGTCGTGCTGTCGGAGCCGCTGTGCTACGCGGAGCGGCTGACCCTGTTCGACGTCGAGCTGGCCTTCGAGCGGGGCCGCTGGCAGGTGGGGTCGGTGAAGGCGTCGCTGCGGGACGCGGCGTCGGTGGAGGACGACCCGCGCATCACCCGGCTGCTGGGCGACGAGCACGCGCAGGTGGTGGCGTACGTCAACCAGGTGGTGGGGACGGCCACCGAGACGCTGACGACGGTGGAGGCGCGGTACAAGGACGCGCCGATCATCGACCTGATCAGCAAGGTGCAGGAGGACGTGGTCAGGGAGGCGCTGGCGGGCACGGAGTACGCGTCGCTGCCGGTGCTGTCGCAGGCGTCGCCGTTCTCGCGGACCAGTGAGATCCCGGCGGGCGAGGTGACGGTCCGGGACCTGTCGGGCCTGTACGTGTACGACAACACGCTGGTGGCGAAGCTGCTGACGGGTGCCCAGGTGCGGGCGTACCTGGAGTACTCGGCGGAGTACTTCGTGCAGACCGCGGCCGGCGCTCCGGTGGACGTCGACCGGCTGACGAACGCGGGCGGGCGTCCGGACTACAACTACGACTACGTGTCGGGTGTGCGGTACGACATCGACATCGCCCGGCCGGCCGGGTCGCGGATCAGGAACCTGACGTTCGACGGCGCCCCGGTGGACGACGCGCAGCGGTTCGTGTTCGCGGTGAACAACTACCGGGCGAACGGCGGCGGCGCGTTCCCGCACGTGGCGTCGGCGCAGGAGCTGTGGGCGGAGTCGACGGAGATCCGGACCCGGATCGCGGAGTGGGCGACGGCCAAGGGCGTGCTGGACCCGAAGGACTTCGCGTCGGAGGACTGGCGGCTGACGCGGGACGGCACTCCGGTGTTCTGACCGTCCGGGGTACTGCCCGCGGGGGCGCCGCCGGTCCGTCCGGCGGCGCCCCGACGCGTTCGTGTCCGCTGTCACGCCTCCTGGACGCGCAGGGCGCGGGCCAGGTCGTCGAGCTGGTCGGTGAACTGGCGGCGCAGGGCGGGGACGGGGTCGGCCTTGCGCAGCGTCTTCTCGCCCAGCTTCAACGTCTCGGCGTCGACGGCGTGGGCGGGGAAGGCCCAGCGTCCGACGGCCGCGGCGATGGCGGGTCCGCGGCGCGCGGCGACGGCGACGGAGTCCTTGAAGTAGCGCGCCACGTAGGGGCGGACCAGTTCGGCCTGTTCGGGCTGCCAGAAGCCCTGGGCGGTGGCGGTGAACAGGTAGTTGGACAGGTCGTCGGAGGCGAACATGGCGTCCCAGGCGCGGGCCTTGGCGTCCGGGTCGGGCAGTGCGGCCCGGCAGCGGGCGGCGCCTTCCTGGCCGGTGGCGCTGGGGTCGCGGCGCAGTTCCTCGGCGATGTCGGTCTCGGTGACGGCGCCGAGTGTGGCGAGGCGGGCCAGGACGCGCCAGCGCAGTTCGGGGTCGAGTTCCGGGCCGCCGGGGACGGTGCCCTCGGTGAGCCAGGCGGCGACGGGTTCCGGGTGGGCGGCGGCGTCAATGGAATGGCGCACGGCGACCAGGCGCAGGCCGGGGTGGTCGCCGTCCTCGGTGCGGCGGATGAGGTCGCGGCACAGGTCGGTGAGGGTGGCGAGCGCGGCCGGGCGCCGGGCGGGGCTCAGGTAGCGGTCGGCGACGTGTCCGGAGGCGAAGGCGAGGACGCCCTGCACGAGGGCGACGTCGGTCTCGTGGGGCAGGTGGGCCCGGGCGATGTCGAGGTAGTCGGCGGCGGGCAGCTCGCCGTCGCGTACGGCGTCCCGGAGCGCGTTCCACACGACGGCGCGGGTGAGCGGGTCCGGCAGGCCGGACAGGTGGGTGCGCAGGGTGGCCAGGGACTCGCTGTCGAAGCGGATCTTGGCGTAGGTGAGGTCGCCGTCGTTGAGGACGACGAGGGCGGGGCGGGTGCCGCCGGTGTCGAGGGAGACGGTCCCGTCGGCGGGGACGTCGGCGTC
The DNA here is from genome assembly GCF_008632955.1 of Streptomyces tendae. Taxonomy (NCBI): domain Bacteria; kingdom Bacillati; phylum Actinomycetota; class Actinomycetes; order Kitasatosporales; family Streptomycetaceae; genus Streptomyces; species Streptomyces tendae. The sequence goes on from NZ_CP043959.1 coordinate 5,136,164, forward strand.
GATGCGCTCGCGTAGGGCGAGGCGTCCCGCGTCGTGCAGGTCGCGGTCGTAGACACCGACGGTGATGCGGTGCGGGCGCCTGCCGCCGTCCCGTTCGGTGGCGGTGCCGTCGGCGGGCGCCGGGCGGGCGTCGCCGAGGTTGCGGACGGCGAGGGTCCAGGAGCCGGGGTCGCCGCCGCGCACCTCGGGGACGAGGGTGTCGACGCCGGTGGTGCGCAGCCAGGCGTCGGCCCAGGCGTGCACGTCGCGTTCGGTGGCGGCGGCCAGCGAGTCGATGAACTCGGCGAGTCCGGCGTTGCCGAACCGGTGGCGCTCGAAGTGGATGTTGATGCCGACGAGGAAGTCCTTCTCGCCGAGCCAGGCGACGAGCTGGCGCAGCGCGGAGGCGCCCTTGGCGTAGGAGATGCCGTCGAAGTTGAGCAGGGCGGAGGCGGTGTCCTCGACGTGCTCCGGGGCGACGGGGTGGGTGGAGGGCCGCTGGTCGGCGTCGTAGCCCCAGGCCTTGCGGGAGACGCCGAAGTCGGTCCAGGTGTCGGTGCCGCGCCAGCGGGGCGGCTGTCCGCCGGGGCTCGCGGGGGTGACCTCGTTGAGGGTCTGGTAGCCCATGTACTCGGCGAAGGACTCGTTGAGCCAGATGTCGTCCCACCAGCGCAGGGTGACGAGGTCGCCGAACCACATGTGGGCCATCTCGTGGGCGACGACCATGGCGCGGGTCTGCCGCTCGGTGTCGGTGACGGCGGAGCGGTAGACGAACTCGTCCCGGAAGGTGACCAGTCCGGGGTTCTCCATGGCGCCCGCGTTGAACTCGGGGACGAAGGCCTGGTCGTAGGAGTCGAAGGGGTACGGCTCCTCGAACTTCTCGTGGTAGCGGTCGAAGCAGGCGCGGGTGATGTCGAGCAGTTCGTCGGCGTCCGCGTCCAGGTACGGGGCCAGGGAGCGGCGGCAGTGCAGGCCGAAGGGCAGGCCCCGGTGCTCGGTCCGCACGGAGTGCCAGGGGCCGGCGGCCACGGCCACGAGGTAGGTGGAGATCAGCGGGGTGGGGGCGGCCTTCCATACGCCGCCGCCGGTGTGTTCGGTGACGCCGTTGGCGAGGACCGTCCAGCTCTCGGGCGCGGTGACGGTGAGGTCGAAGACGGCCTTGAGGTCGGGCTGGTCGAAGGCGGCGAAGACGCGCTGCACGTCGTCCAGGAAGAGCTGGGTGTAGACGTAGGTCTCGCCGTCGGTGGGGTCGGTGAAGCGGTGCATGCCCTCGCCGGTGCGGGAGTAGTCCATGCGCGCGTCGACCAGCAGCTCGTGCTCGCCGGCGGTGAGGTTCTTCAGCGGGAGCCGGCCGTCGTCGAGGAGGGCGGGGTCCAGGGGCTGTCCGTCGAGCGTGACGGTGCGCAGCTCGGCGGGCTTGATCTCGACGAAGGTGTCCGCGTCGGTGCGGGCGCTGAACCTGATGAGGGTGCGGGAGTCGAACGTCTCGTCCCCGGCGGTCAGATCGAGAGCGATCGTGTAGCGGTGGACGTCGATGAGCTGTGCTCGGTTCTGCGCTTCGTCGCGCGTCAGTACGGACATGCGTGCCATGCTGCCTGATGCCGCCTGCCGGGCACAGAGGAGGATGGGGTACGGGGCCTATGTCCGGTCCTCCTCGAGCTCCGCGGTGTGCGCCCCCGGGGGCTGTGCGGGCGGCACGTGCGCGTGCGGACGGGACGGCGCGGGGCGTGCGGGCGGGGTGCCGCGTTCGTCGAGCCGGGCGCGCAGGGCGCGTATCTCGGCCTCCAGGGCGAGCCGCCGCTGGTGGGCGTCGTACAGGTGGCGCACCTTGGTGCGCAGGGCCCAGGGGTCGACGGGTGTGGTGACCAGGTCGGCCACGCCGAGGCGGTAGGCGGCGGCGCCGAGGCGGCGGTCGCGGGCGAAGCCGGTGAGCAGGACGACGGGGACGTGCCGGGTCTGTTCCAGGCGGCGCATGTGGCGCACGACGTCGAGCCCGCCCATGCCGGGCATGTGCACGTCGAGCAGGAGCAGGCCGACGTTCCCGCGCAGCAGCTGCTTGAGCGCCTCGTCGCCGCTGGTGGCCCGGCCCAGCAGGTGGCCCAGCGGGGCCAGGGCGCTCTCCAGGGCGTACAGGGTGTCCTCGTGGTCGTCCACGAGGAGGATGCGGGCGGTGGGCGGCATGGCGCACGTCCTTCCCCGTCAGGGTCCGGAACGTCGCTCCGGGCGCTGACGGACGGTGCTCGCCGGCGGACGAGGAGTGCACGGCGCAGCATGCACCGCGCGGGCCGCCCTGTCACTCCCCGCGGAGGAGGAGACGGTGTCCGCCGTGCTCAGGCCGTGCCGTTCGCGGTGTCGTCGGCGATGCGCTCGTGGTGGCGGATCACCTCGGCGATGATGAACGTCAGGAACTTCTCCGCGAAGGCCGGGTCGAGCTTGGCACTCTCGGCGAGGGCGCGCAGCCGGGCGATCTGCCGGGCCTCGCGCCCGGGGTCGGCGGGCGGCAGCCGGTGCTCGGCCTTGAGCCGGCCGACCTGCTGGGTGCACTTGAAGCGCTCGGCGAGCATGTGGACGACGGCCGCGTCGATGTTGTCGATGCTGTCGCGCAGGCGGGTCAGCTCGTCGAGGACGGCGGGGTCGGCGTCCGGGGTGGCGGCGTTGCTGGTGGTCATGGCGGTTCAGCCTACGGCCGGGCGGCCCCGGGCGCGGACGGGGCGGCCTCGGGGGCGGGCCCGTACAGTGGAACGGGGTCCAGGCGCGGCGGGGGTGCGACGTGGCGAACGGCGGGCCGGTGGAGCGCGGTTACCCGCATCTGCGGACGGTGCGGGAGTCCGTCACGGCGCTGTACCGGCGCCTGTCGTACGACACGGTCCGCACCTTCTCGGTGAGTGTGGCGCCGGCCGACGTGGCGTTCTGCGACACGGACGACCTGCATCTGGGGGCGCAGCGGGTGGCTCACGAGATGGTGGGGCACTACCGCCTGCCGGACGCGCGGCTGATCGTCGGGTTCCGTGAGATGACGCATGCGGCGAACGTGGAACTGACGGCGGGCCCGGAGTACTTCGTCGAGCTGAACGACCGGTTCCGTGACCATCGGCGGGACATCGGGGCGGCGCTGGCGCACGAGGTGGCGCACGTGTACCTGCACCGGCTGGGGCTGGCGTTCCCGTCGACGCGGGAGAACGAGATCCTCACGGACACCGCGGCGACGTACCTCGGCGCGGGCTGGCTGCTGCTGGACGCGTTCCGGGAGGACGGCGCGTCCTCCCAGAAACTCGGGTACCTCACGCCGGAGGAGTTCGGCTACGTGCTGGCGAAGCGGTCCCTGCTGTTCGGCGAGGACCCGTCGGTGTGGTTCACCAGTGCGCAGGCGTACTCGGCGTACCGGGAGGGCATGGCGCTGGCGCGGCGCGACGCGGAGCAGCCGCCGCTGCTCTCCGCGGGGTGGGCCGGGCGGCGCCGGTACGCGCGGGACCGGCGGCACGCCCTGGGGCACGCGGAGGCGGCCGGGCCGGGGCGGGAGACGCCGTACCGGTTCTCGGCGGACGGCCACGGACCGCTGCGGGTGTCGTTCCCCTGCCCCACCTGCCACCAGCGGATCCGGGTCCCGGTGACGGGGCGTGTGCGGGCGCGGTGCGGTGTGTGCCGGACCGTCCTGGAATGCGACACCTGAGGGCCGGGCCCCGCCCCATCCCGTCGGCGACCGCCACAAGAGCGGCATTTCACCCCAGCATTCGCCCATGTCTCAGGCGTTCGCTATTTTGTTCGCCGCTGTCGTCGTGTGCGCCGCCGTCCCCGCCGGCCCGTTTCCGTCCCGACCCCGCCGAGGAGCCGGCCTGTGGAGCCCGAGTCCGTCGTCACCACCTGTTACCGCCATCCGCGGGTGGAGTGTCACGTCCGCTGTGTCCGCTGCGACCGGTACATCTGCCCCGACTGCATGCGCGAGGCGGCCGTGGGCCACCAGTGCCCGGAGTGCGTGCGGGAGGGCGCCCGGTCGATGCGGCAGGCGCGCACCCTGGTGGGCGGCCGGGTCTCGGCCGTGCCCGTCGCGACGTACGTGCTGATCGCCCTGAACGTGCTGGCGTACCTGACGGAGGTGGTCCGGCCCGAGGTCGTGGACCGGTTCGCGATGCTGGGCGCGGGGCTGGCCGGCCCGGACGGCGGCCACTACCTGTGGACCGACGCGTACCCTCCGGGCTTCACCCCCGAGGGGCTGGCGGGCGGCGAGTGGTACCGGCTGCTGACCGGCGCGTTCCTGCACCTGCCGCCCACGGAGGGCACCTTCGGCGTCCTCCACCTGGTGATGAACATGGTGGCCCTGTGGAATCTGGGCCGGATGGTCGAGCCGATGCTGGGCCGCCTGCACTACCTCGCCCTGTACCTGCTGTCCGCGCTGGGCGGTTCGGTGCTGGTGCTGCTGATCGCGCCCTCGGACCCCACGGTCGGCGCGTCCGGCGCCCTGTTCGGCCTGGGTGCCTCCTACTACGTGATGGCCCGGCGGGTGGGCGCCGACATGCGCGGGGTGAACCGCCTCATGGGCGGACTGCTGCTGTGGCTGGTGGTGTCGGCGCTCTTCACCTCCTGGCAGGGCCACCTGGGCGGGCTGCTGACGGGCGGGCTGGTGGCCCTGGCGTTCGCGTACGCCCCCCGCGACGGCCGCCGGGCGGCGGTGCAGATCGGTGCGTGCGCGGGGCTGGCGGTGCTGCTGGCGGTCTTGACGGTGGTCAAGGTGTCCGAACTGACAGGTGGAGGGATCCCCCAGTGAAACGTGCCGGTGTGCTCTTCCTCGCGGGCGTCCCCGTGGTCGCCACGGCGGTGTACTTCGTCCTGCCGTCGGGGGCCGCGGACGCGCCGGCCGCCCCCACGTCGGTCGGCGCGCAGTCCTCCCGGGACGACGTCAAGGACCGCGCCGAGCAGGACCACGAGGAGCAGCGGGACAAGGACGACGAGATCGTCGCCTCCCTGCCCCCCGGACTGGCCGCCCCGGCGAAGAAGGAGCTGGCCCACAAGCTGGTGGCGAGCGCCGAGCACTCCACCACCGACTGGCGCTCCACCTACGGGATCATCGAGGACCGGGACGACGACTGCGGCTACACCGCGGGCATCATCGGCTTCTGCACCGGCACCCACGATCTGCTCACCCTCGTGGAGCACTACACCGAGAACCGTCCCGGCAACGGGCTGGCGCGCTATCTGCCCGCCCTGCGGAAGGTCGACGGCACGGACTCCCACGAAGGGCTGGACCCCGGCTTCACGGACGCCTGGAAGGCGGAGGCCGAGGTACCGGAGTTCCGCGCGGCGCAGGAGGAGGAGCGCGACCGTGTCTACTTCGAACCGGCGGTGCGCCTCGCCAAGCTGGACCGCCTGGGCACCCTCGGCCAGTTCGTCTACTTCGACGCGATGGTCTTCCACGGCACCGGCACCGACGAGACCGGCTTCTACGCCCTGCGGGAGCGCGCGCTGAAGCAGGCGAAGACACCCGCCATGGGCGGCGGCGAGAAGGCGTACCTGGACGCCTTCCTCGACGTCCGCCGCGACACCATGCTCACCCGGTACCCGGACCGCGACACCTCCCGCGTCGACACCGCGCAGCGCCGCTTCCTCCAGGCCGGGAACCTTGCGCTGGACACCCCGCTGACCTGGGAGATGTACGGGGACCACTACACCCTGTCCTGAACGTGTTCGCGGCGCCTGCCCAGTCGGTCCGGTCGGGGACTGGCGGGCAGGCGCCGCGGTGTTCCGCACGCCTTTGTGCGGGACGTCTCGGGGGGTCAGACCGCCAGGGCGCGGTCCGTCGGGCGGATCGGGGCGGGCAGCGCGCTGGCCCCGGTGAGGAAGCGGTCGCAGCCCCGGGCGGCCGAGCGGCCCTCGGCGATCGCCCACACGATGAGCGACTGACCGCGGCCCGCGTCACCGGCGACGAACACACCGGGCACGTTGGTCTGGAAGTCGCCGTCGCGGGCGATGTTGCCGCGCGCGTCCAGCTCCAGGCCGAACTGCTCGACCAGGCCGTTGTCCCGGTCGGTGCCGGTGAAGCCCATGGCCAGGGTGACCAGCTGTGCCGGGATCTTGCGCTCGGTGCCCGGCTTCTGCGTGAGCTTGCCGTCGACGAACTCGACCTCGGTCAGGTGCAGCCACTGGACGTTGCCGTCCTCGTCGCCCTCGAAGTGGGTGGTGGAGACGGAGTAGACCCGCTCACCGCCCTCCTCGTGCGCGCTGGTGACCTTGTACAGCATGGGGAAGGTCGGCCAGGGCTGGGCGACCGGGTCCCGGTCGTCGTTCGGGCGGGGCATGATCTCCAGCTGGGTGACGGAGGCGGCGCCCTGGCGGTGGGCGGTGCCCACGCAGTCGGCGCCGGTGTCGCCGCCGCCGATCACGACGACGTGCTTGCCCTCGGCGGTGATCGGCGGGGAGACGTAGTCGCCCTCCTGCACCTTGTTGGCCAGCGGCAGGTACTCCATGGCCTGGTGGATGCCGTTGAGCTCGCGGCCCGGCACCGGCAGGTCGCGCGCGGTGGTCGCGCCGACCGCGAGGACCACGGCGTCGTACCGCTTGCGCAGCGCGGTCGCCGGCATGTCGCGCCCGATCTCGACACCGGTGCGGAACTTGGTGCCCTCCGCGCGCATCTGCTCGATACGGCGGTTGATGTGCCGCTTCTCCATCTTGAACTCGGGGATGCCGTACCGCAGGAGGCCTCCGATGCGGTCCGCCCGCTCGTAGACGGCGACGGTGTGGCCGGCCCGGGTCAGCTGCTGGGCGGCGGCCAGGCCCGCGGGGCCCGAGCCGACGACCGCGACGGTCTTGCCGGACAGCCGCTCGGGAATCTGCGGGGCGACGTCACCGGTCTCCCACGCCTTGTCGATGATCGAGACCTCGACGTTCTTGATGGTGACCGGCGGCTGGTTGATGCCGAGCACGCAGGCCGACTCGCACGGCGCGGGGCACAGCCGCCCGGTGAACTCCGGGAAGTTGTTCGTGGCGTGCAGCCGGTCGCTGGCCGCGCCCCAGTCCTCGCGGTAGGCGTAGTCGTTCCACTCGGGGATGAGGTTTCCGAGCGGACAGCCGTTGTGACAGAACGGGATGCCGCAGTCCATGCAGCGGCTGGCCTGCTTGCTGATGATCGGCAGCAGGGAGCCGGGGACGTAGACCTCGTTCCAGTCCTTCTTCCGCTCCTCGACCGGACGGGACCTGGCGACCTCGCGGCCGTGGTTCAGAAAGCCCTTCGGGTCAGCCATTGATCGCCGCCTCCATCATCTTCTCGGTGATCTCGGTCTCCGACAGACCGGCTCGCTCGGCGGCGTCCTTGGCGGCGAGCACTGCCTTGTACGTGCTGGGGATGATCTTGCTGAAGCGCTCCACGGCGGTGTCCCAGTCGGCGAGCAGCTTCTCGGCGACGGTGGAGCCCGTCTCCTCCTGGTGACGGCGGACCACGTCGTGCAGCCACTGCCTGTCGGCGTCGTCCAGCGCCTCGACGGAGCCGGCGTTGCCGGCGTTGACGTTGTCCCGGTCGAGGTCGATGACGTAGGCGACGCCGCCGGACATGCCGGCCGCGAAGTTGCGCCCGGTCTCACCGAGGACGACGGCGTGGCCGCCCGTCATGTACTCGCAGCCGTGGTCGCCCACGCCCTCGGAGACGACGAGCGCGCCGGAGTTGCGGACGCAGAACCGCTCGCCGGTCTTGCCGCGCAGGAACATCTCGCCGCCGGTGGCGCCGTAGGCGAGGGTGTTGCCCGCGATGACGCTGTACTCGGCGAGGTGGTCGGCCGCCCGGTCGGGCCGCACGACGATCCGGCCGCCGGACAGGCCCTTGCCGACGTAGTCGTTGGCGTCGCCCTCCAGGCGCAGCGTGACACCGCGCGGGACGAAGGCGCCGAACGACTGGCCGGCGGAGCCGGTGAAGGTGATGTCGATGGTGTCGTCGGGCAGGCCCGCGCCACCGAACTTCTTGGTCACCTCGTGGCCGAGCATGGTGCCGACCGTGCGGTTGATGTTGCGGATGGCTACCTGGGCGCGCACCGGCTGGGCGTCCTCGGCGCCGGTGGCGGAGAGCGCGTCGGCGGCGAGCTTGATCAGCTCGTTGTCGAGCGCCTTCTCCAGGCCGTGGTCCTGGGCGACGACCTGGTGGCGGACGGCGCCCTCGGGCAGCTCGGGCACGTGGAACAGCGGCTCGAGCTCCAGGCCCTGCGCCTTCCAGTGGTCGACCGCGCGGGTCACGTCGAGGACCTCGGCGTGGCCGACGGCCTCCTCGATGGAGCGGAAGCCCAGCTCGGCCAGCAGCTCGCGGACCTCCTGCGCGATGAACCGGAAGAAGTTCACCACGTACTCGGCCTTGCCGGTGAAGCGGTCGCGCAGCACCGGGTTCTGGGTGGCGATGCCGACCGGGCAGGTGTCCAGGTGGCAGACGCGCATCATGACGCAGCCGGAGACCACCAGCGGGGCGGTGGCGAAGCCGAACTCCTCGGCGCCGAGCAGCGCGGCGATCACCACGTCACGGCCGGTCTTCAGCTGGCCGTCGGTCTGCACGACGATCCGGTCGCGCAGGCCGTTGAGCAGCAGGGTCTGCTGGGTCTCGGCGAGGCCGAGCTCCCAGGGGCCGCCCGCGTGCTTCAGCGAGGTCAGCGGCGAGGCTCCGGTGCCGCCGTCGTGGCCGGAGATCAGTACGACGTCCGCGTGGGCCTTGGAGACGCCCGCGGCGACGGTGCCGACGCCGACCTCGGAGACCAGCTTGACGTGAATGCGCGCCTGGGGGTTGGCGTTCTTCAGGTCGTGGATGAGCTGGGCGAGGTCCTCGATGGAGTAGATGTCGTGGTGCGGCGGCGGGGAGATGAGCCCCACGCCCGGGGTCGAGTGCCGGGTCTTCGCCACCCACGGGTAGACCTTGTGGCCGGGCAGCTGGCCGCCCTCGCCGGGCTTGGCGCCCTGGGCCATCTTGATCTGGATGTCGTCGGAGTTGACCAGGTACTCGGAGGTCACGCCGAAGCGGCCGGAGGCGACCTGCTTGATGGAGGACCGGCGGGCCGGGTCGTACAGGCGCTCCGGGTCCTCGCCGCCCTCACCGGTGTTGGACTTGCCGCCCAGCTGGTTCATGGCGATGGCGAGGGTCTCGTGCGCCTCCTGGGAGATGGAGCCGTACGACATGGCGCCGGTGGAGAAGCGCTTGACGATCTCGGAGACCGGCTCGACCTCCTCGACGGGGATCGGCCCGCGGCCCGGCTTGAAGCCGAACAGGCCGCGCAGCGTCATCAGCCGCTCGGACTGCTCGTTCACCCGCTCCGTGTACTTCTTGAAGATCTCGTAGCGGCCGGAGCGCGTGGAGTGCTGGAGGCGGAAGACCGTCTCCGGGTCGAACAGGTGCGGCTCCCCCTCGCGGCGCCACTGGTACTCGCCGCCGATGTCCAGGGCGCGGTGCGCCGGGGCGATGCCGGAGGCGGGGTACGCCTTGGCGTGGCGGGCGGCGACCTCCTTGGCGATCACGTCGATGCCGACGCCGCCGATCTTGCTGGTGGTGCCGTTGAAGTACTTCTCCACGAAGCCCTCCTCGAGACCCACGGCCTCGAAGACCTGGGCGCCGCGGTAGGAGGCGACCGTGGAGATGCCCATCTTGGACATCACCTTCAGCACGCCCTTGCCGAGGGCGTGGATGAGGTTGCGGATGGCCTGCTCGGGCTCGGCGCCCGGCAGGAAGGTGCCGGCGCGGACCAGGTCCTCGACCGACTCCATCGCCAGGTACGGGTTGACCGCGGCGGCGCCGTAGCCGATGAGCAGGGCCACGTGGTGGACCTCGCGGACGTCGCCGGCCTCGACCAGCAGGCCCACCTGGGTGCGCTGCTTGGTGCGGATGAGGTGGTGGTGGACGGCCGCGGTGAGCAGCAGCGACGGGATCGGCGCGTGCTCGGCGTCGGAGTGCCGGTCGGACAGGACGATCAGGCGGGCGCCGTTCTCTATGGCGGCGTCGGCCTCGGCGCAGATGTCCTCGATGCGGGCGGCGAGGGCCTCACCGCCGCCGGCCACCCGGTAGAGGCCGGAGAGGGTCGCGGCCTTGAACCCGGGCATGTCGCCGTCGGCGTTGATGTGGATGAGCTTGGCCAGCTCGTCGTTGTCGATCACCGGGAAGGGCAGGGTGACGCTGCGACACGCCGCGGCCGTCGGCTCCAGCAGGTTGCCCTGCGGGCCCAGGGAGGAGCGCAGCGAGGTGACCAGCTCCTCGCGGATGGCGTCCAGCGGCGGGTTGGTGACCTGCGCGAACAGCTGGGTGAAGTAGTCGAACAGCAGCCGCGGGCGCTCGCTGAGCGCGGCGATCGGCGAGTCGGTGCCCATGGAGCCGATGGGCTCGGCGCCGGCCTTGGCCATCGGGGCGAGGATGACGCGCAGCTCCTCCTCGGTGTACCCGAAGGTCTGCTGCCGGCGGGTGACCGAGGCGTGGGTGTGCACGATGTGCTCCCGCCCGGGCAGGTCGCTCAGCTCGATCTCGCCGGCCTCGAGCCACTCCGCGTAGGGGTGCTCCGCGGCGAGGGCGGCCTTGATCTCGTCGTCCTCGATGATGCGGTGCTCGGCGGTGTCCACGAGGAACATGCGGCCGGGCTGCAGCCGGCCCTTGCGGACCACCTTGGCCGGGTCGATGTCGAGCACGCCGACCTCGGAGCCGAGGACGACCAGGCCCTCGTCGGTGACCCAGTACCGGCCGGGGCGCAGGCCGTTGCGGTCGAGCACGGCGCCGACCTGGGTGCCGTCGGTGAAGGTGACGCAGGCCGGGCCGTCCCAGGGCTCCATCATCGTGGAGTGGTACTGGTAGAAGGCGCGCCGGGCCGGGTCCATGGAGTCGTGGTTCTCCCACGCCTCCGGGATCATCATCAGCACGGAGTGCGGGAGCGAGCGGCCGCCCAGGTGCAGCAGTTCGAGCACCTCGTCGAACGAGGCGGAGTCCGAGGCGTCCGGGGTGCAGACCGGGAAGGTGCGCTCCAGGTCCTTCGCCGTGCCGAACAGGTCGGACATCAGCTGGGACTCGCGGGCCCGCATCCAGTTGCGGTTGCCCTTGACGGTGTTGATCTCACCGTTGTGCGCGACGAAGCGGTACGGGTGCGCCAGCGGCCACGACGGGAAGGTGTTCGTGGAGAACCGGGAGTGCACCAGCGCGATCGCGGAGGCGAAGCGGCGGTCGGACAGGTCCGGGAAGAAGGGCTCCAGCTGGCCGGTGGTCAGCATGCCCTTGTAGACGATGGTCCGCGCGGACAGCGACGGGAAGTAGACGCCCACCTCGCGCTCGGCGCGCTTGCGCAGCAGGAACGCCTTGCGGTCCAGGGCGATGTCCCGGCTGGTGCCGTCGGAGACGAAGAGCTGCCGGAAGACCGGCATGGTGGAGCGGGCGGTGGCACCCAGCAGCTGGGGCGCGACCGGCACCTCGCGCCAGCCGAGCACGGTCAGCCCCTCGGCGGCGGCGATCTCCTCGATGCGGGCGACGGCGGCGTCCGTGCCCTCCCCGGGCAGGAAGGCGATGCCGGCGGCGTATCCGCCCGCCTCGGGCAGGTCGAATTCGGCCACCTCACGGAAGAAGGCGTCCGGGATCTGGGACAGGATGCCCGCTCCGTCGCCGGAGTCCGGCTCGGAGCCGGTGGCACCGCGGTGCTCCAGGTTGCGCAGGACCGTGAGGGCCTGGTCGACCAGGGTGTGGGACGCCTCGCCGGTGAGGGTGGCGACGAAGCCGACGCCGCAGGCGTCGTGCTCGTTGCGGGGGTCGTACATACCCTGCGCAGCAGGGCGAGCATCCATGAACGACCAGCTCGTGCGGTCGTTCGAGGAATGCTGGGACGGCTGGCGCGGCGTACGCATCGGCTCTCCCGTCGTCGTCATGTGGCATATGCGTGCCGAGGGACGACGTTGGCCCTCTGCGTGGCTAAATTTCGTGCAGGTTACATGATGGAACGACTCTCGGGAACCGGGACTTCTGTTCCAGCATGCGGACATCGAGTGGGTCGCGGCGGGGTTCCGCACCTGTGTCGACGAGAGACTGTGGGGACCGCGGCGGGCAGATCGGTGTCCGCCGGTCCGATGGCGGGGAAAGGCTTCGTCGCCTCGCCCGCTGGGCGCGCCGCAGGCCTCATTGCCTGCAGCGCGTACGGCTCATGCCCACTGGTCACACGTGCGAAACCAGCAAGTAATGATTATTTATGCGAGGCTCCGCATAAACGCAAGGGGCCTCATCCTACGGCCGTTCCGAACAGCGAGCCGAGGGCGTACGTCACACCGGCCGCCGCACCGCCGAGGGCCAGCTGCCGCAGTCCGCTGTACCACCAGGACCGCGCCGTGACCTTGGCCACCACGGCACCGCACAGGAACAGTCCGAGCAGCGCCACCAGCACGGCCGGCCACAGGCTGCTCGCGCCGAGCAGGAAGGGCAGGACCGGCAGCAGCGCGCCCAGGGCGAAGGAGCCGAAGCTGGACACGGCGGCGACGGTGGGCGACGGCAGGTCGGAGGGGTCGACGCCCAGCTCCTCACGGGCGTGTATCTCCAGCGCCTGCTCGGGGTCGCGGGAGAGCTGCCGGGCGACCTCGCGGGCCAGCTCCGGCTCGACCCCGCGGGCCTCGTAGAGCGCGGCGAGCTCGGCCTCCTCGTCCTCCGGGTGCTTGCGCAGCTCACGCCGCTCGACGGCCAGCTCGGCCTCGACCAGCTCACGCTGGGAGGCGACCGAGGTGTACTCGCCGGCCGCCATGGAGAAGGCACCGGCGGCCAGTCCCGCGAGGCCGCTGAGGACGACGGTCTGCTGGCCGACGGCGCCGCCGGCGACGCCCGTCATCAGGGCGAGGTTGGAGACCAGCCCGTCCATCGCGCCGAACACCGCCGGGCGCAGCCAGCCGCCGTTGACGTCGCGGTGGGTGTGGTTGTCGCGGTGCGCCTCGTGCAGCGTCGCCTCGGTCTCGATGATGGCCATGCCGGTCCCCCAGGACGTTCTCGGGCACCCTCGCCCGGGTGCCCATTTGGACTCGTTCTATTTTTCGACGAAAACCAGTCTACGCCTCGACCGAACCTCCTGCCAGCAAGGAAAGGCTGGGCTAACCAGCGGTTTTGCGGTTCTCACCGCGGTGCGTGGATGGCCCCGCCGATGTCGTCCGGGTGACGCTCGGGCGGACGAGGCTGCGGCGAACACGGCACCGGGGACAGTTCCGCAAAGGGCCCGCGCCCCGCGGGGCGCGCCTGAGAGGAGAGCCGCGTATGGCATCGACCGCCCGCATCCCCTCGGTGCCCGCGCCCGGGGACGCCCCCGGTCTCCGCGAACGGGCACGCGGCGCGCTGCTCGGCCTGGCCGTCGGCGACGCCCTCGGCGCGCCCGCCGAGAACATGAAGCCCTCCGAGATCCGCGCGAAGTGGGGCCGCGTCACGGGTTACGTGACCGACCCCCCGGCGGGCACGGACGACACCGAGTACGCCATCTTCTCCGGACTGCTGGTGGCCCGGCACGGCTCCGCGCTCACCCCCGCGCATGTCGAGGCGGCCTGGCACGAGTGGATCGCCGACCGCGCCGAGGGCCCCTTCCGGGGCGCCGGCTTCAGCGAGCGCGGCACCCTGGAGAACCTGCGCCGGGGGCTCGCCGCGCCCATCTCCGCCCAGCACCGGCACGCCTGGAGCGACGGGCTGGCGATGCGGGCGGCGCCGTACGGCGTGCACGCGGCCGGACGCCCGGACGAGGCGGCCCGGCTCGCGGCGATCGACGGTTCGGTCAGCCACGACGGCGAGGGCATCTACGGCGGGCAGGCGGTCGCGGCGGGCGTCGCGGCGGCCATGGCCGGGGCACCGGTGGTCACCGTCGTGGCCTCGGCACTGGCCGTGGTGCCGGACGACTCCTGGACCGCCCGCTCGCTGCGCCGCGCGGTGACCGCCGCCCACCACGGCGAACGCGCCGTCCGCGCCGCGGTGGTGATCGGCGGTTACCCCTGGACCGACCTGGCGCCCGAGGCGGTGGCCCTCGCCTTCGGCGCGTACGCGACGGCCGACGGCGACTTCGAACAAGCGGTGCTGACCGCCGTGAACATGGGCCGCGACGCCGACACGACGGCGGCGGTCGCGGGCGCGCTGGCGGGGGCGACCCAGGGTGTCGCCGCCGTCCCGGAGCACTGGGCCGCGGCCATCACCCCGGCCCGCGGCAGCTGCCTGCCCGCCATGGCCGGCCACCACGTCCTCGACATCGCGGACCTCCTGACCCCGGAGACCCCCACATGACCTCCACCACCCCCGCACCGACCACCGACGACACTCCGGCCACCCACGACACTCCGGCCCCCGGCACCGCGCGGGACGACGCGGCCCCGGCGCCGCGCACACCCGCCGGACCCGCACCCCGTCCGGCCCGCTCGGCCGTCGAGGGCCTGCTCCTCGGACTCGCCGCCGGGGACGCCGCCGGCTGGCCCGCCGCCCGCCACCGCGCCGCCCGCATGCCCGAGTGGACCCGGCGGCTCACCCGCGAACTGGACACCTTCGCCGAGCAGAACGCCACCACCACGCTCCCCGTCCCCATCGCCCTCAACCAGCCCCCCGAGCCCCTGCGCCTCGGCCCCTCCGACGACGCCGAGTGGGCCGCGTTCGCCGCCGAGGCGGTGCTGCTCGCGGGCGACGACACCGTGCTCGGCGACCTGAGCCGGGAGCGCCGTACCCGCGCCGCCATCGACCTGACCTGGAACGCGGTCGCGGCCGAGGTGGCCGCCGCCACCGAGCGGGCCCCCGAGACCGAGTCCGCCGTCCTGCCCCTGCGCGCCCGCATCTCCGTACGGGCCGGCCTCGGCAACCTCGCCACCGGTCTGCGCCCGCCCGCCACCGGGCACGACAACCCGCACTACTTCGACGACGCCGCCTGCGTCCGGGCCTGCGTGCTGGCCGTGGCGCACGCGGGCGACCCGCGGGCCGCCGCCGACCTCGCCGAGTTCGACGCCCGCTACACCCAGGACGGTGACGGTGTGCACGGCGCGCGCGCCATGGCCGCCGCCGTGTCGCTGGCGCTGGCCGGGGCGGACCCGCGCGCCTGCGTGGAGGCCGCCTGCGCCGAACTGCCCGAGGACACCGAGATCGGCCGCAACGCCCGGCACGCGCTGGTCCTCGCGGCGGACGCCGACAGCGCCTTCGCCCTGGTGCCGTCGCTGGAGCACCAGATCGTCGACCACGTCTACAGCTACGGCGTCGCCGCCGCCGAGACCGTCCCCGTCGCCCTCGCCCTGACCACCGCCGCCCGCGGCCGGATCGCGGAGGCGGTCCCCGCGGCGGCCTGCCTGTCCCGGGTCGCGGACTCCGCCCCGGCGCTGGCCGGCGCCCTCACCGGGGCGCTGGGCGGGAGCGCCGCGATCCCCCGGTCGTGGCGGGAGAGCTGCCGCACCCTCTCCGGCTGTGTGCTGCCCCGGCTCACAGGGACGGACCTGGTCGAACTCGCCGGGCTCCTGGAAGCCGCCCAGCCGGCCGCACCGAGAGGATGATTCCGGCATGACACGCGAATCCACCGAAGACCGAACAAGCACGCCTTCCCTGGCGGAACGGATCACCGGGGCCCTGGTCGGGGCGGCCGTCGGCGACGCCCTCGGCGGCCCGGTCGAGGGGTACTCCCCCGAGCAGATCACCGAGCGCCACGGCGGCCGCGTGCACGGCGTGGTCGGCCCGTGGAACGGCGACGCCTGGCGCACCGCCCGCCCCGTCGCGCCGTACCACAAGGGCGACGGCCACGTCACCGACGACACCCTGATGACCCACGCGCTGGTCCGGGTGTACGCACGGGTCCGCGACCACCTGGACGCCTACGCGGTCGCCGACCACCTGGTGCCGGACCTGATGACGAACCCGCGCTGGATCCCGGAGCTGGAGGCGGAGACGCTCCCGCTGCACCGGATCTTCCTCGCCGAGAAGTGGCTGGTGGCCCGGCTGCACTACGGCCACGTGGACCCGCGCGAGGCAGGGGCGGGCAACATCGTGAACTGCGGCGCCGCGATGTACATGGCCCCGGTCGGGCTGGTCAACGCGGCCCACCCGGCCGCCGCGTACGCCGAGGCCCTGGACGTCGCGGGCGCCCACCAGTCGTCGTACGGCAGGGAGGCGGCCGGGGTGTTCGCGGCGGCCGTGGCGGCGGCCTGCGCGCCCGGGGCGACCCCGGAGTCGGTCGTCGCCGCGTGCCTGTCCCTGGCCAAGGACGGCACCCGGGAGGCGATCGAGCGGGTCTGCGCGGAGGCGGAGCGGCACACCGACTTCGAGTCGGCACTCGGTCCGCTGCGCGCGGCGGTCGCCCCCTACGACACCGTGGGCCCCGACTACCGCTCCCCCTCGCTGGGTGCCCGGCGCCCATCCCGGCTGCACGCGATCGAGGAGCTGCCGGTCGCCCTCGGCATGGTGCTGGTGGCGCGCGGCGACGCCCGGCACGCGGTGCTGGGCGCGGTGAACTACGGCCGCGACTGCGACTCCATCGCCACGATGGCCGGGGCGGTGACCGGCGCGCTCGGCTCGCCCGTCCCCGAGGAGTGGGCCAAGACGGTGGCGGCGGCCAGCCGCCTCGACCTGTGGGAGCCGGCCGCCGCGCTGACCGAGGTGGCCCGCGAGGTCTTCGCCCGGGACGTGGAGCGCCGCCGCGCCCACGAGCGGGCGTTCGCACAGCTGGGAGGGGCCGGATGCTCCGACTGACCTGGGTCCAGCCCGAGGACCTCGTCGGCCACGAACTGCGCCAGGCCGCCCTGGACGGCCGTGAGCCGTCGGCGGTCGCCGCCCGCTGGCTCGCGGCGGGCGGCCCGCCGGCCCCCTCCGCCGCCGGCGCCTCCCCCCGGCCGGCCTCCCGCTGTCTGCGGCTGCTGGCCGGTGACCTGCTGGACGAACTGGCCGACCTGCCCAGCACCCTGGCGGACGACGAGCCGACCGACCTCTCCGCCGTCAGGGCCCTGTGCCCGGACTGGCCCGCCTCACCCGCCGCCCCGCCGGCCTGGGACGGGCCCGCGTTCGAGGCCCGGCTGGAGGCCGCCTGGCTGGGCAGGTCGGCCGGCTGCCTGCTGGGCAAGCCGGTGGAGAAGCTCCCCCTCGCGGCCATCCGCGCCCTCGCCCGCGCCGCCGGCAACTGGCCCTTGAACGACTGGTTCACCGCCCGGGGCGTCCCCGCGGAGCTGCTGGCCGCGCACCCCTGGAACCGGCGCTCCGCGGCCACCTCGCTCGCCGAGAACATCGACGGCATGCCCGAGGACGACGACCTCAACTACCCGCTGCTCGCGCTGCTCGTGCTGCGGCGCCACGGCCGTCGCTTCGGCACCGCCGACGTGGCCCGCGTCTGGCTCGACGAGCTGCCCGCCGGCCGCACCTTCACCGCCGAGCGCGTCGCCTACCGCAACCTCCTCGACGGCCTCGAACCCCCGCTCACCGCCCGCCACCGCAACCCGTTCCGCGAGTGGATCGGCGCCCTGATCCGCGCCGACGTCCACGGCTGGACCAACCCCGGCGACCCGGGCGCCGCCGCCGCGCAGGCGCACCGCGACGCCGTCCTCACCCACACCGCCAACGGCGTCTACGCGGCGATGTTCACCGCCGCCGTCATCGCCGCCGCGGCCACGGGTGAGCACGACGTGCACGCCTGTCTGCGCACGGGCCTCACCGTCGTCCCGCCCCGCTCCCGGCTCGCCATGGCCGTCCGTGACGCCGTACGGCTGGCCCGGGAACACACCGGCTTCGACACCGTCGTCGACCTGCTGCACGCGGCGTACGGCGCCACCCACCACTGGGTGCACGCCGTCCCCAACACGGCCCTGCTCGCCGCCGCCCTCACCCACGCCGACGGGGACTTCACCGCCTCGGTCTGCCGCGCGGTGTCCGGGGGCTGGGACACCGACTCGGTCGGTGCCACCGCCGGCAGCGTCGCCGGGCTGCTGGCCGGCTCGCCCCGCGCGCTGCCCGAACGCTGGACGGCCCCGCTGAAGAACCGCCTGGCCACCTCCGTCGGCGACTTCGACGGCACCGGCTTCGACACCCTGGCCCGTCTGACCCACCTGGAGGCGTCCCGCCCATGACGACACCCCCCGAACCGGCCGCCGCCGCCCCCGCCGCTCCCCCGCTCACCGGTCTGCGCGTCCTGGACCTCGCCACCCTCTTCGCCGGCCCCCTCGCGGCGACCCTGCTCGGCGACTTCGGCGCCGAGGTCGTCAAGGTCGAGCACCCGAGGAGACCGGACCCCTCACGGGGCCACGGGCCGTCGAAGGACGGCATCGGCCTGTGGTGGAAGGTGCTCGGCCGCAACAAGCGCACCATCACCCTCGACCTGTCCACGCCAGGCGGCCGCACCACCCTGCTGCGCCTGGTGCGCACCGCCGACGTGGTCATCGAGAACTTCCGCCCCGGCACCCTGGAGAAGTGGGACCTGGGCTGGCCCGAGCTGTCCGCCGCCAACCCCGGGCTGATCCTGGCCCGGGTCACCGGCTTCGGCCAGTTCGGCCCGTACGCGCGCCGGCCGGGCTTCGGCACCCTCGCCGAGGCGATGAGCGGCTTCGCCGCGCTCACCGGCGAACCGGACGCCCCGCCCACGCTGCCGCCGTTCGGCCTGGCCGACTCGATCGCGGGGCTCACCACGGCCTACGCGGTCATGACCGCCCTCACGGGGCGCGACCGCACCGGTGAGGGGCAGGTCGTCGACACGGCCCTGATCGAGCCGATCCTCAGCGCCCTCGGCCCCCACCCCACGTGGTACGACCAGCTCGGTCACGTCCAGCCCCGCACCGGCAACCGCTCGCAGAACAACGCCCCGCGCGGCACGTACCTCACCGCCGACGGCACCTGGGTCGCCGTCTCCACCTCGGCCCAGTCGATCGCCGAGCGGGTGATGGTGCTGGTGGGCCGGCCCGACCTGATCGACGCGCCCTGGTTCGCCACCGGCGAGGGCCGGGCCCGGCACGCGGACGTCCTGGACGAGGCGGTCGGCGGCTGGATCGCCCGGCACACCCGCGCCGACGTCGTGGCCGCCTTCGAGAAGGCGGAGGCGGCCGTCGCCCCGGTCCAGGACGTACGGGACGTGATGGCGGACCCGCAGTACCAGGCGCTGGGCACGATCACCACGGTCGACGACCCGGAGCTGGGTCCGCTGCGCATGCAGAACGTGCTCTTCCGGCTCTCCGGCACCCCCGGCGCGATCCGCTGGGCGGGCCGCCCGCACGGCGCGGACACCGAGGAGGTCCTCACCGAGCTGGGTCTCACCCCGGCCGAGCTCGCGGAACTGCGCGCGGAGGGCGCCCTGTGACGGGCTTCCCGCTGACCTGGCTGTACGCCCCGGGCGACCGTCCGGCGGTGGTGGCGAAGGCGCTCGTCTCGGGGGCCGACGTGGTGGTGGTCGATCTGGAGGACGCGGTCGCGCCCGACCGCAAGGCCTACGCCCGCGGCGCCACCGCCGAGCTGCTGCGCGACCCGCAGCCGGTGCCGGTCCATGTACGCGTCAACGCCCTCACCGGCCCCTGGGGACCGGCCGACCTGGCGGCCGTCGCCCCGGCCCCCGGCCTGTCGGGGCTGCGGCTGCCCAAGGTGTCCTCGCCGGCCGACGTGGTGCGCGTGGCGCGCCGGACCGTCTCCGCGCGGGGCGGTTCCCCGCCGCTGTACGCCCTGCTGGAGACCGCGCTGGGCATCGAGCATGCCCACGCCGTGGCGACCGCCCACCCGGCCCTGCGCGGCATCGCGATCGGAGAGGCGGATCTGCGGGCCGACCTCGGGGTGCGCGAGGACTCCGGCCTGGACTGGTGCAGGGCCCGGGTGGTGGTGGCGGCCCGCGCGGCCGGGCTGGCCCCGCCCACGCAGTCCGTGCACCCGGACATCCGCGACCTGGAGGGCCTGGAGGCGTCCTGCGTGCGGGGCCGCGCCCTGGGGTTCCTGGGCCGCGCCGCGATCCATCCGCGCCAGCTCCCGGTCATCGAGCGCGCCTACCTGCCGACGGCGCGCGAGATCGAGCAGGCGGAGACGGTGCTCAAGGCAGCGGCGGCCACGCGGGGGGCCCAGGCGCTCCCGGACGGCACCTTCGTGGACGCGGCGGTGGTGGCGGCGGCCCACCGCACGCTGTCCCTGGCCCACAAACGCTGACGCGCGGAGGGCGCCCGGGGTCTCCCCGGGCGCCCTCGGCGGATGTACGGCGGGCGGTCAGCCCTTCTTGGCCGACCCGGCCCCGTCCTTGGACTCCTCGGAGTCCGTGGAGGCGCCGGAGTCCGTGGAGGCGCCGGAGTCCTCGGCGGGCGCGTCCGCCCGCTCCTTCGCGGACGGGGTCTCACCCTCCTCGGCGGCGTCGGCCTTCTTGTCGTCGGCCTTCTTCTCCCCGTCGGCCGGTCCGTCGCCGTCGCTCGCGCCGGGCTCGACCGTGTCCTCCCGGCCCGGCCGCTTCCGCGCGGACAGCACGATGTACAGCACCGCGAGCAGGAAGACGAGGATCGAGGTCCAGTTGTTCAGCCGCATGCCGAGGACGTGGTGCGCCTCGTCGACCCGCATGTACTCGATCCAGAAGCGGCCCGCGCAGTACGCGGCGACGTACAGCGCGAAGGCGCGTCCGTGGCCGAGCTTGAAGCGCCGGTCGGCCCAGATCACCAGCAGCGCCACGCCGACGCACCACAGCGACTCGTACAGGAACGTCGGGTGGTACGTGCCCGGCACCCGGCCGTCGGAGGAGGAGGTGATCTCCACCGCCCACGGCACGTCGGTGGCCCGCCCGTACAGCTCCTGGTTGAACCAGTTGCCCCAGCGGCCGATGGCCTGCGCGAGGGCGATGCCGGGGGCGATGGCGTCGGCGTACGCGGGCAGCGGGATGCCGCGGCGGCGGCAGCCGATCCACGCGCCGAGCGCGCCCAGGGCGATGGCGCCCCAGATGCCGAGGCCGCCCTCCCAGATCTTGAAGGCGTCCACCCAGTCACGGCCCTCGCTGAAGTACAGCTGGTAGTCCGTGATCACGTGGTAGAGCCGGCCGCCGATCAGACCGAACGGCACGGCCCAGACAGCGATGTCCGCCACCGTGCCGGCCCGCCCGCCCCGGGCGATCCAGCGCTTGTTGCCGAGCCAGACGGCAACGAAGACGCCGATGATGATGCAGAACGCGTAGCCGCGCAGCGGAACGGGGCCGAGGTACAGCACCCCGCTCGACGGGCTGGGAATGTAGGCAAGTTCCATGGCAGGGTCG
The DNA here is from genome assembly GCF_008632955.1 of Streptomyces tendae. NCBI lineage: Bacteria > Bacillati > Actinomycetota > Actinomycetes > Kitasatosporales > Streptomycetaceae > Streptomyces > Streptomyces tendae. The sequence goes on from NZ_CP043959.1 coordinate 5,157,274, forward strand.
ACGCTACCGTGCCGGACGGCCCGCGCGGCAGGCGGTCCGGCTACGGCTCCATAACAGGCCCCTCGGAGACACGCCCCTCAGGACTTGTTGGCCTCCTCGACCATCTCCTTCAGCTTCTCGGGCGTCATGGAGCGGTCCTGGTAGATGTTCTTGCCGTCGAACAGCACGGTGGGGGTGCCGCTGAAGCCGCCCTTCTGGAAGGCCTCGTTGGACTTGACCACCCAGCTGTCGTGGGTACCGTCCTCGACGCAGGTGCGGAAGGCGGGGGTGTCGAGTCCGTCCACCTTGCTCGCCAGGTCGAACAGCTTGGCGTCGCTGGAGAAGGCGTCGTCGCTCTCCATCGGCTGGTTCTCGAACAGCACGTCGTGGTACTCGGTGAACTTCCCCGCGTCCTGGGAGCACGCCGCCGCGTTGGCCGCGCTGAGGGAGCCGCTGCCGCCGAGGCCGCCGTCGATCAGCGTGACCAGGTGGTACTCGACCTTCAGTTTGCCCGCCTCGGTCAGCTCGTTCAGCGTGGAGCGGTAGGTCTGCTCGAAGGCCTTGCAGGCGGGGCAGCGGAAGTCCTCCCACACCGTGAGCGTGGCCTTGGCGTCCTCCTTGCCGACGGGGATGGCCAGGCCGTCCTTGCCCTGCGCGCCCGAAGGCGCCACGACGGGACCGGACGCCTTGCTCTCGTCGTCGCCGCCCGAGTTCGCCGCGACGACGCCGATCACGGCCGCGAGCCCCAGGACACACACCACGCTCGCACCCACGATCAGGGTGCGGCGCCGCCTGTCCGCCGCCTTCTGCTTCTCACGCTCGACCGCCAGCCGCTCACGGGCGGTGCGCTTTCCCTCACGGTTCTTCTCGCTCACACCCCGCAGAACGAACCGGGGAGGCGCCCAGCGCCTCCCCGGTCCCAGGTCCACCCGTACGAGGGACCCCACGGCCCGCCTCGCACGGCCGACGGGTCACACCTGCCCGCGCACTCCCCTGGCCAGATCACCGGCGAGGGCCCGGACCGCCTCGACGCCCGCGGCGTCGTCGGGCGCGTCCAGCATCCGCTTGACGAAGGCGGAGCCGACGATCACCCCGTCGGCGAACCGGGCGACCTCGGCGGCCTGCTCCGGGTTCGACACGCCGAGCCCGACGCAGACGGGGGTGTCGGTGGTGGCGCGGGTGCGCCGCACCAGGTCCTCGGCCTGGGAACTGACCGACGCGCGAGTGCCGGTGACACCCATGAGCGATGCGGCGTAGACGAAGCCGCTGCCGGCCGCGGTGATCTCGGCGAGCCGCTCGTCCTTGCTGCTGGGCGCCACCACGAAGACCGTGGCCAGCCCGTGCTTCTCGGCGTGCTCCCGCCACAGCGAGGACTCCTGGACCGGCAGGTCGGGCAGGATGCACCCGGCGCCCCCGGCCTCCGCCAGCTCGGCGGTGAACCGCTCCACGCCGTAGCGGTCGATGGGGTTCCAGTACGTCATGACGAGGATCGGCGCGCCCGTGGCCGCGTGGGCCTCGCGCACCGTGCGCATCACGTCCGCGATCCTCACCCCGCCGCGCAGGGCGATGTCGTCGGCGGTCTGGATGACCGGGCCGTCCAGGACGGGGTCGCTGTGCGGCAGCCCCACCTCGACGACGTCGGCGCCGCCCTCCAGCGCGGCCTTGACCGCCTCGATGCCGCCGTCCACGGTCGGGAACCCGGCCGGGAGGTAGGCGATGAGGGCGGCACGGCCCTCGGCCTTCGCCGCGGCCAGGGTGTCGCTCAGCAACCGCACGTTCCCGCTCACTTGGCGTCCCCCTCGATCTCGGCGGTGCCGGCGGCGTCCTCGCCGACCTCGGCGTCCGTGTCGTACAGCCCGAAGTAGCGGGCCGCGGTGTCCATGTCCTTGTCGCCGCGTCCCGAGAGGTTGACGACGATCAGCCCGTCCTCGCCGAGCTCCCTGCCGACCTCCAGGGCGCCGGCCAGGGCGTGCGCGGACTCGATGGCCGGGATGATGCCCTCGGTGCGCGACAGCAGGCGCAGGGCCTGCATGGCGGCGTCGTCGGTGACGGCCCGGTACTCGCCGCGGCCGCTGTCCTTGAGGTAGGCGTGCTCGGGTCCGATGCCCGGGTAGTCCAGGCCGGCGGAGATCGAGTACGGCTCGGTGATCTGGCCCTCGTCGTCCTGCAGGACGTAGGAACGGGAGCCGTGCAGGATGCCGGGCTCGCCCGCGGTGAGGGTGGCCGCGTGCTCGCCGCTCTCGATGCCGTGTCCGGCGGGCTCGCAGCCGATCAGGCGGACGCCCTCGTCGGGGATGAAGGCGTGGAACAGGCCGATGGCGTTGGAGCCGCCGCCGACGCAGGCGATCGCGGCGTCGGGCAGCCGGCCGGCCTGCTCCAGGAGCTGGCGGCGGGCCTCCACGCCGATGACGCGGTGGAAGTCGCGGACCATGGCCGGGAAGGGGTGCGGGCCGGCGACGGTGCCGAACAGGTAGTGGGTGCGGTCGACGTTGGCGACCCAGTCCCGGAACGCCTCGTTGATGGCGTCCTTCAGGGTGCGGCTGCCGGACTTCACGGCGATGACCTCGGCGCCGAGCATCCGCATCCGGGCCACGTTGAGCGCCTGGCGCCGGGTGTCGATCTCGCCCATGTAGATCGTGCACTCGAGGCCGAACAGGGCACAGGCGGTGGCGGTGGCCACGCCGTGCTGCCCGGCGCCGGTCTCGGCGATGACCCGGGTCTTGCCCATGCGCTTGGTGAGCAGGGCCTGGCCGAGCACATTGTTGATCTTGTGTGAGCCGGTGTGGTTCAGGTCCTCGCGCTTGAGGAAGACGCGGGCGCCCCCGGCGTGCCCGGCGAAGCGGGGTACCTCGGTGAGGGCGCTGGGGCGGCCGGTGTAGTGGGCCAGGAGCTCGTCGAGCTCCCGGGCGAACTCCGGGTCGGCCTTGGCCTTGTCGTACTCGACGGCGACCTCGTCGACCGCCGCGACGAGGGCCTCGGGGATGAACTTGCCGCCGAAGGCGCCGAAGTAGCCCTCGCCGGAGGGGACGTGGCCCTCCGGGTCGGGGATGAAGAAGGTGCTGGGCATGCGTGTACCTCACGGTGAGTGCGATGGAAGACACTGGGCGCCGTGGGGGCGGGGGTGGTTCGTCGACCGCGGGTCGTGCGTGGCCGGTCGCGCGGTTCCCCGCGCCCCTTCCGGGGCGGAGGCCGGCCGTCGGTCACACGCCGAGTGTGGTTGTTCACGTCCACGCGGCGGAGCCGCATGTCGTCAGAGCCCCGCGCCCCTGACGGGGCGCTGCCATCGTCTGCCGTTCACCTGGCCCGGCTCGTCGCCGATGACGTAGCGGACCCTGCGGCCGTGCACCCGGCGGGCGGGGGCACGGCAGCCGCGGGGCCGGCAGCCACGTGCGAGTCGGGAGAGCGTCATCGGGGGTCAGCCTAGCGAGATCTCAGCGGCCGTGGCGCAGGGCGGGGTGTTCGCCCGCCGCCACCAGGTCGGAGACCGCCGTCCTCGGGTCCTTGCCGGTGACCAGGGACTCGCCCACCAGGACGGCGTCGGCACCGGCGTTGGCGTAGGCGATGAGGTCGTGCGGGCCGCGCACGCCGGACTCGGCCACCCGGACGAGGTGGGCGGGGATCTCGGGGGCGACCCGCTCGAAGGTCCCGCGGTCGACCTCGAGGGTCTTGAGGTTGCGCGCGTTGACGCCGATGACCTTGGCGCCGGCGTCGACCGCCCGCTCGACCTCGTCCTCGTCGTGGACCTCGACGAGCGGGGTGAGCCCGATGGACTCGGCGCGCTCGATCAGCGACTCCAGGGCGGACTGCTCCAGGGCGGCCACGATCAGCAGCGCCAGGTCGGCGCCGTAGGCGCGGGCCTCCCAGAGCTGGTACGAGGTGACGATGAAGTCCTTGCGCAGCACCGGGATGTCGACCTTGGCGCGGACGGCCTCCAGGTCGGCCAGCGAGCCGCCGAAGCGGCGCTGTTCGGTGAGGACGGAGATGACGGCGGCGCCGCCCGCCTCGTAGTCGGCGGCGAGGGCGGCCGGGTCGGCGATCGCGGCCAGCGCGCCCTTGGACGGGCTGGAGCGCTTGACCTCGCAGATCACCTTGACGCCGTCGCCGCGCAGGGCGGCCACGCCGTCCTTGGCCGCGGGCGCCTTGGCCGCGCGCTCCTTGAGCTCGTCGAGGCTGACGCGCGCCTGCCGCTCCGCCAGGTCGGCACGGACTCCGTCGATGATCTCGTCGAGCACACTCACGCGAGCGGCCCCCTTCCTGACGGTCGGGCTTGGCTGGTCCCTGCGATGGTATCCGGAGCAGGGCGAATGCCCCGCATCCGGCTGACACGCGGTCCATTACCTGGACGATCACCGCTTGTTCAAGGGTGCAGCCAGCCACCGAACGGCGTGTTCCGGACCACCGTGAAGACCAGCAGCAACGCGCCGCCGACCACACCAGCGCGGGGGGCGGGTCGAGCCGGAAGGGCCTGCCGCGCGCCGTCCGCACCACCAGACGGTCCACAGCACGGCGAAGGCCGCGTAGCCGAGGACGGCGGGGGCGTTGGCCTGGAGCGCGGTCAGCAGGTCGCCGTGGGCGACGGCGTGGGCGCTGCGCAGTCCGCCGCAGCCGGGGCAGTACAGGCCGGTGAGGTGCAGCAGCGGGCAGACCGGGTAGTGGCCGGGCTCGTTGGGGTCGACGGCGGCGACGTAGGCGAAGGTTCCGGCCACGGCGGCGAGCAGGCCGGCGGGACGGCCAGCCGGGCCGCCCGGCCGGGACGCGTGCGTGCTGGGGGCGTTCACGGGTGCATTCTCCCCGGACGCGCCGCGGGGCGGCACCGGCACACGCCGGCCACCGCCCCCGTCGGGGTCTGGTCCGCGGGGCTCAGCCCTGGGCGCGGGCCGGCTCGCGGTCGCCGGTCATCTCGTGCACCGGGTGGTGGCTCTTCGGCTGGCCCATGCCCATCGCGCGCATGACGGCGCCGACGACGCCACCGAGGAGGACGACACCCAGTCCGGCCCAGAAGCCCACGGGCTGGTCCATCACCATGAACGCGCCCGCGGCGCAGAAACCGATGAAGGCGATGATGACACCGGTCCAGGCGGCCGGGGTGTGACCGTGGCTGCTGCCCGCCATTGCTTGCTCCTCGTTGCCGTGTGCGTGGGTGAGCGGGACGCTCGTCCCCATTGTCCCGCACACGCCCGGCCGTCGTGCGCCGGGGGTCGGGCGGGCGGGGGCGCGTGTCCCAGGGCCTGTCCGACCGTTTCCGTCTGCTGCGTGCACGGCGTCGCGCAGCAGACGGAAAGTGTCGGACAGGCCCTACGAGCCGGTCGGGTCCTCGCCCCGGTCGAGGGCCTTCCAGAGGTCCTCGGGGCGGTCCGGGTCGGCCGGGGCGGCCGCCCGGCGGGGGCGGGGGGCGCCACCGCGCTCGTAGCGCCCGGACATGGCGGGCCACAGGCGCCCGTAGCGGAGCGCGAGCAGACCGGCGACCAGCAGCAGCAGTCCGCCGACGGCGGCCACGTACGGCCAGGCGGTGTGCGAGAGGGCGCCGACGGTCGCCGACGTGTCCCCGGACGCCTCGGCGGCCTTCGCGTCGAGCGCCGAGGCGTCGGACGCCCCGAGCAGCGCGGCGGCGACGGTGCCGGCTCCGGAGAGGGCGAGCACCGCGGCGACGGCCAGCCGGCCGGCCCGGCGTACGGCGAAGACGGCGACGAGGGCGGCGAGCCCCACGACGGCGAGGGCGGCGGGCACGCCGGTGACGTCGCTGCCCTTCGCGGTCAGCGGGAACGCGCCGCCGGCCACCGTCGCGGTGCCTTCCGACCACTGCTGCCGGGTGGCGAGCAGGGCCACGGCCGCGCCCAGGGCGCCGCTCAGCAGGGCCACGGCGAGGCTGGTGCGGCCGGCCCGGGCGGGGCCGGCGGGCTCGGAACGGGGGGTAGGTACGGCAGTCACGTCAACCACTATCGCCTGAACCCCAACCGTTACGGCATCCGGGGTGGGGTGGCGGCCGTCACCCCAGCCGGTTCGCGGTGTGGACGGCGCGCAGGACCGCGGCCGCCTTGTTGCGGCACTCGGTGTCCTCGGCGACCGGGTCGGAGTCGGCCACGATGCCCGCGCCGGCCTGCACGTACGCGGTGCCGTCACGCAGCAGCGCGGTGCGGATGGCGATGGCCGTGTCGGAGTCCCCGGCGAAGTCGAGGTAGCCGACGCAGCCGCCGTACAGACCGCGCCGGGAGGGTTCGAGTTCGTCGATGATCTGCAGGGCGCGGGGCTTGGGCGCGCCGGAGAGCGTGCCGGCCGGGAAGCAGGCGGTGAGCACGTCGAAGGCGGTGCGGTCCGGGGCGACCCGGCCGGTGACCGTGGAGACGATGTGCATCACGTGCGAGTACCGCTCGATCGACATGAAGTCGACGACCTCGACGGAGCCGGGTTCGCAGACCCGTCCGAGGTCGTTGCGCCCGAGGTCGACGAGCATCAGGTGCTCGGCGCGCTCCTTGGGGTCGGCGAGCAGGTCGTCGGCGAGCGCCTGGTCCTCCTGGGGGGTGGTGCCGCGGTGCCGGGTGCCGGCGATGGGGTGGACCATGGCCTGCCCGTCCTCGACCTTCACCAGCGCCTCGGGGGACGAGCCGGCCACGTCGAAGCCGTCGAACCGGAACAGGTACATGTACGGCGAGGGGTTGGTGGCCCGCAGCACCCGGTAGACGTCCAGGGCGCTGGCCGTGCAGGGGGTCTCGAACCGCTGGGAGGGGACGACCTGGAAGGCTTCGCCCGCGCGGATGCGTTCCTTCACGTCCTCGACGGCCGCCCGGAAGTCGGGGCCGCCCCACAGGGCGGTGTACTCGGGCAGCTCGGACGGGGGCAGGACCGCCGGGGGCTGCGCCACCGCGCGGGTGAGGTCGGCCTCCATGGCGTCCAGGCGGGCGACGGCGTCGGCGTAGGCCTCGTCGACGCCGGTCTCCAGGTCGTTGTGGTTGATCGCGTTGGCGATCAGCCAGACCGACCCCTCCCAGTGGTCCATCACGGCGAGGTCGCTGGTGAGCAGCATGGTCAGCTCGGGGAGCTTCAGATCGTCCCGCTCGCCGGGGCCGACCTTCTCCAGGCGGCGCACGATGTCGTAGCCGAGGTAGCCGACCATGCCGCCGGTGAAGGGTGGCAGGCCGAGGTCCTGGGCGAGGTCGCGCGGGGTGTGCAGGGTCTGCAGGGTGGCCCGCAGCGCGGCGAGCGGGTCGCCGTCGACGGGCACGCCGACCGGCGGGGTGCCCTCCCAGTGCGCCTGCCCGTCGCGCTCGGTGAGGGTGGCGGCGGACCGGACGCCGACGAAGGAGTACCGGGACCAGGCGCGCCCTCCCCCAGTGCTGAACGCCTGGGAGGTGCCCCCACCGGCGGACTCCAGCAGGAAGGTGCCGGGGCGTTCGGCGGCGAGCTTGCGGTAGAGCGCGACCGGGGTGTCGCCGTCGGCGAGGAGCTTGCGGGTGACCGGGATGACCCGGCGGTCGGTGGCGAGCTTGCGGAACGTCTCGAGGTCCATGGCGGCAGACCCTACTGATCCGCGGCGGGCGCGCCGGTACCGGCGTCCTTCAGCAGGACGTCGGCGTCGAAGCAGGTGCGGTCGCCGGTGTGGCAGGCGGCGCCCACCTGGTCGACCTTGACCAGCACGGTGTCCGCGTCGCAGTCCAGGGCGACCGACTTCACCCACTGGAAGTGTCCGGAGGTGTCGCCCTTGACCCAGTACTCCTGGCGGCTGCGCGACCAGTAGGTGCAGCGGCCGGTGGTGAGGGTGCGGTGCAGCGCCTCGTCGTCCATCCAGCCCAGCATCAGCACCTCTCCGGTGTCGTACTGCTGGGCGATGGCGGGCAGGAGGCCGTCGGGGGTGCGCTTGAGGCGCGCGGCGATCTCCGGGTCGAGGCGGCTGGGCGGAGCGCTGTGGCGCGAAGCGCCTCCTTGAGGGGCGGTGGCCGGGCGGCGGGCGGGCTGGCTGGTCATGGGAACCATTGTGCCGCCCGCCCCCGGTCCCCCTGCGCGGTCGTCCACTGTCCGGACGTGACGGCCCGCCGTAGGCTGGCTGGCATGTCGACCCATGCCAAGCGTGAACGACTCCTCCTGGCCGACCTGCTGGAGACCGCGGGCCCCGAGGCCCCCACCCTCTGCGAGGGCTGGACCACCCGGGACCTGGCCGCCCACGTGGTGGTGCGCGAGCGCCGCCCGGACGCGGCGGGCGGTCTGCTGGTGAAGCAGCTGGCGTCGCGTCTGGAGCGGGTGACGGCGGAGTTCCTGGCGAAGCCGTACGACGAGCTGATCGGGCTGATCCGCACCGGCCCGCCGCGCTTCTCGCCCTTCTCGCTCAAGCAGGTCGACGAGATGTCGAACGTGATCGAGTTCTACGTCCACGCCGAGGACGTGCGCCGGGCCCAGCCGGACTGGACCCCGCGCGAGCTGGACCGGGTGTTCCAGGACGCCCTGTGGTCGCGGCTCGAGCGGTCGGCCCGGCTGATGGGCCGCGGGGTGCCGACCGGCCTGGTGCTGCGCCGCCCGGACGGCCAGACGGCGGTGGCGCGCCGCGGGACGCCGGTGGTGACGGTGACCGGACAGCCGAGCGAGCTGGTGATGTTCGCGTACGGCCGGCAGAGCGCGGCGAAGGTCGAGCTGGACGGCGACGAGAACGCGATCGCCGAGCTGCGCGCCTCGAAACAGCTCGGCATCTGATCCGCTCCGGAAAGGCACAGCTCGTGATCAAGGTCGTCATGACGAGTGTGTACGTCGAGGACGTGGCGAAGGCGCACGCCTTCTACACCCAGGTCCTCGGCTTCGAGACCCGCACCCATGTGGACCCGGGCGGGGGCTCGCCGTTCGTCACCGTGGGGGCACGCGAGGGTGCCCAGCCCGAGCTGGAGCTGCTCCTCGAACCGGGCGACGGGCCGATCGCGGAGCCCTACCGCCGCTCGGTGCGGGAGGCGGGGCTGCCGGCGATCGTGTTCTCGGTGGACGACCTCCGCGCGGAGTTCGAGCGGCTGCGCGGGGAGGGCGTCCACTTCGTGCGGGACCCCGAGAAGCAGGGCCCGGTGCTGACCGCGCTCCTGGACGACACGGTCGGCAACCTGATCCAGCTCACCCAGAAGCTGGGCTGAGTCTCAGCGCACCGGGTGGCCGGCGTCCTTGAGGGTCTGCTTGACCTCGCCGATGCGCAGGTCGCCGAAGTGGAACACCGAGGCGGCCAGGACCGCGTCCGCGCCGGCGGCGACCGCGGGCGGGAAGTCGCCGAGCCGGCCCGCGCCGCCGGAGGCGATGACGGGCACGGTGACGTGCTTGCGGACGGCGGCGATCATTTCCAGGTCGTAGCCGTCCTTGGTGCCGTCGGCGTCCATGGAGTTGAGCAGGATCTCCCCGGCGCCCAGCTCGGCGGCGCGGTGCGCCCACTCCACGGCGTCGATGCCGGTGCCGCGGCGGCCGCCGTGCGTGGTGACCTCGAAGGACCCGCCGTCGGTGCGCCGGGCGTCGACCGAGAGGACGAGCACCTGCCTGCCGAACCGCTCGGCGATCTCACGGATGAGGTCGGGGCGGGCGATGGCGGCCGTGTTGACGCCGACCTTGTCGGCACCGGCGCGCAGCAGCTTGTCGACGTCCTCGGCGGTGCGCACGCCGCCGCCCACGGTGAGCGGGATGAACACCTGCTCGGCGGTGCGGCGGACCACGTCGTAGGTGGTCTCGCGGTTGCCCGAGGAGGCGGTGATGTCGAGGAACGTCAGCTCGTCGGCGCCCTCGGCGTCGTACACCTTGGCCATCTCGACGGGGTCGCCCGCGTCGCGCAGGTTCTGGAAGTTGACGCCCTTGACGACCCGGCCGCCGTCCACGTCCAGGCAGGGGATGACTCGGACCGCCAGGGTCATGAATCCACGGCTCCTCTGAATGCTTCGAGTTCCACTGAGACCAGTACGCGCGAGTCGACGAAGCCCTCGACCACCAGCAGCGTGGTGACCGGGCGGACGGCGTCGAACAGCTCCTTGTGCGCGCGGCAGGCCGCGTCGACGTCCCGCGCGTGGGCGAGGTGGAGGCGGGTGCGGACCACGGACCCCACGCCGAGCCCGAACTCCCCGATCGCCTCCAGCGCGCTGGTGAAGGCCACCTTGGCCTGTTCGTACGGGTCGCCCTCGCCGTACAGGACCTCACCCCGGAACGCGGTGGTGCCCGCCACCATGACGAGGTCGCCCGCCGCCACGGCGCGCGCGGAGCCGAGGGTCTCCTCCCAGGGATTCCCGCTCTGCACTCGCCGCACGGCTTCGGACGTCATCGGGCTGTGTCCTTGTTCAAGACGTGGCCTCCAGTGCCTCTTCCAGGGTGAACGCCTTGGCGTACAGGGCCTTCCCGACGATGGAGCCCTCGACACCGAGCGGGACCAGCTCGGCGATCGCGCGCAGGTCGTCCAGCGAGGACACCCCGCCGGAGGCGACCACGGGGCGGTCGGTGGCGGCGCAGACGTTCCGCAGCAGCTCCAGGCTGGGGCCCTGCAGGGTGCCGTCCTTGGCGATGTCGGTGACGACGTAGCGGGCGCAGCCCTCCTTGTTGAGGCGCTCCAGCGTCTCGTAGAGGTCGCCGCCGTCGCGGGTCCAGCCGCGGCCGCGCAGGGTGGTGCCGCGCACGTCGAGGCCGACGGCGATCTTGTCGCCGTGCTCGGCGATGACCTTGGCGACCCACTCGGGGGTCTCCAGGGCGGCGGTGCCGAGGTTGACGCGGGTGCAGCCGGTGGCGAGGGCGGCGGCGAGGGTGTCGTCGTCGCGGATGCCCCCGGACAGCTCCACCTTGATGTCCATCGCCCCGGTCACCTCCGCGATCAGCGCGCGGTTGTCGCCGGTGCCGAACGCGGCGTCCAGGTCGACCAGGTGCAGCCACTCGGCGCCGGAGCGCTGCCAGGCGAGCGCGGCCTCCAGCGGCGAGCCGTACGAGGTCTCCGTGCCGGACTCGCCGTGCACGAGGCGGACGGCCTGGCCGTCGCGGACGTCGACGGCGGGGAGCAGTTCGAGCTTGGCCATGTCTCTACAGGGTTCCGATCCAGTTGGTGAGGAGCTGGGCACCGGCGTCGCCGGACTTCTCGGGGTGGAACTGGGTGGCCCACAGGGCGCCGTTCTCCACGGCGGCCACGAAGGGCTTGCCGTGGGTGGTCCAGGTGACGAGCGGGGCGCGCATCGCGGGATTCTCCACCTGGAGCGTCCAGTCGTGGACGGCGTAGGAGTGCACGAAGTAGAAGCGCGCGTCCGCGTCCAGGCCGGCGAACAACTCGGAGCCGGCCGGTGCGTCGACGGTGTTCCAGCCCATGTGCGGCACGACGTCGGCCTGGAGCGGTTCGACCGAGCCCGGCCACTCGTCGAGGCCCTCGGCCTCGACGCCGTGCTCGATGCCGCGGGCGAAGAGGATCTGCATGCCGACGCAGATGCCCATCACCGGGCGGCCGCCGGCGAGCCGGCGGTCGACGATCCAGTCGCCGCGGGCCTCCTTGAGGCCCTTCATGCAGGCGGCGAAGGCGCCGACGCCGGGCACCAGCAGGCCGTCGGCGTTCATCGCCTTGTCGAAGTCGCGCGTTATCTCGACGTCGGCCCCGGTGCGCGCGAGGGCGCGCTCGGCGGAGCGAACGTTGCCGAAGCCGTAGTCGAAGACCACGACCTTCTTGGTGGTGCTCAAGGGCTCACACCTCCAGTTGCAGCAGGCCCGTGAAGAGGCACAGCGCGGCGCCCACGGACATCAGCACGATCAGGCTCGTCGGCATCTTCTGCTTGACGAAGGAGATGATCCCGCCGACGAAGAACAGGCCGACGACGATCAGGACGGTGGACAGTCCGTTCATGGTCTACAGGGCGCCCTTCGTGGAGGGCAGGATGCCGGCCGCGCGCGGGTCGCGCTCGGACGCGTAACGCAGGGCCCGGGCGAGGGCCTTGAACTGGCACTCCACGATGTGGTGGGCGTTGCGCCCGTAGGGCACGTGCACGTGCAGCGCGATCTGCGCCTGGGCGACGAAGGACTCCAGGATGTGCCGGGTCATCGTCACGTCGTACTCGCCGATCATCGGCGCCATGTTCTCGGGCTCGGTGTGCACGAGGTAGGGGCGGCCGGACAGGTCGACGGTGACCTGGGCGAGGGACTCGTCCAGCGGGACCGTGCAGTTGCCGAAGCGGTAGATGCCCACCTTGTCGCCCAGCGCCTGCTTGAAGGCGGCGCCGAGCGCGAGGGCGGTGTCCTCGATGGTGTGGTGGGAGTCGATGTGCAGGTCGCCCTCGGTCTTCACGGTCAGGTCGAACAGACCGTGCCGGCCGAGCTGGTCGAGCATGTGGTCGTAGAAGCCGACCCCGGTGGAGATCTCCGTCCTTCCGGTCCCGTCGAGTTCGATCTCGACGAGGACGGACGTCTCCTTGGTCGTGCGTTCCACGCGTCCTACGCGGCTCATGTGCTCTGCTCCTTCTTGACTTCACGTACCGCGTCGAGGAACGCGTCGTTCTCCTCCGGGGTGCCGGCGGTGACCCGCAGCCATCCCGGTACGCCGTTGTCCCGGACCAGGACGCCCCGGTCGAGGATCTTCCGCCAGGTCTCGTGGGAGTCCGCGAACCGCCCGAACTGGACGAAGTTGGCGTCGGACTCGGTCACCTCGAAGCCGATGGCCCGCAGTTCGGCGACCAGGCGGTCCCGCTCGGTCTTCAGCTGCTCGACGTAGCCGAGCAGCGTGTCGGTGTGCTCCAGGGCGGCCAGCGCGGTCGCCTGGGTGACCGCCGACAGGTGGTACGGCAGCCGCACCAGCTGGACGGCGTCGACGACGGCCGGGTGCGCGGCGAGGTAGCCCAGGCGCAGGCCCGCCGCGCCGAACGCCTTGGACATGGTGCGGGAGATCACCAGGTTGGGGCGTCCGTCGAGCAGCGGGAGCAGCGAGTCGCCGTGGCTGAACTCGATGTACGCCTCGTCCACGACGACCATGGACGACTTCGCCGCCTGGGCGGCCTCGTACAGGGCGAGGACCGTCCCGGCCGGGACCGCGTTGCCGGTGGGGTTGTTGGGGGTGGTGACGAAGACGACGTCCGGGCGGTGCTCCGCGATCGCCTTCTCGGCGGCGGGCACGTCGATGGTGAAGTCCTCGTGGCGCGGCCCGGAGATCCAGCCGGTGCCGGTGCCGCGCGAGATGAGCCCGTGCATCGAGTACGACGGTTCGAAGCCGATCGCGGTGCGGCCCGGGCCGCCGAAGGTCTGCAGCAGCTGCTGGAGGACCTCGTTGGAGCCGTTGGCGGCCCACACGTTCTCCAGGGCGACCGGGTGGCCGGTCGTCCTGCTGAGGTATTCGGCCAGCCTGGTGCGCAGCTCGACCGCGTCCCGGTCGGGGTAGCGGTTGAGGGTGCGGGCGGCCTCGCGGACCCGCTCGGCGATCCGCTCGACCAGCGGCTCGGGCAGCGGGTAGGGGTTCTCGTTGGTGTTCAGCCGTACGGGGACGTCCAGCTGGGGCGCGCCGTAGGGGGACTTGCCGCGCAGCTCGTCCCGTACGGGGAGATCGTCGATGCTCACGTCGCTCACTTGTTCTCGGGCACCTTCCAGCCGAACCTGGCCTTGATCGCCGCGCCGTGCGCGGGCAGGTCCTCCGCCTCCGCCAGCGTCACCACGGTGTGCGCGACCTCGGCCAGCGCGTCCTCGGTGTAGTCGACGATGTGGATGCCGCGCAGGAAGGACTGGACGGACAGGCCGGAGGAGTGGCAGGCGCAGCCGCCGGTGGGCAGCACGTGGTTGGAGCCGGCCGCGTAGTCTCCGAGGGAGACCGGGGACCAGGGGCCGACGAAGACCGCGCCCGCGTTGCGCACCCGGTCGGCGACCGCGGCGGCGTCGGCGGTCTGGATCTCCAGGTGCTCGGCGCCGTAGGCGTCGACCACCCGCAGGCCCTCCTCGACGCCGTCGACCAGGACGATCGCGGACTGGCGGCCGGCGAGGGCCGGGGCGATCCGCTCGTCGACGTGCTTGCTGGCCTCGACCTGCGGCTTCAGTTCCTTCTCGACCGCGTCCGCGAGGTCCGCCGAGTCGGTGACCAGGACGGCGGCGGCCAGCGGGTCGTGCTCGGCCTGGCTGATCAGGTCGGAGGCGACGTGCACCGGGTCGGCCGTGGAGTCCGCGAGGATCGCGATCTCGGTCGGGCCGGCCTCGGCGTCGATGCCGATCTTCCCGGTGAAGTGGCGCTTGGCGGCGGCGACCCAGATGTTGCCGGGGCCGGTGACCATGTTGGCGGGCGGGCAGGACTCGGTGCCGTACGCGAACATCGCGACGGCGGTGGCGCCGCCGGCCGCGTACACCTCGTCCACGCCGAGCAGGGCGCAGGCGGCGAGGATGGTCGGGTGCGGCAGGCCGCCGAACTCGGCCTGGGCCGGGGAGGCGAGCGCGATCGACGGGACACCGGCCTCCTGGGCGGGCACCGCGTTCATGATCACGGAGGACGGGTAGACGGACCGGCCGCCGGGCGCGTACAGCCCGACGCGGTCGACCGGGACCCACTTCTCGGTGACCGTGCCGCCCGGCACGACCTGCGTGGTGTGGGTGGTGCGGCGCTGCGCGCGGTGGACGAGGCGGGCGCGCCGGATGGACTCCCCCAGGGCCGCGCGCACGGCCGGGTCGAGCTCCTCCAGCGCGCGCTTCAGCGCGTCGGCCGGGACCCGGACCTGCTCCAGCTTCACGCCGTCGAAGCGCTCGGCGAAGTCGATCAGCGCCGCGTCGCCCCGATGGCGCACGTCCTCGCAGATGGGCCGCACCTTCTCCAGGGCGGCCGCGACGTCGAAGTCGGCACGGGGCAGCAGGTCGCGCAGGGCGGGGCCCTCGGGGAGGGCGTCGCCGCGCAGGTCGATTCGCGAGATCACGTGCTCAATTCTCTCAGACCCGTCACGCAGGGCGTCCGCCTGTTCCAGTGGCTGATACGTCACCTTCCCGGTGACCGTCCGCGCTCGTTTTCGAGATCCTCTTCACTTTCCGTGTTCAACGCGTCACCGTACCGGGCATGAACGGCTGTACGAAGCGATGAACCGGTGAGTAATGAGGAGGAGGGGAGTGCCGTGGCCGAGGGGGTGGGACCGCGTGGCGGTGAGCCGCCGGAGGACCTGACCGCCGCGGAGGCCGGGATGTGGCAGGCCTTCCGCAACGGCAGCGTGTACGACCTGAGCAGCGGTGACACGGTGGTCGACGATCCGCACGGGGGACACCCCTGGGGGCCGGAGCGCACCGTGCGGGCACGGATCGTGTGCTGGCTGTTGCTGGACGGTCCGCCCGCGCTGGCCGGCCGGGTCTCCTCGCTGAAGCTGGTCGGGGTGCGCATCAGCGGCCCGCTGGACCTGGCAGGCGGCACGGTCGTGCCGTACGTGGAGATGCGCGGCTGCCGCTTCGAACAGGACGTGCTGCTGCCGGAGGCCCGCTTCACCACCATGCGGATGGTGGACTGCTCCATACCCCGTCTGGAGGCCGCCCGGCTGCACACCGAGGGCGATCTGCATCTGCCACGCTGCCGGTTCCTCGGCGGCATACGCCTGACCGACGCCCGGATCGGCACGGACCTCATGCTCAACCAGGCGGTCCTGCACCGGGACCGCAGCGACCGTTCCCTGGCGGCGGACGGGATGAGCGTCGGTCAGGACCTCCAGGCGGAGATGCTGGAGTCGCACGGCGAGCTGAGCCTGCGCGGCGCGACCATCGGCGTGTCCCTGAGCCTGCGCGGCGCCCGGCTGGTCAACCCGTACACCCGGCTCGCGCTGAACGCGCCGCAGCTGACCGTGGAGCGCTCGCTGTACCTGACGCCGGCCGGGGTGGGCGCGCAGGCCCGCAGCGGCATGACCCCGGCCCAGGGCACGCGCATCCAGCGGTTCGAGTGCGAGGGCGGGGTGCGGCTGGACGACGGGCGGTTCGGGGACGCGGTCGACTTCGAGGGGGCCTCGTTCTCCCTCACCGACGAGCAGGAGCTGTCGCTGCGCCGGGTGCAGACGCCGGAGCTGCGGTTCCTCGGGGAGCGGCCGCGGCGCGGCCGGGTGGTGCTGTCCGGCGCGAAGGTCGTCAACCTGATGGACCGGGCGGACAGCTGGCCCGGCCCGGGCCGTCTGCACATGGGCGGGTTCACCTACGAGAACCTGGTGCCACGCGGCCCGTTCCCGCTGGCGCTGCGGCTGCGCTGGGTGGACGCGGCGAGCGCCGAGTACAACCCGGAGCCGTACGAGCGGCTGGCCGCCGTGCTGCGGGAGAGCGGGGCGGACGAGGACGCTCGCGAGGTGCTGCTCGCCAAGCAGCGCCGGCGCCGGGAGAGCCTGCCGCTCGCGGCCAAGCTGTGGGGCTACGCGCAGGACTGGACGGTCGCCTACGGGTACCGGCCGGGCCGGGCGGCGGTGTGGATGGCGGTGCTGTGGGCGGCCGGTTCGCTGGCCTTCGCGCGCGCGGACCATCCGCCGCTCAAGGCCGGGGAGCACCCGGCCTGGAACCCGGCGCTGTTCGCGCTGGACCTGCTGCTGCCGGTGATCGACCTGGGGCAGGCGGGCTTCTGGCAGCTGCGCGGCGGCTGGCAGTGGCTCTCGGTGGCGTTCATCCTGCTGGGCTGGGTCCTGGCGACAACGGTGGCAGCGGGTGCGACCCGCACGCTGCGGCGTACGTAAGCCCTCACCCCCGGGGCGTGGGGCCACATTGCAACCGGAGATGTGTGCGACAGGTGATGGCCGTGAGGCCCGAGGCACCTGCGGAGCCCTTCGCTTTTTACCGGCCCTTGACCGACCCCCGTACAACTTTCGGCAACTTCCGCGTGGGGTCTGGCGCGCCCGTGACCTGCGGTCTTTCAATGGTCGGCACCATGGCTCTGCTGCACGCGTTCACCCGCACTTCCCGGGGGCGAGAAAAGCGGACGGGCGCCACGTCCCCCGTCCCCGTCGTGCTGCCCGCCGACGACGAGGTACTCCTCGACGTACCGGACGACGCCCTGGGCGGCGCGCTGGTGGGGGCCGCCGCCGGTGACCACGCGCCCGCCGCCGACCTGCTCGCCGCCACCCGGCACCGGGCCGCCTGGGAGCACCGCGACCGCTACGTGCGCCGCCTCGCGTCCTTCGCCCGGTCGCGCCCCGAGTGGCTGGACACCTGGCGCGCCCGCGTCCCGCACGACCCGGACGCGCTGCTGCTGGACGCGCAGCGGGCGGTGGACCGGGCCTGGGACTCACCGGCCCGGACGGAGCTGCTGCGCGAGGTGAGCCCGCTGATCACCGCCGCCGCCCGGGCGGACCACCGCGACCCGGTGCCGTGGCGGCTGGCCCTGGACCACGCGCGCGGCGCGCACGCCGGCCACACCTATTTCGAGGAGCTGTGGGAGGCGGCGGTGCGCCGCGCCCCGCACCACCACGGCTGCCATGTGGCGGCCCTGCGCTACCTGGCGTCCTCCTGGCACGGCTCGCACCGCGAGTGCTTCGACTTCGCGGACCTGGCCGCGCAGGACGCGCCGGAGGGCTCGCTCACCCAGGCCCTGCCGCTGCGGGCGGCGTACGGCTATCTGACGGACGGCTGCGGTCCCGCCGTCGGACGGGAACGGCTGGAAGCCGCCGCCGACCGGGCCCTCGTCCTGTCCGCCCGGCTGCCGGCGGTCCGGCCCTGGCCGGCCGAGGTACGCAATCTGCTGACCTACGTCCTGATCCGCCTGGAGCGCTGGCAGGACGCCCTGGAACAGCTGCGGCTGACCGGCCCGTACGCCACGTCGTTCCCCTGGGACCGGGACGGGGAGGACCCGCTCGGGCGGTTCCTGGAGGTGCGGCAGGAGGTCCTCGGCGCGCTCGCGCCGGGCGCCGCGACGGCCGGAACGCAGGGCCCCTTCCCCGCCTCCGGGCGTCCGGGCGGCGGACGGCGCGGACGGCCCGGCCCCGGCGGCCATTAGGCTTTTGCGTCGTGACCACCGTCCGGCTTCCGCTCTTCCCCCTGAACACGGTGCTGTTCCCGGGGCTCGTGCTCCCGCTCAACGTCTTCGAGGAGCGCTATCGCGCCATGATGCGTGAGCTGTTGAAGACCCCGGAGGACGAGCCACGGCGCTTCGCCGTGGTCGCGATCCGGGACGGCCACGAGGTGGCACCGAGCGCCCTCGGCCTGCCCGACCCCACCGCCGTGTCCGACCGGGGCCCCGCGGCCGGCTTCGGCGCCGACCCGCTGCGCGCCTTCCACAAGACGGGCTGCATCGCCGACGCGGCGACGGTCCGGGAACGGCCCGACGGCACCTTCGAGGTGCTGGCGACCGGCACGACCCGGGTGCGGCTGCTGTCGGTCGACGCCTCGGGCCCGTTCCTCACGGCCGAGCTGGAGCCGCTGGAGGAAGACCCCGGCGAGGAGGCGGGGGCGCTGGCGGAGGGGGTGCTGCGGGCGTTCCGGCAGTACCAGAAGCGGCTGGCTGGGGCACGGGAGCGGTCGCTGGCCACGGACACGGACCTGCCCGACGAGCCCGGTGTGGTCTCGTACCTGGTCGCCGCCGCGATGATGCTGGACACGCCGACCCGGCAGCGTCTGCTGCAGGCGCCGGACACCGCGTCCCGCCTGCGTGACGAGCTGAAACTCCTTCGCACCGAGACGGCGATCATCCGTAGTCTTCCGTCGTTGCCCGCGTCGGAGCTGACGCGCGGCCCGACGAGTCTCAACTGACGCTTTCGGAGCGACGACCGGCATGGCGAAGAAGTCCAAGAAGCAGCAGTCCGGCGGGACGCCCGCCACGGTGGCGCTCACCGCCGCCGGGGTGCCCTTCACGGTGCACTCCTACGACCACGACCCCTCCCACCCGAGCTACGGCGAGGAGGCGGCCGAGGCGATGGGCGTGTCGCCCGACCGGGTCTTCAAGACGCTGGTGGCGGACGTGGACGGCACCCTCACGGTGGCGGTGGTGCCGGTGGCGGGCCAGCTGGACCTCAAGGCGCTGGCCTCGGCGGCCGGCGGCAAGCGGGCGGCGATGGCCGACCCGGCCCTGGCGGAGCGCACCACCGGGTACGTGCGGGGAGGGATCTCCCCGCTGGGCCAGCGCAAGAAGCTGCCGACGGTGCTGGACGCGTCGGCGGACCGCCACGCGACGATCTGCGTCTCGGCGGGCCGTCGCGGCCTGGAGGTCGAACTCGCCCCGGCCGACCTGGCCGCACTGACCTCGGCGACCCTGGCACCGATCGGCCGGGAGTAGCCCCCGACCGCTGCCCGGACGCGGCCTGTTCCGGGGGTCGACGGGTGTCGGGGCGTTCGGTAGGTACCGAGGTATGTCGAAGCGGACGCGCAAACGCAGGTGGCGGATCAGGAAGCGCCGGGCGAACCACGGACGCCGCCCGGCCTGACGGACGTGCCGGGCGGGACGCGACCGCCCGGCACCCCGGGGCCTACGTCCCGTGGGGCGCGTACG
The DNA here is from genome assembly GCF_008632955.1 of Streptomyces tendae. Classification (NCBI taxonomy): domain Bacteria; kingdom Bacillati; phylum Actinomycetota; class Actinomycetes; order Kitasatosporales; family Streptomycetaceae; genus Streptomyces; species Streptomyces tendae. The sequence goes on from NZ_CP043959.1 coordinate 5,176,604, forward strand.
GCTGGTCCGCCTGCGGCCAGTCCTCCGGGTCACGCGGCCCGAACAGCGCCGTCAGTCCCAGGTGCAGCACCAGCGCCGCGAACGTCCACGCCAGCAGCGCGCCCTTCGCGTTCAGCTTCAGCGGCGCGTCGAAAGTGACGCCCTTCCCCACGCTCCTCGCGTGCGCGATGACGTCCTGCGTCGGGCCGAGCCACACCCCGAGCCGCCAGGCCAGCACCGAGCCCAGCAGCCCGCCGACCGCCAGGCCCACCACGAGCGGGACGCCGCCGCGCCGCCGCACCAGGAAGACCACCAGCGCGCTCAGCGCACCGCAGGCCAGCGCGAGCAGGGTGAACGTGCCGTCCACGCCGATGCTCTGTTCGCCCTCGGAGTCCTTGAGGTAGACCACCCACGCGGTGCCGGACGCGTCGCCCACCAGCGGCACCCGCGGCGCCAGCCACCACCACAGCACCCCGAGCAGCACCCCGCCGACCGCCACCGCGGCAGCCACCACGGCGGCCTCCCGTATCTCCTTCGCGAGCCCGGGGCCGCCCGGTTCCTGCCACCAGCCGTGGCGGGGGGAAGTGGCACGGCCGGGCTTCCCGTCGTACCGGTGCGCGCCGGCCGAGGGGGTGTCGGAGGGGGGCTGCCACGGGTCGTGGGCGGACGGGTCGTGCGGCGGCGGGGGTGTCAGAGGTGCGCTCACCCTGCCATCGTGCCAGGCGTGGCCGTACCGCGCGTCACCGGACGGCGGCCCTGCGGTACGCCCAGGTCGCCACGGCCAGCGAGATCACCCCGACCACCCCGCACACGGCGAGGTCACCGAGCACATGCGCCCAGTCGGGGTGCGGCGCGAAGGTGCGCGCGAAGGCCTCGACGCCGTACGTGGAGGGCAGCAGGTCGCGGGCCAGGCGCACCACCTCCGGCATCCGTTCGGGCGGCAGCACGCCCAGCAGCAGGGCCGCGGACATGCCGAGCTGGCCGAGCAGGGTGGCCAGTTCCGGGCGGGGCGCGAGCAGGCCGAGGGCGGCGCCGAGCCCGGCGAGGGCCGCGCCCGCGAGGGGGATCACCGCGACCAGGATCCACAGGTGGGCGAGCGGCAGCCCGAACAGCGCGCATCCGAACACGGCGGTCACCACGGTGCCGGGAACGGTGAACGAGGCGTAGGCGCCCGCCGCGCCCAGCACCACGGCCGCGGGCGGCACGGGCAGGGTCGCGTAGTGGTCGAGACCGCCGCTGGCGCGCAGCTGGCCGAAGTACTGGGCGAGCAGGTTCAGCGCGACGAAGGCGACGACCAGGACCGACGCCCCGGCCACCACGGCCCGCGCCTCGCCGCCGCCGTCGACCACGCCGCGCATCAGGATCATGATCCCGACCGACTGGAAGGTCGCCACGAACAGCAGCGGGATCCGCGCCACCCGGGCCCGGGACAGCTGGGCGCGGTACACGGCCGCCAGCGACGGCCACAGCCGCGCGCGAGGGCCGAGCGCGGCCGGTGCCGGCGCGGCCTCCTCCGCGGTCAGGGCGCCGGCCGGCAGGGCATCGGCGGGTACGACACTCACGTCGTGCTGCTCCCCTTCGCTCGGGATTCCGTCCGGAGCCGCTCCGGAGGTCGCCCCGTTCGGTACGGATGTCACGGCCCGTGCGCTCACGTCTTCACCAGTCCCTGTCGCACGGCGCCGCCCAGCGCCAGGTAGACGTCCTCCAGGCTGGGCGTGGCCAGCGTGAAGTCGTCGAGGGCCGCGAAGGCGGCGCCGCCGGTCACGGTGGCGACGACCGTGCGGGCCTCCTCCGGCGCCAGCCGCAGGGTCCAGCGGCGGCCGGACTCGGCCGCCCGGTCGCGCAGGGCGGCCACCTCGGGCACGTGCAGCGGCGCGGCCTCGCGCCACACCAGCTCGACCCGGACCTCCCCGGCGACCTGTTCCTTCAGCCCGGCCGGGGTGTCGCAGGCGATGACCCGGCCCCGGTCCAGCACGGCGACCCGGTCGAGCACGGTCTCGGCCTCGATGACGTTGTGGGTGACGAGCACGACGGTGGTGCCCTGCTGGGCGCGGCGCCGGTCGACGGCGGACCACACCGCGCGCCGGGCCACCGGGTCCATGCCGGTCGTGGGCTCGTCGAGGACCATCAGCGGGCGCTCCCCCACCAGCGCGGCGGCGAAGCAGGCGAGGCGGCGCTGGCCGCCGGAGAGCTTGCGCAGCGGGCGGGAGGCGATCGCGGTGAGCCCCAGCTCGTCGAGGACGTCGTCCCGTTCGGCGCGTGCCCGCCGCAGGTCGAGCCCGCGCAGCCGGCCGGTGGTCTCGGCGGCCAGGGACACGGTCAGCTCGTCCAGGGCGCTGGACTCCTGGCCGAGGTAGGCGAGGATGCGGGAGGCCCGCTCGGGGTGGCGGACGATGTCGTGGCCGAGGATCTCGACGCTGCCGCTGTCGGGCCGCATCAGACCGGTCATCTGGCGCACCAGGGTGGACTTTCCGGCGCCGTTCGGCCCGAGCAGGCCGAAGATCTCACCGCGCGTGATGTCGAGCGCCACGTCGTCGGTGGCGCGGACCTCGGGCGTCGCGGGCACCCCCCGCCGTCCGCGCACCGCCGGATAGGTCTTGGTCAGCCCGCGCACCGCACACACGACGTCACCACCGTGCCGATATCCCTGTGCCGCGCGCGTACTCACAAGGGACGAGCGTACGGGGTCGGCCCCGCCGTTCCGCCCTCGGGTCACCTTCGCGCGCCACCCCGTGCGGGGGGACGCACCGGACACCCCGGGAGGGATCGCCGCCCCCTGCGGCCCCAAGGGCGCCCGAAAGCACCGGTGACGGGTTCGACGCTGGGGAATCATTCGGTCGCGGACCGTGTTCACCCCGCGTACCGGAACGATCGTCGAACGAGACGGAGAGCCGCCATGACCGACGAACCCGCCGTCCGCGAGCTGCGCCTGGTGGTGACGGCCGAGGACTACGACGCCGCGCTGCGGTTCTACCGGGACGTGCTGGGACTGACCGAGCGGGCCGCGTTCACGTCGGACGGCGGGCGGGTGACGATCCTGGAGGCGGGGCGGGCCACGCTGGAGCTGACCGATCCGAACCACGCGGCGTTCATCGACGACGTCGAGGTGGGGCGGCGGGTCGCGGGGCACGTCCGGGTCGCGTTCCAGGTCGACGACTCGGCGGCGACGACGGAGAAGTTGGCCGCCGCCGGGGCGGAGGTGGTGGCCGAGCCGACCCGTACGCCGTGGAACTCCCTGAACTCCCGCCTGGAGGCGCCGGGCGCGCTCCAGCTCACTCTGTTCACCGAACTCGGTGACTAGAGCAGCCTGAGGGGCGCGCCCCCCTGAACACCGTCCGCGGGTGCGCCATGCTCACTCGCGCAGTTCCCCGCGCCCCTTCAGGGGGCGCGGGGAACTGCGCGAACGGCCCACGACGGCCCCGGCCTGTGGAGCCGACGCGTCCCTCACTCCCCCGCGGAAGCGCGCTCCGTACCGGTACGGGTGTCCAGCTCACGCCAGAAACCCGCACGGATGGCGTAACGGTCCCGCTCGTCGATCTGGTCGTCCTTGTGGGCGAGCAGCCCGAACCGGGCCGCGTAACGCAGCAGCTCACCGTCGACGCGGTGCGGAATGCGCGGGTACATCGCGGACAGCTTCTGGATGTGGCTGTGATCGCCGAGCCGCTCCACCCAGCGCCGCGCGAAGACCTGCCCCACTTCGAAAGGGTCGCCGCCGACGGTGGTGATGTCCTCCTCGCGGTCGGCCCACCGCTGCTCGGCCGTGGTCAGCTGGGCCAGCGTCGGCATGGACGCGGCCTCCGGCGGCTCGGCGGCCGGCCGGTCCACCCACCCCTTGTCGGAGGACCAGCGCAGGGTCGCGGAGGCGGGCTGCTGCGGCTGGTGCGTCCCGGGGTGGCGCAGCGCGGCCAGGTCCTTCGGGGTGGGGACGCCCTTGGCGACGGGCGTCCGCTCGCCGGTGCCGTTGTGCCCGGCGGCGGCCGGGTGGCGCGGTTCCGGGGTGGGGCGCTCGGTGGCCGGGGCGAGGGCGGACTCGGGCAGCGGGGCGGAGAGGATCGCGGCGATCTCGGGCCGGGGCGCGGGCGACGGGGCGCACACGCCGCCGATCTCCTTGGCGCGGACCGCCTGGGTGATCCACGCCCGGTCCAGCACCCGGCGCTCGTCGGCCTCGGCGACCAGGTCCTCGGACTGGTTGTAGTCGCCGTCGGCGGCCTGCACGGCCCACAGGTGCACGGCCACGCCGTGTTCCTTGGCGGCCATCATGCCCGGCAGCAGGTCGCCGTCCCCGGTGACCAGGACGATGTCGGAGCAGGCGCGGTTGCGGGCGAGTTCGGTCAGTTCGGCGTGCATCGCCGCGTCCACGCCCTTCTGCGCCCAGCGTCCGTCGCTGCGGGTCAGCGCGCCGAGCCGGACGGTGACCCGGGGCATCACGCGCAGCCGGCGGTGCTCGGGCTGCGGAACGCGGTCGGGTGCGCCGTCGAACCAGTAGATGCGCAGCAGCGGCTGGCGCGTGTCGTTCTCGGCGCGGTCACGCAGTCCCTGGATCAGGGCGGCGTGGTCCACGGTGATGCGGGACCGCGAGGGCTCCCCGGCGAGGAGACTGGCGGCGGCCCCCAGCAGATACCCGGCGTCCACCAGGACGATGCAGCGGTCCACGCGATCCACCCTCTTTCCGGGAGGTTTGGCTTCGGGCTTCCTTCGAGTCTGCCCGACCCCGCCGGTGTTAACGGCCCGAACTCGATCTTCGGCGTGGCGTTTCCACACAACCTCCCCCGACCGCCCCGTCACCGACGGTAATTGTCCGACATGCGTGGGTTATCGGCCTGTGTGAATCTGAATTCGGCCCTGGCCCCTAGTCCCCCACAGGAGGCACCACCATGGCCAAGAACAAGAACCGTGACCGTAAGCAGCCGCAGGCCGAGCGCGCCCCGCGCGCCGCGCAGACGTCCACCCTGGAGACCCCGGACGAGCAGCGCACCACGCAGGTCGTGCCCGGTGAGGTCGGCCGAGGCAAGGGCCGGCAGAAGCGCTTCGGCCACAACTGACATCTGTGTGAAGGGCCGTTGCGGCCCGGCCGTACAGGAAGAGGGGCGCACCCGTCGCGGGTGCGCCCCTCCGGCGCGTCGGGGGCCGGCTCTCAGCCGGCCAGGCAGGACGGTCCGAGCAGCACCTTCAGGTCGCCGAACAGGGCCGGATCCGGCTTCACCCGGTGCCGGTCGAGGCGCAGCACCGTCGTCCTGGTCGGACCCTGCAGCTTGATGCGGACCTCGCTGTCGCCCCGGTGGTGGGTGAGGATCTCGCCGAGCCGGCTGACCATGGGCGGGGTGACGCGGGTGGCCGGGATGGTGAGCACCACGGGCGCGTTGGTGCCGGCGTTGGACAGGTCGGGGACCTGGAGCTCCATCGCGACCAGGCGTGGGACGTCCTCCCGCTTGTCGAGCCGGCCCTTGACGAACACCACGGCGTCCTCGACGAGTTGCGTCGACACCAGTTGGTAGGTCGCCGGGAAGAACATGCACTCGATGGAGCCGGCGAGGTCCTCCACGGTGGCGATCGCCCAGGCGTTGCCCTGCTTGGTCATCTTGCGCTGGAGGCCGGAGATGATGCCGCCGATGGTGACCACCGCGCCGTCGCCGAAGTCACCGCCGGTGAGCTGAGAGATGCCCGCGTCGGCCTTGTCGGACAGCACGTGCTCCAGACCGAACAGCGGGTGGTCGGAGACGTAGAGGCCGAGCATCTCGCGCTCCTGCGCGAGCAGGTAGGTCTTGTCCCACTCGTCGTCGGTGAACTGCACGTCGAGGCCGAAGCCGGGCTCGTCGCTCTGCTCCTCGCCCATGCCGCCGAAGAGGTCGAACTGTCCCTCGGCCTCCTTGCGCTTGACCGCCACCACGTTGTCGATCATCGGCTCGTACTGGGCGGTGAGGCCCTTGCGGGTGTGGCCCATGGAGTCGAAGGCGCCGGCCTTGATCAGCGACTCGGTGGTGCGCTTGTTGCAGACGACCGCGTCGACCTTGTCGAGGTAGTCCGGGAAGGACGTGTACTTCCCCTTGGCCTTGCGGCACTTGATGATCGACTCCACGACGTTGGTGCCGACGTTGCGCACCGCGGAGAGGCCGAAGAGGATCACGTCGTCGCCCTGCGCGGCGAAGTTGGACTCGGACTCGTTGACGTTGGGCGGGAGCACCTTGATGCCCATGCGGCGGCACTCGTTGAGGTAGACCGCCGACTTGTCCTTGTCGTCCTTCACCGAGGTGAGCAGCGCCGCCATGTACTCGGCGGGGTGGTTGGCCTTGAGGTAGGCGGTCCAGTACGACACCAGGCCGTACGCGGCGGAGTGCGCCTTGTTGAAGGCGTAGCCGGCGAAGGGGACCAGCACGTCCCACAGCGCCTGGATGGCCTCGTCGCTGTAGCCGTTCTTGCGGGCGCCGGCCTGGAAGATGGTGAAGTTCTTCGCCAGTTCCTCGGGCTTCTTCTTGCCCATCACGCGGCGGAGGATGTCGGCCTCGCCGAGCGAGTAGCCGGCGATGATCTGGGCGGCCTTCTGCACCTGCTCCTGATAGACGATCAGGCCGTAGGTGACGTCCAGGACCTCCTTGAGCGGGGCCTCCAGCTCGGGGTGGATCGGGGTGATCTCCTGCTGGCCGTTCTTGCGCAGGGCGTAGTTGGTGTGCGAGTTCATGCCCATCGGGCCCGGCCGGTACAGGGCCGACACGGCAGAGATGTCCTCGAAGTTGTCCGGCTTCATCAGCCGGAGCAGGGAGCGCATCGGTCCGCCGTCGAACTGGAACACGCCGAGGGTGTCGCCGCGCTGGAGCAGGTCGAAGGTCGTGGGGTCGTCCAGGGGCAGCGACAGCAGGTCGATGTCGACGCCCTTGTTGGCCTTCACCATCTTGACGGCGTCGTCCATGATGGTCAGGTTCCGCAGGCCCAGGAAGTCCATCTTCAGCAGGCCGAGCGACTCGCAGCTCGGGTAGTCCCACTGCGTGATGGTGACGCCGTCGGTGTGCCGGACCCAGACCGGTACGTGGTCGGTGATGGTCTCGCTGGACATGATCACGCCGGCCGCGTGCACGCCCATCTGCCGCACCAGGCCCTCGACGCCCTTGGCGGTGTCGATGACCTTCTTCACGTCCGGCTCGTTCTCGTACATCCCGCGGACCTCGCCGGCCTCGGAGTACCGGGGGTGCGAGGGGTCGGTGATGCCGGACAGCGGGATGCCCTTGCCGAGGACGTCGGCGGGCATCGCCTTGGTGATGCGGTCGCCCATCGCGTACGGGTAGCCCAGCACGCGCGCGGAGTCCTTGATGGCGTTCTTCGCCTTGATGGTGCCGTACGTGCCGATCATGGCGACCTTGTCGGCGCCGTACTTCTCCGTGACGTAGCGGATCACCTCGACGCGCCGGCGCTCGTCGAAGTCGATGTCGACGTCGGGCATGGAGATGCGCTCGGGGTTGAGGAAGCGCTCGAAGATCAGGCCGTGCGGGATCGGGTCGAGGTCGGTGATGCCGAGGGCGTAGGCGACGATCGAGCCGGCCGCGGAGCCACGGCCGGGGCCGACGGCGATGCCCTGCTTCTTCGCCCACATGATGAAGTCGGCGACCACGAGGAAGTAGCCCGGGAAGCCCATCGAGATGATGGTGTCCATCTCGTACTCGACCTGCTTCATGCGGTCGTCCGGGATGCCGTCCGGGAAGCGGCGGTTCATGCCGCGCAGGACTTCCTCACGGAACCAGCTGACCTCGGTGTACCCCTCCGGGATGTCGAACTTCGGCATCAGGTCGCGCTTCTCGAACATGCCGGTGGTGTCGACCATCTCGGCGATCAGCCGCGTGTTGGCGCAGCCCTGCTGCCAGGCGTCCGAGGAGTCGATGGCGTACATCTCGTCCGTGGACTTCAGGTAGTAGCCGGTGCCGTCGAACTTGAAGCGGTCCGGGTCGGAGAGGTTCTTGCCGGTCTGGATGCACAGCAGCGCGTCGTGCGCCGTCGCCTCGTGCGCGTAGGTGTAGTGCGAGTCGTTGGTGACCAGGGGCGGGATGCCGAGCTTCCTGCCGATCTCCAGCAGGCCCTCGCGGACCCGGTGCTCGATCTCGATGCCGTGGTCCATCAGCTCCAGGAAGTACCGGTCCTTGCCGAAGATGTCCTGGTAGTCGGCGGCGGCCTTGAGGGCCTCGTCGAAGTGGCCGAGGCGCAGCCGGGTCTGCACCTCGCCGGAGGGGCAGCCGGTGGAGGCGACGATGCCCTCGGACCACTGGGCGATGGTCTCCTTGTCCATCCGGGGCCACTTCTGCAGCCAGCCCTCGGCGTAGGCGTCGGAGGAGAGCCGGAAGAGGTTGTGCAGGCCGGTGCTGTTCACCGCCCACATGGTCTTGTGGGTGTAGCCGCCGGAGCCGGAGACGTCGTCGCGCTTCTGGTGGGGCTGGCCCCACTGGATCTTGCGCTTGTTGCGCCGGGACTCGGGGGCGACGTAGGCCTCGATCCCGATGATCGGGGTGACCCCGGCCTTCTGCGCGGTGTGGAAGAAGTCGTACGCCCCGTGCAGGTTGCCGTGGTCGGACATGGCGATGTGGCTCATGCCCATCTCGTTGCAGGCGTTGAACATGTCCTTCAGCCGCGCGGCACCGTCCAGCAGCGAGTACTGGGTGTGGACGTGCAGGTGCGTGAACGGCGGCTTCGACACGGTGCGGCCTCCAGGTGCTGCGGGCGGCGGACGGACGGACGGGGTCAGCGTCGAAGTCTATGCCCCGGGACCGACACCCCGAGCCCGTCCCCACGTACCTCCGGGCGGGTCGCGGGCACTCCCGCGCGCCGCCGCACGTTAGGCAGGGGACGGATTGGCCGTCCCCCAGAATTCCGCACCAGGAGGCACCCAGCGATGTCGGTCCCGCAGCTCAACGACGAGCGTCGCGGCGAGGAGATCCTCGCTGTCCTCGACACCGCCTTCGGCCGGCTTCTGGCCGCCGACCCGGCCGCGTTCCGGGTGAAGTTCCGGAAGATGGCCGCGTCGGCGTTCGCGTTCTACCGCGGGACGGCGAGCCTCTTCTACCACGACCTCTCCGCCGAGGACGCGGGGCGCGGCGGAGACCCGCACAGCGGCCCGTACCTGGACGAGCGCACCTCGCGCGTGTGGATCCACGGCGACCTGCACGCGGAGAACTTCGGCACGTACATGGATTCCAACGGCCGCCTGGTGTTCAACGTCAACGACTTCGACGAGGCGTACGTCGGCCCCTTCCTGTGGGACCTGAAGCGCTTCGCGGCCTCGATGGCGCTGATCGGCTACGCGAAGGCGCTCAGCGACGAGCAGATCACCGACCTGGTCTCGGTGTACGCGGCCGCCTACCGGGAGCGGATCCACGCCCTGGCGACGGGCGCCAAGAGCGACGAGGTGCCGCCGTTCACCCTGGACACGGCGCAGGGCCCGCTGCTGGACGCGCTGCGTGACGCCCGTTCGCTGACGCGGTTCGGGCTGCTGGACTCGATGACCGAGATCCGCGACTTCGAGCGCCGCTTCGCCCCCGGCGGCGGCGCGATCGAGCTGGACGCGGCCACCCGCTACAAGGTGCTCGCGGCCTTCGACGGCTATCTGGAGACGCTGCCGGACTCCTCGCTGGCCCGCCCCGACTCCTACCGCGTGAAGGACGTCGTGGGCCGCCGGGGCATCGGCATCGGCTCGGCCGGGCTGCCGTCGTACAACATCCTCCTCGAGGGTCACAGCGACGCCCTGGAGAACGACGTGGTGATCTACATCAAGCAGGCGCAGACCCCCGCCGTCTCCCGGCACATCACCGACCCGGCGATCGGGGAGTACTTCCTGCACGAGGGGCACCGCACGGTGATCTCCCAGCGCGCCCTCCAGGCGCACGCCGACCCGTGGCTGGGCTGGACCGAGCTGGACGGCGCCGGGCAGCTGGTCGCGGAGGTCTCGCCGTACGCCGTGGACCTGGACTGGAGCGATCTCGACGATCCGGAGGAGATGGCGCAGGTCGTCGCCGACCTCGGCCGGGCGACGGCCGCGATGCACGCGGCGGCGGACGACACCTCCGGCGAGTCGCTGGTGCCGTTCTCCACCGAGCGGGCCATCGACGCGGCGATCGCGGCCGACGAGGACGGGCTGGTCCCGCTCCTGGTCGACTTCGCCCACGACTACGGAGCCCGCGCCCGCGGCGACCACCAGATCTTCCTCGACCTGTTCCGCAACGGCCGGATCCCGGGGCTGTAACCTTCCGCACATTCACAGGCCCCCTTTAGGGACCCCTTACCGGAGCACGTGCCACACTCGTACCGCCATGGACATATCCGGACCCCAGCTCAGAGCCGTTCGCGCGGCGCTGTTCACGGCTGTCGTCGTGACGCTCAGCACCGCGTCGCACGTGCTGCTGTCCGGGGCTCCGCTGCCGCTGAACACGGTGGGCGCGATCGCCGCCGCCGTGTTCCTCCTGGCGTACGGGCTGGCGGGGCGGGAGCGTTCCTTCGGGCGGATCGCCGCCCTGCTGATCCCGCTGGAGCTGGCCGCCGACACGGTCTTCACCACCGGTCAGCACGTCTGCTACGGCCGCATGGGCGGCCCGGTCGCCGGGCCGCTGCGCTCCGTGGGGTTCGACGTGCTGTGCGGCGACGGCACCAGCGTGGGCGCGCCGCTGGCCCGGGTCACCGGGTCCGCCGCCGCGGGCGGCGACCGGGTGGCCGCGCTGCTCGCCGAGGCCGGCCCGGCGACCGCCTGGCTGCTGCTCGGCGCGCACATCGGGGTGGGACTGTTCGCCGCCGCGTGGCTGCGCCGCGGGGAGCGGGCGCTGGCGCAGCTGCTGAGCGCGGTCGCCGCGACCACCTTCCGGCCGCTGCTGGTGGCCGTGGCGGCGGTGACCGTGCGCCGTGCCCCCCGGGTGCGCCGTCCGGGCCGCACGCCGCACCGTGCCGTCGCCGCCCGCACGCTGCTCCTCGCGCACTCCCTGGGACGGCGCGGACCGCCGTGCTCCGGCCTCGCCTGAGGCGGACCCCGCCCCAGGCACGCGGAGAAGCACCGGCAGTCCCCCGTACCCATTCCCGCACACGCGTGTGTGCGTCCCCCGTGGAGTCATCAGCATGAGCAAGCGGAACAGCCAGTCGGCCAAGATGGCGGCGCGTGAGCGTCTGCGCGAGGAGCGCGAGCGCCAGGCGAAGAAGGCGAAGATCAGGCGGCAGCTCGTCGTGGCCGCGTCGGTGGTCGGTGTGCTGGCCGCGGCCGGCGGCATCGGCTACGCGGTGGTCCAGGCGAACAAGCCGGACCACTGGGAGGCCGCGAAGGACGCCGAGCTCGTCAAGCCGGCCAACACCAGCGGCAAGGACGGCACCACCGTCGTCATCGGCAAGGCCGACGCGAAGAAGACCCTGGAGCTGTACGAGGACCCGCGCTGCCCGATCTGCGCCTCCTTCGAGCAGTCGGTCGGCAAGACGATCGAGAAGGACGTCGAGGACGGCAAGTACAAGGTGCAGTTCATAGGCGCCTCGTTCCTGGACCGCAACCTCACGGGCGAGGGCTCCAAGAACGCGCTGAGCGCCCTGGGCGCCGCGCTGGACGTCAGCCCCGAGGCGTTCCTGGCCTACAAGTCGGCCCTCTACTCGGCGGAGTTCCACCCCGAGGAGACGGACGACAAGTTCAAGGACGACGCGTACCTGATCAAGGTCGCCGACTCGGTGGACGCCCTGAAGAACAACAAGGAGTTCCAGGCGGCCGTGAAGGACGGCACCTACGACCGGTGGGCCCTGGAGATGTCCGACAAGTTCGACGGCAGTGACGTCCAGGGCACCCCGACGGTGAAGATGGACGGCAAGAAGCTCACCGGCTCAGACGGGGAGAACGCGCCCATGACGGTGGACGAGTTCACCGCCGCGGTCGACAAGGCGCTGAAGGGCTGACGCGGCCGGCCGACGACCGGCCGACGGTACGCCGAAGAGCGGGCGAACTTTTCCCGGGTTCGCCCGCTCTAGCGTGTACACGTCACTACCCTGTTCGGCTGTGACCAGTCGACACGGAACAACCGGGACCGCCGTCTCCGCCACCGCGGACACCGCCGCCCTCGCCCCGCGCCGCCGTACGGTGGTCAAGGCCGCCGCCGCCACCGCGGCGCTGGCCGGACCGCTCGCCGCCGCGCTGCCCGCCCGCGCCGCCCAGCGGACCCCCGCCTTCCTGCACGGTGTCGCCTCCGGCGACCCGCTGCCGGACGGCGTGCTGCTGTGGACCCGGGTGACGCCCACCCCGGAGGCGACACCGGGCTCCGGCGCCGGCCCCGACACCGAGGTGCGCTGGACCGTCGCCCGGGACAGCGGGTTCACCGACGTCGTCGCGCAGGGCTCGACCCTCGCCACCGCCGCCTCCGACCACACCGTGAAGGCGGACATCCGCGGACTGCGGCCCGCCACCGACTACTGGTTCCGCTTCTCCGCCGGCGGCACCGACTCCCCCGCGGCCCGCACCCGCACGGCGCCCGCCGCCGGCACCGCCGTGGACGGCCTGCGCCTCGGGGTGGTCTCCTGCGCCAACTGGGAGGCCGGACACTTCGCGGCGTACCGCCACCTCGCGGCGCGCGGCGACCTCGACGCCTGGCTGCATCTCGGCGACTACATCTACGAGTACGGCACCGGCGAGTACGGCACCCGCGGCGCGGTCGTCCGCCCGCACTCCCCCGCCCACGAGATCGTCACCCTCGCCGACTACCGGACGCGGCACGCCCGCTACAAGACCGACCCGGACCTCCAGGCGCTGCACGCCACGGCACCGGTCGTCGCCATCTGGGACGACCACGAGTTCGCCAACGACACCTGGTCCGGCGGCGCGGGCAACCACACCGAGGGCGCGGAGGGCAGCTGGGCCGCCCGCCAGGCCGCCGCCAGGCAGGCCTACTTCGAGTGGATGCCGGTGCGCCCGGCGGTCGAGGGCACCACCTACCGACGGCTGCGCTTCGGCAAGCTGGCCGACCTCTCGCTCCTCGACCTGCGCTCCTTCCGGTCCCAGCAGGTGTCCCTGGGTGACGGCGACGTCGACGACCCCGACCGCACCCTCACCGGCCGCGCCCAGCTGGACTGGCTCAAGGCGGGGCTGTCGGCGTCCGACACCACCTGGCGGCTGGTCGGCACCTCGGTGATGATCTCGCCGTTCTCGGTGGGCTCCCTGCCCGCGAGCCTGCTCAAGCCGCTGGCGAAGCTGCTCGGCCTGCCGCAGGAGGGACTCGCCCTCAACACCGACCAGTGGGACGGCTACACCGACGACCGGCGCGAACTCCTCGCCCACCTGCGCGCCCACGCCATCCGCAACACGGTCTTCCTCACCGGCGACATCCACATGGCGTGGGCGAACGACGTGCCGGTGAACGCGGGCACCTATCCGCTGTCGGCCTCCGCGGCCACGGAGTTCGTGGTCACCTCGGTCACCTCCGACAACCTCGACGACATCGTGAACGCCCCCGAGGGCACGGTCTCCGCGGTCGCCGCCCCGCTGATCCGGGCCGCCAACCGGCACGTCCACTGGGTCGACACCGACCGCCACGGCTACGGGGTGCTGGACCTCACCGCCGAGCGGGCGCAGATGGACTACTACGTGCTGTCCGACCGTACGGAGGCGGACTCCGGCGCGAGGTGGGTCCGCTCCTACCGCACCCGCAGCGGCACCCAGAAGGTGGAGCGGGCCGACGCCCCCGTCTGACGGCCCGCGGACTCCCCGCGGGGCTCAGTCCGCGTCCTTACGCCAGCGAGTCGAGGAAGCCGAGGGCCACCCGCCAGGTGGCCTCGGCCGCCTCCTCGTCGTGGTCGGGCAGGTCGGGGTCGGTGTAGAGGTGGCCGGCGCCCGCGTACCGGTACACCTCCACGTCGGCCCCCGTCCGGCCCATCCGCAGATACCAGGCGGTGAGCCAGTCGTCCGTCTCGAACGGGTCGGGCTCGGCGACGTGCAGCTGCACCGGCAGCCCGTCGGCCGTCGCGTTCTCCGCGATGTCGGAGGTGCCGTGCAGAAGCAGCAGACCGCGCGCCTTGTCGTCGCCCAGGGCCAGCGTCTGCGCCACCGAGGCACCGAAGGAGAACCCGGCGTACACCAGGCCCCGCTCCGAGTAGGGGGCGGCCGCCAGGACGGCCCGCCTCAGCAGCTCGTCCTTCCCGGTCTCCTCCCGGTACGCCATGCCCTCCTCGACCGTGTCGAAGGTGTGTCCCTCGAAGAGATCGGGCGTCCACACCTCGTGTCCGGCCGCGCGCAGCCGGTCCGCGGCCCGGCGCACCGCGGGACGCAGCCCGTAGGTCGAGTGAAAGAGCATGATGTTCATGCGGTCCATGGTGCCAGCAGGGTGTGACGGAGCCCTCGGGCGGCACTACCCGGGAACGGACGGAAGTCACATGTTCATGCCCCGTCCCGGCCGGTTAGGTTCGGTGGCATGGATGACGTGCTGCGCCCGCTGATCGTGGTGGGCGGTTCGGTGGTGCTGACGCTGCTGCTCGGCTGGGCCACCGACCTGCTGCTGCGCAAGGCCGACGAACGCCACCACGAGACACCGCTGTGGGGCCTGCTGCGCCGGGGCCGGATCCCCTACCAGCTGCTGCTCTGCGCCGCCCTGCTGAGAGGCTCCTACGACGAGACACGGCTGCTGACCTCCCACCAGGTCGGGGTGGGCCGGACCCTGACCCTGGTGCTGATCGGGTCGGCGGCCTGGCTGACGATCCGGATCGCCGTCGCGGTCGTGGAGACCTCGTACACCCGGTACGCCAGCAACCACCGGGAGCGCGACCCGGCCCGGGTGCGCCGGGTGCGCACCCAGGTGACGCTGATCCGCCGGGTCGTGTCGGCGGTGGTGGGCGTGGTCGCCGTGGCCTCGATGCTGCTGACGTTCCCCGCGATGCGGGCGGCCGGGGCCTCGCTGCTGGCGTCGGCCGGCATCCTCGGCATCGTCGCCGGCGTGGCCGCCCAGTCGACGCTGGGCAACATGTTCGCCGGGCTGCAGATCGCCTTCGGCGACATGGTGCGCATCGGCGACACGGTCGTGGTGGACGGCGAGTGGGGCACGGTGGAGGAGATCACGCTGACCTTCCTGACCGTGCGTACCTGGGACGAGCGCCGGATCACCATGCCGGTGTCGTACTTCACCTCCAAGCCGTTCGAGAACTGGTCGCGCGGGACGCCGCAGATGACCGGCACCGTGTTCTGGCACGTCGACCACAGCGCCCCGCTGGACGCCATGCGCGAGAGGCTGCGCGACATCCTGCGGGAGTGCCCGGCCTGGGACGGCCGCGCCTACAACCTGACCGTCACGGACAGCACCCCGAGCACCATGGAGGTGCGGGCGCTGGTGACGGCCAAGGACGCGGACGACATCTGGACGGTCCGGGTCGCGGTCCGCGAGCAGATGATGCGCTTCCTGGCCGACGAGCATCCCTACGCGCTGCCCCGGGTCAACACCGCCGACGCGGTGGTGCCGCCCGGCTCCGGCGGCCGTTCGCCCGAGGGCCACGTGCCCGGCGACCGTGCCCCCCGCGACCGCGTGCCCGACGGCATACCGGCGGCGCGCCGGATGCACAGCCACCCCAGGCAGCGCTGAGCGGCGCTCAGAGGCCGCGCTCGGCGCCGCCGTTGACCTGGACGACCTGCGAGGTGATGTGTCCGGCGCCGGGCGAGGCGAGCCAGTGCAGGGTCGCCGCGACGTCACCGGGCCGTCCCGCGCGCCGGTTCGACGTCTCGGCGACGAGCGCCGCCCGCCGTTCCTCGTCCAGGCCGTCGCCGCCGAAGAACGCCGTGTCCTCGATGTAGCCGGGCGCGACCACGTTCACCGTGATGCCGTGCGGCCCCAGCTCCCGGGCCAGGGCGTGCGCGTACGGGTGCAGGCCGGCCTTGGCCGCCGCGTACGACACCCGCCCGGAGCCGCGCCGGGCGGCGATGGAGCTGAGGAAGAGCACCCGGCCGCCGGGCACGGCGAGCCGGTTGCGCAGCGCCTCGGTGAGCAGCACGGCGGTCAGCACGTTGAGCCGGAAGTTGACCGTCCAGTCTCGGGCGACGGCGTCGAGCGGGTCGTCGGCGCCCACCGGCGGTTCGAGCAGCCCGTTGCCTCCGGCGGAGTGGATCAGGACGTCCACGGCTCCGAACTCGCGGCCCACGAAGCCGGACACGCCCCGTACGGCCTCGGGGTCGGCCAGGTCGGCGGCGTAGGTCAGGGCGCCGGGCACCTGGGCCCGCTCCAGGACGTCACCGCGCCGCCCGAGCAGCAGGACCCGGTCACCGTCGGCGGCGAACACCTGCGCGGTGGCGAGCCCGATCCCGGTGCCGCCGCCGCTGATCACAACATTGCGCGTCATGCCCCGACCCTACGAAGCGAAGGCCTGGGACGGCGGCAACGCGGCGGCGCTCAGCGCAGACTGCGCACGTCCAGATGGCGCAGCACCCGGTCCACCACCTCGGGATCGGCACCCGGCTCGCTGCGCGCGCTCAGCACCTCGTGCCGGGCGGCGCTCAGCATCTCGTGCTCGATGCGCCGGACCCGTTTCAGCCGTTTGGCCCGCTGCCGGGTCGCCTCCCGCCGTTCGTCGTCCGCCATGTCGGGGCTGATCCGCACCCCCAGGTCGAACGCCCTGCGCAGCAGTTGCTCGGACAGCTCCTCCGGCAGGTCCTCGACGTCCTCGATCTCCCGCAGCCTGCGCTTGGCGGCCTTCGCCACCCGGACGGCGAGCCTGCGCTCCATCTCCTTCTCGTGCCCGGTGTCCCCGCGCACCCCGAGCTTGCCCACCAGCCACGGCAGGGTGAGTCCCTGCACCAGCAGGGTCCCCAGCACCACGCCGAACGCCATGAAGATGATCTCGGGCCGGGCGGGGAAGTCGGCTCCGGAGTCGGTCTCCAGCGGGATGGCGAGGGCCAGCGCGACGGATGCCACCCCGCGCATCCCGGACCACCACATCACCACGGTCTCGCGCCAGCTCAGCGGGATGTCCTCGCCGACGTCCCGCTCGGTGTGCATCCGCTTGGTCAGCCAGGTCGCCGGCAGCAGCCAGGCCAGCCGGACCAGGACGACGACACCGACGACCGCCGCCGACCAGCCGAGCAGCTCGGCCCAGTGGCCGGACGCGGTCTCCACCGCGTTGTGCAGTTCCAGGCCGACCAGCCCGAACGCCACCCCGGTGACGAGGGTGTCCACGATGTCCCAGAAGGTGTGTCCGGCGAGCCGGGCCATGACGTCGTCGGCGTCGGTGGCGTACTCCACCAGGAACAGCGCGGTGACGAGCACCCCGAGGACGCCCGAGCCGTGCAGCTCCTCGGCGAGGACGTACGCGGCGAACGGCACCAGCAGGGTCAGGGCGACCTGCAGGGTCGGGTCGCCGAGCAGGTCCATCGCCTTGTTGGTGGCCCAGCCGAGCACCAGCCCGACGGCGACCGCCACCACCGCCGACAGCACCAGGTCGAGCCCGGCCGACCAGGGCGAGAAGGTGCCGCTCACGGCTGCGGCCACGGCCACGTGGTAGAGCACGATGGCCGTGACGTCGTTGAACAGCCCCTCGCCCTCCAGGATCGACACCAGGCGGCGCGGCAGCCCCAGCTTGCCCGCGACGGCGGTCGCCGCGACCGGGTCGGGCGGGGCGACCAGCGCGCCGAGGGCGACGGCGGCGGCCAGCGGCAGCCCGGGCACGATCGCGTGGGCGACGACGGCGACGCAGAAGGTGGTGACGAAGACCAGCGCCACGGCCAGCAGCAGGATCGGCCGGACGTTCGCCGCGAACTGCCGCCAGGAGGTGCGGCGCACGGCGGCGTAGAGCAGGGGCGGCAGCAGCAGCGGCAGGATCAGTTCGGGCGGGACGTCGACGTTCGGCACGAAGTTCAGCAGCGCCAGCACGATCCCGAACACCGTCATCAGCACCGGCGCCGGCAGTTTCAGCCGCTCTCCCACGGGGACGCTCACCACCGCCCCGAGCAACAGGGCGAACAGCAGGGCCAGCTGATCCACGGTCACCGCTCCCGGGAGGTCGACGGTCGGTCGGTGATCTCCAGCGTGCCATGCCCGCCACCACCGGCGCGGTCACCGGCGACCGGCTACAGCGCGCGCCGCATGGCCCGGTGCGGCATGCCGGCGTCGGGGAACTCGGGCCCGTAGGCCTCGTAGCCGAGACGCTCGTAGAAGCCGAGGGCGTGGGTCTGGGCGTGCAGGTCGACGGCGGTGAGGCCGCGGTCCCGCGCCGCCTGCTCGACGGCCCGCACGAGTGCCGCGCCGACCCCGAGCCTGCGCGCCCGCCGCAGGACCGCGAGCCGGCCGAGGGAGCCTACGGACGGGTCGCCGGCCGTCTTCGCCGCGGCGGCGGGGCCGTGCAGCAGGCGTCCGGTGCCGAGCGGGGTGCCGTCGTCCGCGACGGCGAGCACATGCACGGCGTCCGCGTCGTGGGCGTCGTACTCGATGTCCTCGGGCACGCCCTGCTCGGCGACGAAGACCTCCTTGCGGACCGCGAAGCAGGCCTCACGGTCGGCGGGGTCCTTGGCCACCCGTACCGTGACGGCGGGGCTCATGCGTAGGTCTCCTCGCGGACCTGGTCGAGCGCCTGCTGCAGGTCCTCGGGGTAGTCGCAGGAGAACTCGGCCCACCGGCCGTCGCCGGGGTGCTCGAAGCCGAGGCGCACCGCGTGCAGCCACTGGCGGGTGAGGCCGAGCCGCTTGGCGAGGGTGGGGTCGGCGCCGTAGGTCAGGTCGCCGACGCAGGGGTGGCGGTGGGCGGCCATGTGCACGCGGATCTGGTGGGTGCGGCCGGTCTCCAGCTTGACGTCGAGCAGGGACGCGGCGCGGAAGGCCTCGATCAGGTCGTAGTGCGTGACCGACGGCTTGCCCTCGGCGGTGACCGCCCACTTGTAGTCGTGCTGCGGGTGGCGTCCGATCGGCGCGTCGATGGTGCCGCTGGTGGGGTCGGGGTGGCCCTGGACCAGGGTGTGGTAGCGCTTGTCGACCGTGCGCTCCTTGAACTGGCGCTTCAGGGACGTGTACGCGTACTCGGACTTGGCGACCACCATCAGGCCGGAGGTTCCGACGTCGAGGCGGTGCACGATGCCCTGGCGCTCGGCGGCGCCGGAGGTCGAGATGCGGTACCCGGCGGCGGCGAGCCCGCCGATCACGGTGGGGCCGGTCCAGCCCGGGAGGGTGGCCGCGACCCCGACGGGCTTGACGATCACGACCACGTCGTCGTCGTCGTGGACGATCTCCATGCCCTCGACCGGCTCGGCGACCACCTGCACCGGGGCGGGCGCCTGCGGCATCTCCACCTCGAGCCAGGCACCGCCGCTGACCCGCTCGGACTTGCCGACCACCGACCCGTCGACCGTGACCTTCCCCGCGGCGGCGAGCTCGGCGGCCTTGGTGCGGGAGAAGCCGAACATGCGGGAGATGGCGGCGTCGACGCGCTCGCCCTCCAGGCCGTCGGGCACGGGCAGGGTGCGGATCTCGGGAATCGTGCTCACCCGTCGAGTATGCCGGACGGCTCCGGTACTCCCGTACGGCAGGGAGTACCGGGGCCTCAGTCCTTGTGGACGGTGCCGTCCGGGTCGAGGCCCCGGAAGGACAGCAGCACGATGAGGATGCCGCCGCACACGATCGCCGAGTCGGCCAGGTTGAACACCGCGAAGTGCTTGGGCGCGATGAAGTCGACGACCGCGCCCTTGAAGACGCCCGGCGAGCGGAAGATCCGGTCGGTAAGGTTGCCGAGGGCGCCGCCCAGCAGCAGGCCGAGCGCGATGGCCCAGGGCAGGCTGTAGAGCTTGCGGGCGAGACGGATGATCACCACGATCACGGCGGCGGCGATCACCGTGAAGATCACGGTGAAGGCCTCGCCGAAGCCGAAGGCCGCGCCCGCGTTGCGGATCGCCTCGAAGCGCAGCCAGTCACCGATGATCTCGACCGGCTCGTGGTGCTCCAGTTCGGCCACCACGATCATCTTGCTGACCAGGTCGAGGAGGTAGGCGACGACGGCGACGGCGAACAGCACGGCGATCCGCCGCTTGCCGCGGGGCCGCCCGGTCTCCGCCGCCGTCCCGTCGGTACCGGCCGGCTCCTGCCCGCCGCGGTCCGGACGGACCTGGTCCCGCCGCTCGTCCCGGTCCTGCCCGTCCCGGTCCGCGTCCGGGGTGTCCGGCGTACCGATGATGCGCTCCGCCTCTGCCACGTGAGTCCCTCAGCCTAGGTCCTTGACTGAGGACGAGGGTACGGCACGGCCTGCGCGGCCGCCCTTCAGTACCGGCGCTCCTGCTTCTGCTTGCACTCGACGCAGAGGGTGGCCCTCGGGAAGGCCTGCATCCGGGCCTTCCCGATGGGTTTGCCGCAGTTCTCGCACTGGCCGTAGGTGCCCGCGTCGAGACGCTGGAGCGCCCGCTCGAACTGGCTGAGCATCTCGCGCGCGTTCGCGGCGAGGGCGAGTTCGTGCTCGCGCGTGATGTTCTTGGTGCCCGTGTCGGCGTCGTCGTCGCCCGCGCCGTCGCCGGAGTCCCGCATGAGACCGGCCAGCGACCGCTCGGAGGAGCTGATCTCCTCGCGCAGCCGCAGCACCTCCGACATCAGCTCGGTCCGCGCCTCCTCGGCCTCCTCCTCGGTCCACGGGTCCTCACCGGGACGGACCGCGAGCTCGCCCGGCTCCACCGCCCCGTGCCGGGCCTTGGGCACGGCGGTCGCCGCCGCCGCTGTGGCCGCCGGGCCAGGGGTCTTCTTCGCACCCACCGTCGTCACTCCCGTCTGCGCCGCGGTCTCGGCCGCGTCCGCGTCATCGGCCGTGCTGTGCCCGGCCACATCCTGAGTGGACCCACTGGTCCTGGCAGCGCCGTTCCCCTCGCGGTCGCCCCCTCGGGGGTCCGCATCCCCGTCGGCGGCCCCCCCGACCGCCTCCCCGTGCTCCGCGCCCTTCCCGGCGGCCTTCTTCGCCGCGGCCCTTCCCGGCTTCCTGGCGGCCGTCGCGGTCTTCCCCGCCGTTCCCGTCTTCTTCGACGCCGCCTTCGTCCGCGTGCCCTTCCCGGCCGCGGCCTTCGTCCCGGCGGCGTCGGCGTCCGCCCCCTTCGCCGTGACCCTCGCCGTCGTGGCCTTCCCCGTCCCCGCGCCGCCCGCGGCCGCCGCCCCGCCGCCCCCGGCCGCGTCGGACACCGCACTCCTCCGGCCCCCGGCGTGCGTCTCGGCACCCGTCGCCTTCTTCGCCATCATGGCCGCGGCCCCTTCACATATTGTGATCTTGCGCGCAAATCGTGCTGGGACGATAAATCGACTCGGGGCCCGCGGCAACGGGGCGCACCGCCCGATCACCTCACCCCGCGGACGCCGCGCGGCGACCTGCATGCGTTGTGCCCAGCTACCCGCCGGGTATGCCGCCCGCACGGACGTCCCGGTATCCGAACAGACGTAGCGCACCATTCGGGGCATACCCTCCCCTACCGTTCCGGAAATGCGGTCGGCCGCTCTCCGCGCCGCGCCGTACACTGGGCGGAGCGAAAAGCGTGGATGGGGACGAGTAGCGGCGTACGCAGCCCAGAGCGACCCGGGGACGGTGTGAGCCCGGGGGCGAGCGCGACGTGAAGATCACCCCGGAGCCGCCGGAGGAAAGCCGCGGTCGCGGCGAGTAGAACCGGCATCGCGACCCCAATGAGGGGGCTCACCGGAGCGTTCGGCGCACCGGGGGGCCAAGGAGGGTGGTACCGCGGGAGCGCGCCGACGGCGGCGTGGAGACACAGCTCTCGTCCCTCCGGACGGAAGGCAGCAAGTCCGCCGGAGGAAGCCCGCTGATGACAACGCCGACGTATCGCCAGGTACCCGCCCAGGTCGACCTGCCCGCCCTCGAGCACACGGTGCTCAAGTTCTGGGACGAGCAGAAGATCTTCGCCAAGAGCCTGGAGCAGTCCGAGGGACGCCCGGAGTGGGTGTTCTACGAGGGTCCGCCCACCGCCAACGGCATGCCCGGCGCCCACCACATCGAGGCGCGCGTCTTCAAGGACGTCTTCCCCCGCTTCCGGACCATGCGCGGCTACCACGTGGCCCGCAAGGCCGGCTGGGACTGTCACGGCCTCCCGGTGGAGCTCGCCGTCGAGAAGGAGCTCGGCTTCTCCGGCAAGCAGGACATCGAGGCGTACGGCATCGCCGAGTTCAACGCCAAGTGCCGGGAGTCGGTGACCCGGCACACCGACGCCTTCTCCGAGCTGACGACCCGCATGGGGTACTGGGTCGACCTCGACGAGGCCTACCGCACCATGGACCCGGAGTACGTCGAGTCCGTCTGGTGGTCGCTGAAGGAGATCTTCACCAAGGGCCTGCTGGTCCAGGACCACCGCGTCGCTCCCTGGTGCCCCCGCTGCGGCACCGGCCTGTCCGACCACGAGCTGGCCCAGGGCTACGAGACGGTCGTCGACCCGTCGGTCTACGTCCGCTTCCCGCTGACCTCCGGCCCGCTGGCCGGCGAGGCGGCCCTGCTGGTGTGGACGACCACCCCGTGGACCCTGGTGTCCAACACCGCGGTCGCCGCGCACCCCGACGTCACCTACGTCGTCGCGACCGACGGCGAGGAGAAGCTGGTCGTCGCCGAGCCGCTGGTCGGCAAGGCGCTCGGCGAGGGCTGGGAGACCACCGGCGAGACGTTCACCGGCGCCGAGATGGAGCGCTGGACGTACCGGCGCCCCTTCGAGCTGGTCGAGTTCCCCGAGCCCGCCCACTACGTGGTGAACGCCGAGTACGTCACCACCGAGGACGGCACGGGTCTGGTCCACCAGTCCCCCGCCTTCGGTGAGGACGACCTCAAGGTCTGCCGCTCCTACGGTCTGCCCGTGGTCAACCCGGTGCGCCCCGACGGCACCTTCGAGGAGGACCTGCCGCTGGTCGGCGGGGTCTTCTTCAAGAAGGCCGACGAGCAGCTCACCGAGGACCTCCAGCAGCGCGGCCTGCTGTTCCGGCACGTCCCGTACGAGCACAGCTACCCGCACTGCTGGCGCTGCCACACCGCGCTGCTCTACTACGCACAGCCGTCGTGGTACGTCCGCACCACGGCCATCAAGGACCGCCTGCTCCAGGAGAACGAGAACACCAACTGGTTCCCGGACACGGTCAAGCACGGCCGCTACGGCGACTGGCTGAACAACAACATCGACTGGGCGCTGTCCCGCAACCGCTACTGGGGCACCCCGCTGCCCATCTGGCGCTGCGAGAACGACCACCTCACCTGTGTCGGCTCGCTGACCGAGCTGAGCGAGCTGACCGGCACCGACCAGTCGGGGCTCGACCCGCACCGCCCGTTCATCGACGAGGTCACCTTCGACTGCCCGCAGGACGGCTGCGGCGCCACGGCCACCCGCGTGCCCGAGGTCATCGACGCCTGGTACGACTCGGGCTCCATGCCGTTCGCGCAGTGGGGCTACCCGTACAAGAACAAGGAACTCTTCGAGTCCCGGTATCCCGCGCAGTTCATCTCCGAGGCCATCGACCAGACCCGCGGCTGGTTCTACACGCTGATGGCGATCGGCACACTGGTCTTCGACAAGTCCTCCTACGAGAACGTCGTCTGCCTCGGCCACATCCTCGCCGAGGACGGCCGCAAGATGTCCAAGCACCTGGGCAACATCCTGCAGCCGATCCCGTTGATGGACCAGCACGGCGCCGACGCGGTGCGCTGGTTCATGGCGGCCGGCGGCTCCCCGTGGGCGGCCCGCCGCGTGGGCCACGGCACCATCCAGGAGGTCGTCCGCAAGACCCTCCTGACGTACTGGAACACGGTCGCCTTCCAGGCCCTGTACGCCCGTACGTCCGACTGGGCGCCGAGCGAGGCCGACCCGGCGCCGGCCGAGCGTCCGGTCCTGGACCGCTGGCTGCTGTCCGAACTGCACGCCCTCACCGACCAGGTGACCCAGGCGCTGGAGAACTACGACACCCAGCGGGCCGGCAAGCTGCTGTCGGCGTTCGTCGACGACCTGTCCAACTGGTACGTCCGCCGCTCCCGCCGCCGTTTCTGGCAGGGCGACAAGGCCGCGCTGCGCACCCTGCACGAGGTCGTGGAGACGGTGACCAAGCTCATGGCCCCGCTCACCCCGTTCATCACCGAGCGGGTCTGGCAGGACCTGGTCGTCCCGGTCACCCCGGGCGCCCCCGAGTCGGTGCACCTGTCCTCCTGGCCGGAGGCGGACCTGTCCGCCGTCGACCCGGAGCTGTCCCGGCAGATGGCGCTGGTGCGCCGCCTGGTGGAGCTGGGCCGGGCGACCCGCGCCGAGTCGGGCGTCAAGACCCGTCAGCCGCTGCGCCGCGCGCTGATCGCCGCGGCCGGCTTCGACTCCCTCGACCCGGCGCTGCACACGCAGATCACCGAGGAGCTGAACGTCGAGTCCCTGGCGCTGCTGTCCGAGGTGGGCGGCTCGCTGGTGGACACCACGGCCAAGGCCAACTTCCGCGCGCTCGGCAAGCGGTTCGGCAAGCGGGTCCAGGAGGTGGCCAAGGCGGTCGCGAACGCGGACGCCGCCGCCCTGTCCGCGGCCCTGCGCGAGGGCACGGCCTCGGTGGAGGTCGACGGTGAGACGATCACCCTCTCCCCCGACGAGGTGATCATCACGGAAACCCCGCGCGAGGGCTGGTCGGTGGCGTCCGACTCCGGTGCCACGGTCGCCCTGGACCTGGAGATCACCGAGGAGCTGCGCCGCGCCGGCCTGGCCCGTGACGCGATCCGGCTGATCCAGGAGGCGCGCAAGAACAGCGGCCTGGAAGTGGCCGACCGGATCGCCCTGCGCTGGACGTCACAGGAGCCCGCCACGGTCGCCGCGCTGACCGCTCACGCGGACCTCATCGCCGACGAGGTGCTCGCCACGGACTTCGCCCAGGGTGAGACGGACGACACCTACGGCGCCCCGTTCACCGACGAGGGCCTGTCGCTGACCTTCCGTCTGCGCAAGGCGTAGGACCCGGCGAACCGAAGGCCCGGCCCCCGGAGAATCTTCCGGGGCCCGGGCCTTCGGCGTTGCGTACGTCGGACAAGCCGGTCGCCGCCGAACAAACGACGCAAACACCGTGAACGCGCGTAGCACAAGGGCGGGGCCCCTGGTTGGTGAACCCGGGGCCCCGCCCTGAACGCTGCCGACTGCTACGCCGTACCCATGGCCACAGGGGCCGTCAGTTGTCGTCCTCGTCGATCAGGAAGCCACGCATCGGCGAGGGGGCCTGACCCATCGGCGACGGGCCCTGCGGGCGGACCGGCGCCATGGGCTGGGTCATCGCCGGCTGCATCTGCTGCTGACCGCCGTACGACGGGCCCGACGGTCCGCCCGGACCGCCACCCATGCCCTGGTTGCCGCCGTAGGACGGGGCACCGGCCGGAGCCATCGAGGGCGCCGGGGACGGCGGGAGGGACGGAGCGGCGCTCGCGGGCTGACGCGGCGGGGCGAGCGAGTCGTCCGCCTGCGTCTCCAGCTGGCGCAGCTGGGACTCCAGGTAGGACTTCAGCCGCGTGCGGTACTCGCGCTCAAAGCCGCGCAGGTCCTCGACCTTGCGCTCCAGCGTGGCGCGGGCGGACTCCAGGGAGCCCATCGCGACGCGGTGCTTTTCCTGCGCGTCCCGCTCCAGGGCGTCGGCCTTGGCACGGGCGTCACGCTCGAGCCCCTCGGCACGCGAACGCGCCTCGCCCACGATCTTGTTGGCCTCGGAACGGGCCTCCGCGATCGCCTGGTCGGCGGTCTGCTGGGCCAGCGACAGGACGCGCGCGGCGCTGTCGCCACCGGGGCCGCCCTGACCGGGAAGACCCGGGCCGCCCATGGGACCGCCCATCGGGCCGCCATGGCCCATCTGCCCCTGCATCGGGCCGCCCTGGCCCATCGGCCCGGGACCCTGACCCATGGGGCCGGGACCCTGCGGGCCGCCCTGTCCGCCGGGGCCGGCGGGCAGCTGGGGAGCACCGCTCGGCAGCTGGGGCGGGCCACCCATGGGGCCGCCCATCTGCTGCTGCGGCGGGCCCGATATGCCGGCGGGTACGGGAGCGCCGGGACCTCGCATGCCCTGCTGGGGCATGCCGGGAGGCGGGCCCTGCTGTTGCTGCTGGTCCTGCGGCTCCGGAGGCTTGCGCATGTTCTGCTGGTTCTGGGCAGCGGCGCGCGTGGCCGCGGCCAGCTTGGCGCGCAGGTCCTCGTTCTCGCGGAGCAGGCGCGTCAGTTCGGCTTCGACCTCGTCGAGGAAGGCATCGACCTCGTCCTCGTCATAGCCTTCTCGGAGGCGGACGGTCGTGAACTGCTTGTTCCGCACGTCCTCGGGGGTCAACGGCATCTCTTCACCTCAACGTAGTCATCGGCAGTCGGCAAGACCGTATCGTCCACAGTCACCTCGCGAGATTGCCCACGATCGAGATCAGGATGTAGACGATGATCATCAGTACGAAGAAGGACAGGTCGAGCGCCACGCCCCCGAGACGCAGCGGCGGGATGAACCGCCGCAGAAGCTTCAGCGGTGGATCGGTGACAGTGTAGGTGGCCTCCAGGACGACCACCATCGCCTTGCCGGGTTGCCACGAGCGGGCGAACTGGAACACGTAATCCATGACCAAACGGAAGATCAGCACGATGAGGAACACCATCAGCGCGATGTAGATCACCTGCGCGAACACGCTCATGGCCTGCTTTTCCCTCTCCCCTGTACCGCTCTTGTCCGGTCCTGCGTCTCAGCTCTGGTTGAAGAACCCGCCCTCTGCGATGCGGGCCTTGTCCTCCGCCGTGACATCGACGTTAGCAGGCGACAACAGGAACACCTTCTGCGTCACCCGCTCGATGCTGCCGTGAAGACCAAACACCAAACCTGCCGCAAAGTCGACAAGTCGCTTCGCGTCTGTGTCATCCATCTCAGTCAGATTCATGATCACCGGGGTGCCCTCACGGAAGTGTTCCCCGATGGTACGGGCCTCGTTGTAGGTCCGGGGGTGAAGTGTGGTGATCCGGTAAGGCTCTCGTTCCGACACGACCTTGGGCATGATCACCGGTGCGTTCTTCTCCAGGCTGGCGCGTTCTTGTGTGATGGATGCCACGGGCGCGATCCGCGCCGGGCGTGGCGATTCCGCGGGCAGCGAAGCGGAACGGGACACCGGTTCGCGTGGCGCGGGAGGGTGGACGACTCGTACCTCTTCGTCCCTTTGGGACTGATGTGCGCCGTGGGACTGGTGGGACGGCTCGTGCCGCCGGTGGTCCCGCTCCGGCTCCGGGTCGAGTTCCGGTTCGAAATCGTCGTCTGGGTCGAATCCGCGGCCGTCGTACCCATCGTCCTCCACGAGGCCGAGGTAGACCGCCATTTTGCGCATCGCGCCGGCCATGCTCCGAGTCCTCCGCTCTGTGGTGGATCCGCTGACGACCGCCAAGTGCCCGCGATCCACTGGGTCCTTGTTCCGCTGTTGGGCGGAAATGACCATATTTTCTGCTGTGGTCCGACTTCTTGGCGACGTTACCCGAGCCTGGGGCGGACTCCGAGTACCGCACTGCCGACGCGCACATGTGTCGCTCCGGCGGCCACGGCCTGTTCGAGGTCCGCACTCATCCCTGCCGAGACCATGTTCGCAGTCGGATGGGTCCGGCGCAGGTCGGTCGACAAATCCACCAACCGCTCGAACGCCGCCTGTTGGCGTCCGGCGTACTCCCCGGTGAGCGGTGCGACGGTCATCAGCCCGTCGAGCCGCAGCCCTTCGGCGCCGGCCACCAGGTCGGCCAACTCCGCGACGCCGCCCGGCGCCACACCTCCGCGTTCGCCCCGGCCGCCGACACCGGCGTCGAAGGCCACCTGGATCAGGCAGCCGACCTCGCGCCCGGCCCGGACGGCCTCCTTGGAGAGGGCCGACACCAGCTTGGCACGGTCGACAGACTGCACCACATCGGCATAACCGACCACCGAACGCACCTTGTTGGTCTGAAGTTGACCGACGAAATGCCACGCAAGGGGCAGATCCGCGCAAGCCGCCGCCTTCGGGGCGGCGTCCTGGTCGCGGTTCTCGGCGACGTGCCGGACGCCGAGTCCGGAGAGGATCCGTACGTCACTCGCGGGCCAGGTCTTGGTGACCACGATCAGGGTCACCTCGTCGCGTCCGCGACCGGCGGCCTCGCACGCGGCGGTGATCCGCTCCTCCACTCTCGCCAGGTTCGTAGCGAGTTCGTCCTTACGGTCCGTCATGTCCCATCAGTCCAGCCACACATAGCCGGCGAGCCGCCCCGTGGTGCGGTCGCGGCGGTACGAGAAGTGATCGTCCGACTCCCGGGTGCACACGGACGACCGCTCACGGTCGGGCACGCCCAGCCGGTCGAGTTGCGCGTGCACACCTGCGACGACGTCGACCGCCGGGGTGCCCCAGCCGGTCTCGGCGTACGCCGCCGGCTCGACGGCGGCCACGTCGGCGCGCATCTCCTCCGGCACCTCGTAGCACCGGCCGCAGACGGCGGGCCCGGTGCGCGCGACGATCCGGGCCGGGTCGGCGCCCCGTTCGGTCATGGCCCGTACGGCGGCCGGGACCACTCCGGCGACCAGCCCCGGCCGGCCCGCGTGGGCCGCGGCCACGACACCCGCGACGGGGTCGGCCAGCAGCACCGGCACACAGTCGGCGGTGAGCACCGCCAGGGCGAGTCCGCGCCGGGCGGTGACGATCGCGTCGACCTCGGGCACCGGGCGGTTGCCCCACGGCTCGTCGACGACGACCACGTCGGCCCCGTGCACCTGGTTCATCCAGGCCACGCGGGCCGGGTCGACGCCGAGCTCCTTGGCGGCCAGTTCCCGGTTGGTGCGTACGGCTTCGGGGTCGTCCCCCACCGCGCCGCCGAGGTTGAGCTCCTCGTACGGAGCGGCGCTCACCCCGCCCCACCGGTCGGTGAAGCCGAAGTGCGCGCCGCTCACGTGTTCGCGCTGTCCTATCACTTCAGGAAGTCCGGGACGTCCAGTTCCTCGGCCGCGCTGTCGTAGCTCCGGGACGGCGGGACCGGCGGCTGGACGGCCGGGATGTCGGCCACCGGCTCCGGCGACGGCACCGGCTCCGGGTCCTCCTTCGGCGTGACACTGCCGAGGGAACCGAAGGAGGGGCGGCTCTCCTGCCGGCCCGACGGGGCGGGCTCCTCGCGCTTGACCGAGGAGGAGCCGAGGACGTTGTCCCGCTTGGCGGGCGGCTGGCCGCCGTCGAAGCCGGCGGCGATGACGGTGACCCGGACCTCGTCGCCGAGGGCGTCGTCGATCACCGCGCCGAAGATGATGTTGGCCTCGGGGTGGGCGGCCTCGCTGACCAGCTGGGCGGCCTCGTTGATCTCGAACAGGCCGAGGTCGGAGCCGCCGGAGATCGAGAGCAGCACACCGCGGGCGCCGTCGATGGACGCCTCGAGCAGCGGGGAGGAGATGGCCATCTCGGCCGCGGCCACCGCGCGGTCGTCGCCGCGGGCCGAGCCGATGCCCATGAGGGCCGAACCGGCCTCCGACATGACCGACTTGACGTCGGCGAAGTCGAGGTTGATGAGACCGGGGGTGGTGATGAGGTCGGTGATGCCCTGGACACCGGAGAGCAGGACCTGGTCCGCCGACTTGAAGGCGTCGAGGACCGACACCTGGCGGTCCGAGATGGACAGCAGCCGGTCGTTGGGGATCACGATGAGGGTGTCGACCTCTTCGCGGAGCTCCGCGATGCCGTCCTCGGCCTGGTTCGCGCGGCGCCGTCCCTCGAAGGTGAACGGGCGCGTGACCACGCCGATGGTGAGGGCACCGAGCGAGCGGGCGATGTTGGCCACGACGGGCGCGCCGCCGGTGCCGGTGCCGCCGCCTTCACCGGCCGTCACGAAGACCATGTCGGCCCCCTTGAGGACCTCCTCGATCTCCTCGCGGTGGTCCTCGGCGGCCTTGCGGCCGACGGCCGGGTTCGCTCCGGCGCCGAGTCCGCGGGTGAGTTCACGGCCGACGTCGAGCTTGACGTCGGCGTCGCTCATCAACAGCGCCTGCGCGTCCGTGTTGATGGCGATGAACTCGACGCCCTTGAGACCGACCTCGATCATCCGGTTGATGGCATTGACACCACCGCCGCCGACACCGATGACTTTGATGACTGCGAGGTAGTTCTGCGGTGCTGCCACGTCGAAGGCCTCTCGCCTCGAGTTACGTGTCGCCGAAGCGCCGGAGCACTTGCTGCCCCGCGTTCCGACGACTGATGCCGAATGGGACGGTCCGTATCGCCGACCCGAACCCTAACGTTGAAGTTTAGGGTTACCAGTGTGTCTGTTCCCTGGAGTCTTCTGAACAGGACACTAAGTCGACACGTGGCGCACGTTCAACGAACACGCCGAACCTCCCGTTTTTCTTTTCACCCTATGTGATCAGCCGTGTCGCTGCCCAACCAGGGTGCTGGCCTGCGCTGATGTGCGTCAACTCCCCGATGACGCGGGAGCGCTGGGAACGCTGACGTCGAAGTGCCGCGCACCGGGCTCCGCTTTCATCAGCGCGGTGAGCGCGCGGCCCTTACGCTTACCCTTCTCGCTGCTTCCCCAGTCGACCGTGCGGCCGTCGGTCAGTTCCAGCGAGATGTCGTCGTAGGAACGGACCTTGACACTTCGCGCGTCGGGGAGCAGGGACTCGGGGACGGCGCCGGCCACGCGTACCGCCTCGCGCACCAGCCGGTCCTCGCCGAAGCGCCGGTGGCTGGCCGCCGCGGAACCGGTCCGGGAGATGTCCAGTTCCAGGGCGGGCACCCCCTTGGGCGCCTTGTCGACCGTGGCGAACCGCACGCCGTCGTCGTCCACTTCGACGAACTTCCCGCCCTGGTGGACGAGGAGGACGGGGGTGCGCTCCGTGACGTTCAGCTTGATCTCGTCCGGCCAGGAACGGATCACGTCGATGGTGTCGATCCGGGGCAGTTTCTCCGCGGCCCGCTCCTCGATCGCCCCGGTGTCCACCGAGACGAGCTGTTCGCCGAGCGGAACATCGGCCGCCGCGCGCACCTGACCGGGCGTCAGGACATCGGTCCCCGACACCGACACGCGTTCCACACGGACCAGATCCGATCCGTAGAGCAGCCAGAAGGTGCCGCTGCCGAGGAACACAAGGACGACCGCCGATGCGATGATCAGACGAAGACGCCGTCGGCGTACGGCCCGTAGGGGCGGCGGGCCGGACGACTCCCGCTTGCGTTCACCGCGCTCGGCGGTCGTCGATCCGGCCACGCTCCCTGCCTTCCGTCACATGCCTCTAGCTGTGGGCACGGGCGGCGATCGCCTCGTACACCATGCCGACGAGCAGGTCGTCGGCGTCCCGGCGGCCGAACTCGGCGGCGGCCCGGGACATCTCGTACAGCCGGTGCGGGTCGGCGAGCACGGGCAGCACGTTCTGCTGGATCCACTCCGGCGTCAGTTCCGCGTCGTCGACCAGCAGTCCGCCGCCGGCCTTGACCACCGGCTGGGCGTTGAGCCGCTGTTCGCCGTTGCCGATGGGCAGCGGGACGTACGCGGCGGGCAGTCCGACGGCGGAGAGCTCGGCGACGGTCATCGCGCCCGCGCGGCAGAGCATCATGTCCGCCGCCGCGTACGCGAGGTCCATCCGGTCCAGGTAACTTACCGGGATGTAGGGGGGCATGCCCGGCATCTGCTGCACCTGCGGCAGTTCGTTCTTCGGGCCGACCGCGTGCAGGATCTGGATGCCGGCCTGCTGCAGCCACGGAGCGACCTGCTGCACCACCTCGTTGAGCCGGCGGGCACCCTGCGAGCCGCCGGAGACCAGCAGGGTCGGCAGATTGGGGTCGAGGCCGAACGCGGCGCGCGCCTCGGGGCGCACGGCCGCCCGGTCCAGGGTGGCGACCGAGCGGCGCAGCGGGATGCCGATGTAACGGGAGTTGCGGAGCTTGCTGTCCGGGGTGGAGACGGCGACCTGCGCCGCGTACCGGGAGCCGATCTTGTTGGCCAGGCCGGGGCGGGCGTTGGCCTCGTGCACCACGATCGGCACCCCGAGGCGCTTGGCCGCGAGGTAACCGGGCAGGGCGACGTAGCCGCCGAAGCCGACCACGGCGTCGGCCCGGGTGCGCTCCAGGATCTGCTCGGTCGCCTTGATGGTGCCGCGCAGCCGGCCCGGGACGGTGATCAGCTCGGGGGTGGGCTTGCGTGGCAGCGGTACGGCGGGGATCAGCGCCAGTTCGTACCCGCGCTCGGGTACGAGACGGGTCTCCAGGCCGCGCTCCGTGCCCAGGGCCGTGATGCCCACGGTCGGATCCTGCCTGCGCAGCGCGTCCGCGAGGGCGAGCGCGGGCTCGATGTGGCCCGCGGTTCCTCCGCCGGCGAGTACGACATGCACCGAAATTCACCGCTCTCCGGACGTACGCGCCCCCGGGGCACGCCGTCGCATCGTGTTCCATCTCCGGGGCCGCCGAGGACCCCCGATCCGCTTTTTACCAAAACGGGGTTGCCGCATCGCAAGCGCCATCCGCGCAGCGGGGTCCTCACGCGCGAAGGCGATCAGCAACCCGATGGCGAACATGGTCGGCAGCAGGGCGGACCCGCCGTAGGAGAACAGCGGGAGCGGGACACCGGCGATCGGCAGCAGACCGAGCACCGCACCGATGTTGATCACGGCCTGCGCCGTGATCCAGGTGGTCACGCCTCCCGCGGCATACCTGACGAAGGGGTCCTCCGTGCGTCCGGCCACGCGGATACCCGCATAGCCTAGAGCCGCGAACAGGGCGAGCACCGACAGCGTCCCCGCCAGGCCCAGTTCCTCACCGGTGACGGCGAAGATGAAGTCCGTGTGCGCTTCGGGTAGTTCGCCCCATTTCTCCAGACTCGCTCCGAGTCCGGAGCCGAAGATCCCGCCGGAGGCCAGGGCGTAGATCCCGTGCACGGCCTGCCAGCAGTCGACCGGTCCCGTCTGGGGCTCGGTGGCGCCCAGACAGGCGAGCCGGGCCATGCGGTTGGGGCTGGTGCGGATCAGGATCGCGCCGAGCAGCGCGGCGATCGACAGCACCCCGACGAACAGCCGGGTGGGCGCTCCGGCCAGCCACAGCAGGCCGAAGAGGATCGCGGTGAGGATGATGGCGGTGCCCATGTCGCCGCCGAGCATGATGAGCCCCAGCAGCATGAAGGCGGCCGGCACCAGCGGCACCAGCATGTGCTTCCACTGGGTCAGCAGCCGCTTGTCCTGTTTGCGGGCGAGCAGGTCGGCGCCCCACAGCACCAGCGCCAGCTTGCCGAACTCGCTGGGCTGGAGCTGGAAGCTGCCGCCCAGGGAGAGCCAGTTCTGGTTGCCGTTGACCGCGACTCCTATCCCCGGCACCTGCACCAGGGCCATCAGGAAGACGGCCCCCGCGAGGATGGGGTAGGCGAGCGCCCGGTGCAGCTTCACCGGCATCCGGGAGGCCACCAGCAGCAGCACGCCGCCGATGACGGCGGCCAGCAGCTGCTTGCGGAAGAAGTACGAGCCGGGCAGCGACATCTGCAGCGCCGTGATCTGGGAGGCCGAGTAGACCATCACCAGGCCCAGCACGGTGATCAGCAGGCTGCCGCCGAGGATCACGTAGTAGGCGGTCAGCGGCCGGTCCCAGGCCCTGCGCGCCCGGGTGACCGCGGTGCGCAGCCGGTTCTCGCGCGGCGGGCGGGGCGCGGCGGGGCGCCGGGCGGCCCGCTGGACGGGCGGCCGGCCGGTACGACTACTGGACATCACGACCTCCGCGGTACGCCGGCCAACAGGTCCTGGACGGTCCCACGCGTCCCTCCCAAGGTCGCCCGGCGCCGGGGCGGCCGGGGTCAGGCGCCGAGCTCGCGCACCGCCTGGGCGAACGCGTCACCGCGCTTGTTGTAGTTGGCGAACATGTCCATCGAGGCGCAGGCCGGGGCCAGCAGCACCGTGTCACCGGGGCGTGCGAGCCGCCGCGCCTCCTGGACCGCCTCGAGCATCGCCCCAGTGTCGGTCCGGCCGAGGTCGACGACGGGTACCTCGGGGGCGTGTCGCGCCAGGGCTTCGCGGATCAGCTCGCGGTCCCGGCCGATCAGCACGGCGCCGCGCAGCCGCTTCGCCGCGTCCGCGACGAGTTCGTCGAAGGTGGCGCCCTTGGCGAGCCCGCCGGCGATCCACACCACGGAGTCGTACGCGGCCAACGAGGCCTGCGCGGCGTGGGTGTTGGTGGCCTTGGAGTCGTCCACGTAGGCCACGCCGTCCAGATCGGCCACGTGGGCGATGCGGTGGGCGTCCGGGGTGAAGGCCCGCAGGCCGTCCCGTACGGCGCCGGCCGGAACGCCGTAGGCCCGCGCGAGCGCCGCGGCGGCAAGGGCGTTGGCGATGTTGTGCGGGGCGGCCGGCTTCACGTCGGCGACCTCGGCGAGCTCCTGGGCGTTCTTGTGCCGGTTCTCCACGAAGGCGCGGTCGACCAGGATGCCCTCGACGACGCCGAGTTGGGAGGGACCGGGGGTGCCGAGGGTGAAGCCGATCGCCCGGCAGCCCTCCTCGACGTCGGCCTCGCGGACCAGGTCCTCGGTGGCCTTGTCCGCCGTGTTGTAGACGCAGGCGATCCGGTTGCCCTCGTAGATGCGGCCCTTGTCCTTGGCGTACGCCTCCATGGAGCCGTGCCAGTCGAGGTGGTCGGGCGCCAGGTTGAGGACGGCGGCGGAGTGGGCGCGCAGGGAGGGCGCCCAGTGGAGCTGGTAGCTGGACAGCTCCACGGCGAGCACGTCGTACTCCTCGTCGCCGAGCACCGCGTCGAGGAGGGAGACGCCGATGTTGCCCACGGCGGCGGTGCGCAGACCCGCCGCCTCCAGGATGGAGGCGAGCATCTGCACGGTGGTGGTCTTGCCGTTGGTGCCGGTGACCGCGAGCCAGTCGGCCGCGCCGGGCTTCCTGAGCCGCCAGGCGAGTTCGACGTCGCCCCACACCGGCACGCCGGCCGCGTCCGCCGCCGCGAACAGCGGTTTGTCCGGCTTCCAGCCGGGCGCGGTGACGATCAGCTCGGTGCCGTCGGGCAGGGTGTCGCCGTCGCCGAGGCGCACGGTGACACCGAGCGCCTCGAGTTCCGCCGCCTGCTCGCGTGCGCGGGCGTCGTCGCCGTCGTTGACGACGGTGACCTTCGCGCCGAGTCCGTGCAGCGCCCTGGCCGCCGGGACACCCGAGACGCCGAGTCCGGCGACGGTGACGTGCTTGCCCTGCCAGTCGGTCACTTGTCCGCTGCCCATCCCGCGTAGAAGAGGCCCAGTCCGACGATCACGCAGATGCCCTGGATGATCCAGAAGCGGACCACCACAAGGACTTCGGACCAGCCTTTGAGTTCGAAGTGGTGCTGGAGTGGCGCCATCCGGAAGACGCGTTTCCCGGTGAGCCGGAACGAACCGACCTGGATGACGACCGACATCGTGATGAGGACGAACAGGCCGCCGAGGATGGCGAGCAGCAGCTCGGTGCGGGAGCAGATCGCCAGACCCGCGAGCACACCGCCGAGCGCCAGTGAACCGGTGTCCCCCATGAAGATCTTGGCCGGCGAGGTGTTCCACCACAGGAAGCCCAGGCAGGCGCCCATCAGCGCGGAGGAGACCACCGCGAGGTCCAGCGGGTCGCGCACCTCGTAGCAGGCGCCCGGGTTGGTCAGGGTGTCGCCGTTGGCGCAGGACTCCTGGAACTGCCAGACGCCGATGAAGGTGTAGGCGCCGAAGACCAGGACGGAGGCGCCGGTGGCGAGGCCGTCCAGACCGTCGGTGAGGTTCACGCCGTTGGACATGGCGAGGATCATGAACAGCGCCCAGACCACGAACAGCACCGGGCCGATGGTCCAGCCGAAGTCGGTGATGAACGACAGCTTGGTGGAGGCCGGGGTCTGCCCGCGGGAGTCCGCGAACTGCAGCGAGAGCACCGCGAAGGCGATGCCGACGATCAGCTGGCCCGCCATCTTCGCCTTGGCCCGCAGACCCAGCGAACGCCTCTTGACGATCTTGATGTAGTCGTCGAGGAAGCCGACCATGCCCATGCCCACCATGAGGCCGAGCACCAGCAGCCCGGAGAACGTGGGGGGTTTGCCGGTGATCACCTTGGACAGGAAGTAGGCGGCGACCGTCGCCAGGATGAAGGCGATGCCGCCCATCGTCGGCGTACCGCGCTTGCTGGCGTGCTCGCGCGGGCCGTCGTCCCGGATGTACTGCCCGTATCCCTTGCGGGCGAGCAGCTTGATCAGCAGCGGGGTGCCGACCAGCGTCAGGAAGAGGCCAATGACTCCTGCGAACAGGATCTGATTCATCATCGGGCGGCGACCTCACCCTCGGCACCGGTCTCGAGCAGCGCCTGCGCCACGCTCTCGAGCCCGACCGAACGGGATGCCTTCACGAGTACGACATCCCCCGGGCGCAATTCGCTGCGCAACAGGTCGACCGCCGCCTGTGCGTCGGACACGTGCACCGACTCCTCACCCCACGAACCCTCGTTATATGCGCCCAGTTGCAGCCAGGCGGCTTCCCTGCCCCCGACCGCGACGAGCTTGCTGACGTTGAGCCGGACGGCGAGCCGTCCGACCGCGTCGTGCTCGGCGAGCGCCTCGTCCCCGAGCTCGGCCATCTTGCCGAGCACCGCCCACGTACGACGCCCGTTGCCCATCGCCGCCAGCGCGCGCAGCGCGGCCTTCATGGACTCGGGGTTCGCGTTGTAGGCGTCGTTGACGACCGTCACGCCGTCCGGTCGCTCGGTGACCTCCATGCGCCAGCGGGAGAGGGAGCCCGCCTCGGAGAGCGCACGGGCGATCTCGTCTGCGGACATGCCCAACTCGTGGGCGACGGCGGCCGCGGCGAGCGCGTTCGACACGTGATGCTCACCGTACAGGCGCATGGTCACATCGCATGCACCGGAGGGTGTGTGAAGCTTGAAGGAGGGCTGTCCGCTGTCCGTGAGTCGCACGTTCTCTGCGGAGACGTCCGCTTCGCCGGACTCTCCGAAAAGGATCACCTTCGCCTTCGTACGGGAGGCCATCGCCCGGACGTAGGGGTCGTCCGCGTTGAGGACCGCGACGCCGCCCTCCTCGGCCGGGGGCAGGGACTCCACGAGTTCGCCCTTGGCCTGGGCGATCTGCTCGCGGCCGCCGAACTCCCCGATGTGGGCGGAGCCGACGTTCAGCACGAGGCCGATCCGCGGCGGCGTCAGACCGGTGAGGTAGCGGATGTGGCCGATTCCGCGCGCCCCCATCTCCAGCACGAGGAACTTCGTCTCCTCGGTGGCGGTGAGCGCGGTCAGCGGCAGCCCGATCTCGTTGTTGAGGGAGCCGGGGGTGAAGACGGTCGGCGCCTTGCTCCGCAGCACCTGGGCGATGAGGTCCTTGGTGCTGGTCTTGCCGGCCGAGCCGGTGAGGGCGACGAGGGTGGCGCCGAGCCGGCGGACGACGTGCCGGGCGAGGGCGCCCAGGGCGGCCTGGACGTCCTCCACGACGATCGCGGGGACCCCGACGGGCCGGGAGGCGAGCACGGCGACCGCGCCCGCCTCGACGACCTGGGCCGCGTAGTCGTGCCCGTCCGCGCGCTCGCCGACGAAGGCGACGAAGAGGCTGCCCGGGCCCGCTTCCCGCGAGTCCCGGACCACCTCACCGGTGACCCGGACGGCAGGGTCCGGTATGTCGTGCGTCTGCCCGCCGACGACTTCTGCGATCTCGGCGAGGGAGAGGGCGATCACAAGTTCATCCCTGGGTCTTCTTGATGGCTTCGCGAAGCACCTGGCGGTCGTCGAAGGGACGCACCACCCCGGCGATGTCCTGTCCCAGCTCGTGGCCCTTGCCGGCGACCAGCACGGTGTCGCCGGGCTCGGCCCGGGCGACGGCGGCGGCGATCGCGGCGGCCCGGTCCTCGAAGACCTGGACCTCGCCGCGCTGGTGGGCGGGCACCGAGGCGGCGCCCAGCAGCATGGCGGCGAGGATCGCCAGCGGGTCCTCGGAGCGGGGGTTGTCGGAGGTCAGTACGGCGGTGTCGGCGAGCCGCGCGGCGGCGGCGCCCATCGGCTCCCGCTTGGTGACGTCACGGTCGCCGCCGCAGCCGAGCACGACGTGCACCCGCCCCTCGGTGACCTTGCGCAGGGCGCGCAGCACCGACTCCACGGCGTCCGTCTTGTGGGCGTAGTCCACGACCGCGAGGTAGGGCTGGCCCTCGTCGACGCGTTCCAGGCGGCCGGGCACGCCCGGCACGGCGGCCACGCCGTCGGCGGCGGCCTGCGGGTCGAGTCCGGCGGCGGCCAGCGCGACGATCGCGGCCAGGGAGTTGGCCACGTTGAAGGGACCCGGCAGCGGCGAACGGGCCGTGATTCGCTCACCCTTGGGACCGACCACGGTGAACGTCGAGTCCAGCGGGCCGACCTGGACGTCCTCGGCGCGCCAGTCGGCGTCCGGGTGCCCCTCGGCGGAGTAGGTGACGACCGGGACGCCGGCCTCCTTGACCAGACGGCGGCCGTACTCGTCGTCCACGTTGACCACGCCGAGCCTGCTGCGGGCCGGGGTGAACAGCTGCGCCTTGGCCTGGAAGTAGTCCTCCATGCCGGAGTGGAACTCCATGTGCTCCGGGCTGAGGTTGGTGAAGACGGCGATGTCGAAGACACAGCCGTCGACCCGGCCGAGGACCAGGGCGTGGCTGGAGACCTCCATGGCGACCGCGTCGGTGCCGCGCTCGCGCATCACCGCGAACAGCGCCTGGAGGTCGGTGGCCTCGGGCGTGGTGCGCTCGGACTTGATGCGTTCGTCGCCGATGCGCATCTCGACCGTGCCGATCAGCCCCGTGCTGCGGACGGTCCGCAGACCGCCCTCGACGAGGTAGGCGGTGGTGGTCTTGCCGGAGGTGCCGGTGATGCCGATCTGGAGCAGATCGCGGCCGGGGTGGCCGTAGATGGTGGCGGCCAGTTCGCCCATCCGGGCCCGCGGGTCGTCCACGACCAGCGCGGGCAGCCCGGTCGCGGCGACGCGTTCGGCGCCGGCCGGGTCGGTCAGCACGGCGGCGGCGCCGAGGCCGGCGGCCTGGGTGGCGAAGTCGGCGCCGTGGGCGCGGGCGCCCGGCAGCGCGGCGTACAGGTCGCCGGGGCGGACGGCACGCGAGTCGTGGGTGATGCCCGTGACCTCGGCGGCCTGCTCCGGGGCGGGGACACCCAGCTGACCGGCGAGTTCCGCGAGGGTCGTGGCGGAGACCCGGTCCGGACGGGGCGGTCCCGGATATGTCACGGGTTGGCCCTTCTGGGTGGTTTGGGACTGATCAGCGTGTGGCACGGCGGTGAGCGTACCGGGCGTACCGCTCGGCGGGCCAAGCGAGGGGCCGCGGGGGCTCTGGTTCCCGGGGTCGGGGGTGATCGTTGTCACGAGGTGGTTCCTGGTGGCTCGGTGCTCGGTACGGGGGTCAGGGCTGGTAGGTGACCGGCAGGGCGGCGGGGGCGGCGCCGGTGGGCGGCACCTGGAGGGTCTTCAGGGAGAACTCCATGACCTGCTTGAAGACGGGGCCGCAGATCTGGCCGCCGAAGTAGCTGCCCTGGGTGGCGTTCTGGATGACGCAGTAGACGGTGATCCGGGGCTTGTCGGCGGGCGCGAACCCGGCGAAGGACGAGGTGTAGCCGTGGTACTTGCCGGTGGCCGGATCCACGCGGTTCGCCGTACCCGTCTTGCCCGCGACCCGGTAGCCCGGGATGCGCGCCTTGGTTCCGGTTCCCTCCTCGTCGTCGACGACCGACTCCAGCATCCGCGCGAGGGTCTTCGCCGTCTTCTCGCCGACGACGCGGGTCTCCTTGGGCTTCGGGGCGGGGGTGAAGCGTCCGTCGGGTCCCTTGGAGCCGCGTACGAGGGTGGGTTCGACGCGGACGCCGCCGTTGGCGATGGTCGAGTAGACGGAGGCGGCCTGCATCGCGTTGATGGACACGCCCTGGCCGAAAGGAATCGTGTACTGCTGCGAGGTGGACCAGTCGTCCGGCGGGGCCAGGATGCCCTTGGTCTC
The DNA here is from genome assembly GCF_008632955.1 of Streptomyces tendae. Classification (NCBI taxonomy): domain Bacteria; kingdom Bacillati; phylum Actinomycetota; class Actinomycetes; order Kitasatosporales; family Streptomycetaceae; genus Streptomyces; species Streptomyces tendae. Next base: position 5,216,435 of record NZ_CP043959.1, read on the forward strand.
GCCGGGGAAGCCCAGCCCGGTGTGGCTGCCCAGGCCGAACCTGCGCAGGTAGTCGTACAGCACCTTGTTGGCCTGCCCCTGGGTCTTGCCGAGCTGCCCGGTGGCGAGGATGGTGCCGATGTTGCTGGACTTGGCGAGGACGCCGTTGAGCGTCAGGTACCAGGTCGGGTGGTCGATGTCGTCCTTGAACAGCCGGTCGCCGCGGTGCAGCCGGTTGGGCACCACCACGTGGGTCCCGGGGGTGGCGGCGTTCTCCTCGAGGACGGCCGCCATGGACAGCACCTTGGCCGTGGAGCCCGGTTCGAAGGCGTCCTGGAGGGCCGCGTTGCCGAGCGTCTTCGGGTCGGCCTCGGACAGGTCGTTGGGGTCGAAGCCGGGGGCGTTGGCCATCGCGAGGACCTCACCGGTGCGGGTGTCCTGCACGATGACGTAGCCGCGGTCGGCCGCCGACTCCTCCACCTGCTTGCTGATGGCGTTCTGCGCGGCCCACTGGATGTCCCGGTCGATGGTGAGCTCGATGTCGCTGCCGGGCACCGCCGGGGTCTCCGTGGAGCCCGCGGTGGGGACCAGACGGCCGCCGGACTGGGCGTAGCGGATCTTGCCGTCCTCGCCGGCCAGCCGCTTCTCCAGCTGGAGCTCGACGCCGCCGCTGCCCTTCCCCTCGGCGTTGACCCAGCCCAGTATCCCGGCGGCGAGCTCGTTGTTGGGGTACACCCGCTTGCTGGTCGGCACGGAGAAGACGCCGGCCAGGGCGTTGACGGTGGACGGGTCGGACTCGGCCTTCTTCGCCAGGGCGGCCTTGAGGTCCTTGATCTGCTTCCAGACCTGCGGGGTCTGCCGGCCGGCCAGTTTCACGTAGCGCAGGGACGGGTTGTCCGGGCGCAGCTTGCGGACCAGCTCCTCCTGGTCGGCGCCGAGGATCGGGGCGAGCAGGGCGGCGGCCTGTTCGGGGCCGTCGGTGACCTTCAGCTCGTCCGGCGCGAACATCGTGGGGTCGGCGGTGATGTCGTAGGCGTCCTCGCTGGTGGCGAGGGCCACGCCGTTGCGGTCGGTGATCTCGCCGCGTTCGGCGGCCAGCACCTGGCCCACGTAGCGGTTGCGCTCGGCCTTGCCGGCGTAGGTGCTCGCGTCGACGGCCTGGACCTGGAACAGGCGGACGACGAAGGCGAGCATGACGAGGGTGAGGCCCACGCCGACCAGGCGCAGCCGGGGGCGGGGGCTGCCCAGCCGGATGACCTTCGGGGCGCCGGGGCGTGGTCCGCCGGGCCGGCGGGCCGGACGGGCTCCGGGGCCGGGGCCGGGGCCGGTGCGGTTGCGGGCGGCCGGACGGACGGGCCGGGCGGGGCCGGGCACCCGGCGGCGGGGCGGTTCCCTGTCGGACACTTCCGTCACCTGCCGGGGGTCGTCGGGTGCGGGGAACGGGGGACGGACGCCGCGGCGGGGGGCGGGGCCGTCGCCGTGGCCAGCGCCTCGGGGGCGAGGACCAGGGGGACGCGGGCGGCGGAGGCCGCGCTGGGCACGCCCTTGACCTTGCCGTCGGGGCCGAGGAAGGCGGGGTCGCCGCCGGGCACCATGCCCAGCTCGCGGGCGCGGCGCTGGAGGGCGTCGGGGGCGGAGTAGGCGTCGATGTCGCGCTGCAGGGCCTGCTCCTCGTCCGTGAGTTCCTTGGTCTCCCGCTGAAGGTCGTCGAGCCGGAACGCGCCCTCGCTGAGCGCGGAGTTCAGCACCAGCAGGCCGATCAGGCCGCCGCCGAGGAGCAGGACCACCAGCAGCACGAAGGGGGTGCGGGCCGCCTGGGCACGGCCGGTGGGCAGCAGGTGCGCGAGCCGGGCCGCCCTCCCCCGCAGCTCGGGCCGCCCTTTCAGTTCGGGTTTCCTACTCACTCACGCTCCCCTGAGTTCGCTCGTCCCGCCCGTCCGCCCGGCCGTCACCCGCCCTCGGGTCCGGCCGGTGCCTCACCGCGGCCGCCTCACTCCACGTCCTCCCGGATCCGCTGCGCGCCGCGCAGCCGCGCGGGGGCCGCGCGGCGGTTCTCGGCGATCTCCTCCTCGGTGGGAAGTTCGGCACCGCGCGTGAGCAGCTTGAGCCGCGGCTGGTACTGCTCGGGGACGACCGGCAGCCCGGGCGGGGCGGTGGTGGCGGCGCCGGCCGCGAACACCTGCTTGACCAGCCGGTCCTCGAGGGAGTGGTACGACAGCACGGCGATGCGTCCGCCCACGTCGAGGGCCTTCACGGCCGCCGGGACGGCCCGCTCCAGCACCGACAGCTCGCCGTTGACCTCGATCCGCAGGGCCTGGAAGGTGCGCTTGGCCGGGTTGCCGCCGGTGCGCTTGGCCGCCTGGGGCAGCGCGTCACGGATCAGTTCGACCAGACGGGCACTGTTGTCGAACGGCTCCTTCTCGCGCTCCCGCACGACCGCGGCGACGATCCGCTTGGCCTGCTTCTCCTCGCCGTAGGCGCGCAGGATGCGGACGAGTTCGCCGGGCGGGTAGGTGTTGAGGACCTCGGCGGCGCTGACGCCGGTCGTCTGGTCCATGCGCATGTCGAGGGGGGCGTCCTGGGCGTAGGCGAAGCCGCGGCCGGCCTCGTCGAGCTGCATGGAGGACACCCCGAGGTCGAACAGGACGCCCTGGACGCGCGCGATGCCGAGGCGGTCGAGGACGTCGGGGAGTTCGTCGTAGACGGCGTGCACCAGGGTGGCCCGCTCACCGAAGGGGGCGAGCCGCTCGCCGGACAGGCGCAGCGCCTCCTTGTCGCGGTCCAGGGCGACGAGCCGCGCCTCGGGGAAGCGGGTGAGCAGCGCCTCGCTGTGGCCGCCGAGGCCCAGCGTGCAGTCGACCACCACCGCTCCCGGCCGTTCCAGGGCGGGTGCCAACAGGTCCAGGCACCGCTGGAGCATCACCGGGACGTGTCGCTGGCTCAAGAGGCCCTCTCAATTCCGGCACGGCGCTCACGCACTGCCGGGTTCCCGCCCTCCCCGGGTGAGGGGGCGGCCGGCGCCGGAGGCGTCGGCCGGGCGGCGGCGGGAGGAGGCCGAGCCGTACGTACGCGCCGCGCACGCGGGAGATCCCCTGGTCGCGGCCGGGGGATCCGGGGAAGTCACAGCGGCGGGCGGTCTCGCCTCCCGCTTCGCGTCACTTTAGTCCACGGTCCGGCCCGGTCAATCAACCGGACTGCGCGTCGCGGCCCGCGCGGGTCAAGGGGCGGATCGGACACATCACCCGGAGGAGGGGTGTCACACCACTCCTGTGGATTACCTCACACCAAGGTTCGCTGACGTTCTTTGTCGCCTGTCACAGCAGGCCTCAGGCCCCCGTGACCATTACCGTCATGGGTATGACGACTTCTGCATCCGTACCCGCCGGTTCCGGAAACGCCGCGGCCGACGCCGGTACCGTGACCGACCGTCTGGTCGAAGCCAACGAGCGCTACGCCCACGCGTTCACCGATCCCGGGATGGACGCCCGTCCCGTCCTCCACGTCGCGGTCGTCGCCTGTATGGACGCCCGTCTCGACCTGCACGACGCGCTGGGCCTCTCCCTGGGTGACTGCCACACCATCCGCAACGCGGGCGGCGTCGTCACCGACGACGTGATCCGCTCGCTGACCATCAGCCAGCGGGCGCTGGGCACGCGCAGCGTGGTCCTCATCCACCACACCAACTGCGGTCTGGAGTCCCTCACCGAGGAGTTCCGGCACGACCTCGAGATGGAGGTGGGACAGCGTCCGGCGTGGGCCGTGGAGGCCTTCCGGGACGTGGACCAGGACGTCCGCCAGTCGATGCAGCGCGTGCGGACCTCGCCGTTCCTGCTGCACACCGACGACGTGCGCGGGTTCGTCTTCGACGTGAAGACGGGTCTGCTGCGCGAGGTCGACCCCACCTGATCCGGCCGCCCGACCCGGGACCGGCCGCCCCCGGAGAGCCGTCGAACGTCGTAAGAGCTGACATATCGCTGTCAGTTGTCCACAGGCGAGTGACACGAAACGGTAACGGCGGCAAGAATGCGGAAGTGGTGTCACGCGGAACTTTTCCAGCGTGGCACCCGTGATTCGGGGTGGGCCGGTCCGCCGGGTGAGGGATCGGCCGGAACATCTGGGGAACCCCCCGCTTCATTGCGGAGCGCGGGAAAGGCCGAGGAGGGCCGGGTGACGACCTATGACGATCGTGCGAGCCATGGGGGCGCCCCCGACCGGGCATACGGGACGGTCGGGGAGGACCTGACCGCCGTCGTGGAGCGCGTGCGCGGTTCGGTGGAAGGCGTGATCGAGGGGAAGCCCGAGGTCGTACGGCTCTCGCTGACCGTGCTGCTCGCCGAGGGACATCTGCTCATCGAGGACGTCCCGGGAGTCGGCAAGACGATGCTGGCGAAGGCACTGGCGCGGTCGATCGACTGCTCCGTGCGGCGCATCCAGTTCACACCGGACCTGCTGCCCTCGGACATCACCGGCGTGTCCATCTGGGACCAGCAGCGCCGTGACTTCGAGTTCAAGCCGGGCGCCATCTTCGCCCAGATCGTGATCGGCGACGAGATCAACCGCGCGTCGCCGAAGACGCAGTCGGCGCTGCTGGAGTCGATGGAGGAGCGCCAGGTCACCATCGACGGCAACACCTACGAACTGCCCAGCCCCTTCATGGTGGTGGCGACGCAGAACCCGGTCGAGATGGAGGGCACCTACCCGCTGCCGGAGGCCCAGCGCGACCGTTTCATGGCCCGCGTCTCGGTCGGCTACCCGAGCGCGGAGGCCGAGCTCCGGATGCTCGACGTGCACGGCGGCGTCTCCCCGCTGGAGGACCTCCAGCCGGTGGCGCACGCGCACGACATCGTGAAGCTGATCGAGGCGGTGCGCGGCGTGTACGTCGCCGAGCCGGTCCGCCGGTACGCGGTCGACCTGGTCGCCGCCACGCGCACGCACCCCGACCTCAGACTCGGGGCCTCCCCGCGCGCGACGCTGCATCTGCTGCGCGCGGCGAAGGCGGCGGCGGCTCTCGCGGGCCGTGACTACGCGCTGCCGGACGACGTGCAGGCGCTCGCCGTCGCCGTGCTCGCACACCGCCTGCTGCCCACCGCCCAGGCCCAGCTCAACCGCCGCACCGCCGAGCAGGTGGTGCAGGAGATCCTGCAGCGCACCACGGTGCCCGCTACCGCCGGCCGGCCCGCCGGGTTCGGCGGCCTGGACCGCGGAGGCTACGGCCAGCAGCCGCCGCGGAGGCTGTGATGTCAGCCGTCGGCGCGGTCCACGCCGAGGGCGACCGCGGCGACCGGAGCGGGGTGCGGACCGCCCTGGCGGGGCTCACCACACGCGGGCGCTCCTTCCTGGCGGCCGGGGTGGCCGCCGCGATCTGCGCGTACGTGCTGGGGCAGAGCGACCTGCTGCGGGTCGGGCTGCTGCTGGCGGGGCTGCCGCTGGTGTGCGCGGCCGTGCTGTACCGCACCCGCTACCGGGTCGCCGGCAGCCGCCGGCTCTCCCCCGGCCGGGTGCCGGCCGGCTCCGAGGCGCGGGTGCACCTGCGGATGGACAACGTCTCCCGGATGCCCACCGGGCTGCTGATGCTCCAGGACCGGGTGCCGTACGTGCTCGGTCCGCGTCCGCGGTTCGTGCTGGACCGGGTGGAGGCGGGCGGGCGCCGCGAGGTGTCCTACCGGGTCCGCTCCGACCTGCGCGGCCGCTATCCGCTGGGCCCGCTGCAGCTGCGGCTGTCCGACCCGTTCGGGATGTGCGAGCTGAACCGCTCGTTCTCCACGTTCGACACGCTGACCGTGATCCCCCGCGTGGAGCCGCTGCCGCCGGTGCGGCTGAGCGGCGAGGCCAAGGGGTACGGCGACGGGCGGCAGCGTTCGCTGGCCCTGGCCGGCGAGGACGACGTGATCCCGCGCGGCTACCGCTACGGCGACGACCTGCGCCGGGTCCACTGGCGCTCCACCGCCCGCTACGGCGAGCTGATGGTGCGCCGCGAGGAGCAGCCGCAGCGCGCCCGCTGCACGGTGCTGCTGGACACCCGGGCCATCGCCTACGAGGGCGTGGGACCGGACTCGGCGTTCGAGTGGTCGGTGTCGGGCGCGGCCTCGGTGCTGGTCCACATGCTGGAGCGGGGCTTCTCGGTGCGGCTGCTGACCGACACCGGCAGCGTGGTGCCCGGCGAGGGGTCCGACGGCTTCTCGGGGATCCATCAGGAGTCGGCGGACGCCGCCGGGCTGATGATGGACACGCTGGCCGTGGTGGACCACTCCGACGAGGAGGACCTGTCCCGCGCCTACGACGTGCTCCGTTCGGGGGGCGAGGGGCTGCTGGTGGCCTTCCTCGGCGACCTGGACGAGGAGCAGGCCGCGGTGCTGGCCCGGATGCGGCAGCGCAGCGGGGGCGCCGTCGCCTTCCTGCTGAACAGCGAGGACTGGCTGCGGGAACCGTCGGACGTGCCCGGCGCGTCGGACCCGGGCGAGGAGCGGCTGCGGATGCTGCGCGAGTCGGGGTGGACGGCCGTGGCGGTGCCGCGGGGCGTCTCGGTGGAGCACGTCTGGCGGCAGGCGGACCGTGAGCGCTCGGGCCTGACGGCGGCGAGCGGTGGGGAGGGACCGTGATCAGCGGGCGGGCCAGACTGACGGTGCGCGCGTGGGCGGCCACCCTGCTGGCGGCGTGCGCGCTGCTGCCGCTGGTGGAACCGGCGACCTGGATCCTCCAGGCGGCGCTGCTGCTGGCGGTGCAGGCGGGGGTGGGCGCCGCGGCGCGGCGGGTTCCGCTGGGACGGCCGCTGACGATCCTGGCGCAGGTGGTCGTCACCCTGCTGCTGCTCACCCTGCTGTTCGCGCGGGAGCACGCCGTGGCGGGGCTGATACCCGGCCCGGACGCCCTGCGCTTCTTCGGCGAGGTGCTGGAGCAGGGCGGCAACGACGTCAACCGGTACGCGATACCGGCGCCGCTGACCGACGGCATCCGGCTGATGCTGATCGGTGGTGTCCTGGTCATCGGCCTGCTGGTGGACGCCCTCGCGGTGACCTTCCGCAGCGCCGCCCCGGCCGGGTTGCCGCTGCTGGCGCTGTACTCGGTGGCCGCGGGCCTGGCGGACAACGGCATCGACTGGCTGTGGTTCCTGCTGGCGGCGGCCGGTTATCTGATGCTGCTGCTGGCCGAGGGGCGCGACCGGCTCTCCCAGTGGGGCCGGGTGTTCGGCGGAGCGGCCCGGACCCGGGGCGCGGAGACGCCCGGGGCACTGGCGCCGGTGCGTTCGGGGCGCCGGATCGGGGCACTGGCGCTGGGCATCGCCCTGGTGGTGCCGCTGGCCCTGCCCGCGATGGACGGCGGCCTGCTGGACCCCGCCGGCCGGGGGGTCGGCGCGGGCAGCGGCGGGGGCGGCACCATCTCCGCGGTGAACCCGCTGGTGTCGCTGCGCGACTCGCTGAACGTGAACGAGGACCGCCAGGTGCTCTCGGTGCGCACCGAACTGGCGAACACCTCGGACCTGTACCTGCGCATCGTGTCCCTGGACGACTTCGACGGCACCACGTGGAAGCCGTCGAAGCGGGCCATCACACAGGTGCCGGACGGCTTCCCGATCCCGCCCGGCCTCGGTCCCGACGTCGCGCGCGCGGAGGTCGGCACGATGATCTCCACCGCGGACTGGTACGGCCAGGACTGGCTGCCGATGCCGTACCCGCCGAGCAGCGTGAGCGTGCGGGGCGACTGGCGCTACGAGCCCGTCGGCATGACGCTGGTCGGCGACCACGGGCAGAACACCCGGGGGCTGACGTACGAGGTGCGCAGCCTGGACGTGCAGCCCACGGCGGAGCAGCTGGCCGACGCGCCGGAGCCGTCGTCCACGCTGCTGCGCGAGTACACGGAGCTGCCCGACTCGCTGCCCTCGGTGGTGTTCAGCACCGCGCGTGAGGTGACCGAGGGCGCGCGGACCGCCTACGAGCAGGCGGTCGCCCTCCAGGAGTACTTCACGCTGAACGGCGGCTTCGAGTACGACACCCAGGTGGACGTCGGCAGCGGCTCGGGGGCGATCGCCCGCTTCCTGCGGGACAAGGAGGGCTTCTGCGTCCACTTCTCGTTCGCCATGGCGTCCATGGCGCGCTCCCTGGGCATCCCGGCCCGCGTCGCGGTGGGCTTCGCACCCGGCACCCCGCAGGCGGACGGCTCGATCTCGGTCGGGCTGCGGGACGCGCACGCCTGGCCCGAGCTGTACTTCGAGGGGGTGGGCTGGACCCGTTTCGAGCCGACCCCGACCCGGGGTTCGACGCCCCCGTACACCGTGCCGGACACGGGGAACGAGGCGGTGCCGGACCCGGCCCGTCCGTCCCAGGCCGCGCCCACGGAGTCGTCGGCGGCGCCGTCGCAGAGCTCGGAGTGCTCGGCGCAGGACAAGAAGCTGGAGGCCTGCGACAGCGAGTCGCCGCAGGCGGCCCTGCCCGCGGGCGGCGACGGCCCGAATTGGCACGTGGTGCTGCTGTGGGCGCTGGCCGGGCTGCTGGTGCTGGTGCTGCCGCTGGCCCCGATGCTCTGGCGGACCAGGACGCGGGCGGTACGGCTCGGCGGCCACGGCCGCTCCGAGGCGGACGCCGTCCCGCATGTGCTGGCCGTCTGGGAAGAACTGACCGACACGGCGTGGGACCACGGCATCCCGCCGGACGAGTCGCTGACCCCGCGCGGTGCGGCAGACCGGATCGTCCGGTCCGGCCGGTTGGAGGGGGATGCGGCGGCGTCGGTGCACCGGGTGGCCGGGGCGGTGGAGCAGGTGCTGTACGCGCCGCGGCCGCTGCCGGTCATGGGCCTGGGGGACGACGTGCGCCGTGCGTCGGCCGCGGTGCGGGCGTCGGTGAGCCGTAGGACGCGGCTGCGGGCGGTGCTGGCGCCGCGGTCGGCCGTGCGGGTGGTGTCGGCGGTGTCCGACCGCTGGGTGGCTCTGCGGGACCGCCTCACGGCCCTCCGCCCCGACTGGCACCTCCCTAGCCGCCAACGCGGCTGAGGTCCCTCGCAGCCGGGGCTGTCCCGCTCGGTCCGGGGGCAGCCGCAGGCCGTCATGGGCCGTTCGCGCAGTTCCCCGCGGCCCTTCAGGGGCGCGGGGAACTGCGCGAGCATCCACAGACGAGCCGCAGCCTAAATCCGGGCGCGGGCACGAAAAGGGGCGCGGGGAACTGCGCGAGCATCCACAGACGAGCCGCAGGCAAGCTCGAAAGCCGGTCGCCATCAGGGGCGCGGGGAACTGCGCGAACGGCCACGACGCACCCGCGGGTGGCGTCCAGCACTGGTGGGGACCGGGGCCCGCTGGGGTCACGTACACCTCAGGGGGTGCCCACCGGCAAGGTGGGCACCCCCTGAGACAAAGCTTCCGCTTCCGAGGGCGTCAGCGACCGCCGCCACCCTGCTCGTCACGCCGCCGCTGCCACCGCTCCTCGATGCGGTCCATCATCGAGCGACGCTGTCTGCCCTGCCGGCCCGCCCGCGGAGCGGCAGTCGCACCGGCGGCCTGCTCACCCGGCTTGGGGGCCTTGCGCCAGCCGGTCACCGCGAGGACGGCGCACCCCAGCATCACGAGGAAGCCCACGACGCTGAGCCACACCTGCTGGGCGACCATACCGGCCATGAGGAGCGCAATACCTACGAGGAAGCCCGCGACCGCCTGGTAGACCCGTCGCCGGGTGTACGTACGCAGCCCGCTTCCCTCGAGCGCCGTCGCGAACTTGGGATCTTCGGCGTACAGCGCTCGCTCCATTTGCTCGAGCATGCGCTGCTCGTGCTCCGAGAGCGGCACGGAGTCCTCCTCATCGTGCAGTCGCCGGGGCGACCCGGGGGGTCCCTTCAGGATAGGCGGGGAATCGCCCCCGTGAAACCCGCCCCTCTGCGCCAATTGCCGACCGGTACCCGCCATCACGTCCCGGCCCGCTGAGGCTGTCATTCCCCGGCGGCCGACCCGTCATGCCGGGCGGTCTCCCTCGATCATACGGCGCCAAGCCGCCATTCGGGGGGCCTGTGGCACAGTCCATGCGGCCCGGGGCCGCCGGACGCGTCGCTGATCAGCGCCGTGCCACGGACGACGGCTCACGCCTCGGCGGCCTCACGCGCCTCACCGAGCACATGAAGCTGCGTGGCCACGGAGTGGAACGCGTCGAGTTCGGCCGCGGCGGCCTCCAGCTTCAGCAGCGCCTCCAGGGCGCCGGGCTCGGTGTCGACGAGCACGCCGGGGACCAGGTCGGCGAAGACCCGCACGCCGTGCACGGCGCCGACGTCCAGGCCCGCGCCGCGCACCAGCGCGGTGAGCTGGTCGGCGGTGAAGCGGCGCGGCACGGGGTCGCCGGTGCCCCATCGGCCGTTCGGGTCGTCGAGCGCCTGCCGGGCCTCCGTGAAGTGCCCGGCGAGGGCGCGGGCGAGCACCGCGCCGCCCAGGCCGGCGGCGAGCAGGCTGAGGACGCCTCCGGGGCGCAGGGCGGCCACCGTGTTGCGCACGCCCTCCGCCGGGTCGTCGACGTACTCCAGGACGCCGTGGCACAGCACGACGTCGTAGCCGCCGCGCTCGGCGACGTCGAAGAGGCCGCGGGCGTCGCCCTGGACGCCGTGGACCCGGTCCGCGACGCCCTCCTCGGCGGCCCGGCGTTCGAGGGCGAACAGGGCGTTGGGGCTGGGGTCGACGACGGTGACCCGGTGGCCGAGCCGGGCGAGGGGCACGGCGAAGTTGCCGCTGCCGCCGCCGGTGTCGAGGACGTCCAGGGCCTGCCGTCCGGTGGCCTTGACCCGGCGTTCCAGGGCGTCCTGGAGGACGTCCCAGACAACGGCGGTACGGAGAGCGGCGCGGGGGCGCATCGGGTCCGACACGGTGGTGACTCCTCGGCGGGGCACCGCCTGGGGTGGGGCGGGGCGAGCGGATTTCAGGCGCTCTCCACCCTATGGCCTGGGGAGCGGCCGCCGGTCACCCGGTGGCGGCCTGCCCGAGGGCGCCCCGTCCGCCCGGTCAGCCCGCGTCGGGCAGGTCCCCGCGCGGGGTGGTGTCCGGGCCGTCCTGGTCGGGGCGGGGCTGGGGCAGGACCGGCTGGAGCACCAGCGTCCGCTCCACCAGGCGGAGGAACATCGCCACGTCCCGGATCAGGTCGTCGGCGTCCCGGACGGTCGCCGCGCCCTGGATGCCGGCCTCGGCGCGGGCCCGGCGCTGCGCCCCGGAGGCGAAGAGGGCGCTCCACTCGGCGAGTTCGGGCGCGATCTCGGGAAGCACCTCCCAGGCACTTCGTATCTTGGCCCGCGCCCGGGGCGAGGTCTCGGGCCTGCCGCGGGCGGCGAGGACGGCGGCGGCCGTGCGCAGGGCGGCGAGGTGGGCCGTCGCGTAGCGCTCGTTGGGGGTGTCGAGGACGGCGGCCTCGTCGAGTCCGGCACGGGCCTGGGCGAGCAGGTCGAGGGCGGCGGGCGGGGCCGCGGCGCGGCGCAGCACGGGGTGGATGTCGCTCGCCGGGCCGTGGTTCAGTGAGGGGGCAGGGCCGGCTGCGCGGCGCCGACGGGCGGCGGCTGCGGACGAGTGGGCCATGACGAACCTCCTGTCGTCTTCGTGACGGCACGCCATGAGGCAAGTGCCGTATGTGCACATCGTGCGGTATGGCACTGACAATCCGTTCTGACCTGCGGCGTTGCCTCGTTCGCCCGTTCGAGCTAACTTTTGCACTGACCAGTCAGTTCAAATGTTCCAGGGGGAGCACGTGGACGATCCGAGCGGACTCGCCGTCACGGCCGACGGCCTCGGCCTGAAGGGACCACGGGGGTGGGCGTTCCGCGACGTCTCGGTCGACGCGGGGCCCGGGGCGCTGATCGCGGTGGTGGGGCCGTCCGGCACCGGACGCACCTGCCTGCTGCTCGCGCTCACCGGGCGGATGCGGCCGACGGAGGGGCGGGCCGTCGTCGGCGGGCGGGAACTGCCCCGGCGCATGGCCGCCGTACGCCGCCGCAGCGCGCTGGCGCACGTCACCGGTGTGACCGACCTCGACCCGGCCCTCACCGTGGCCGAGCACCTACGCGAACAGGAGCTGCTGCGCCGCCGCTTCGGCGGCGCCCTCCCCCGGCCCCGGCAGCTGCTGCGCCCGCGCGGTGAGCGCCGGCGGGAGCGGCGCCGGCACATCGACGAGGCGCTGGCCGCCGCCGGGCTCGACCTCGCCGCCCTGCCCAAGGGCGGGCGGACCGCCGTACGGGATCTGGAGCGGGTGGAGGCGCTGCGGCTGTCGCTGGCGCTGGCGTTGCTGGGGCGGCCCCGGCTGCTCGGGGTGGACGACACCGATCTGAAGCTGTCGTCCGCCGAGCGGGAGGAGGTGTGGGCCCTGCTGCGGTCCGTCGCCGCCACCGGTGTCACCGTGCTGGCCGTGTGCAGCGAGCCCCCGGCCGACGCGGTCGTGGTCCGTACGGCCACCACCCGTACGGCCACCACCCTTCCGACCCCGGCGGACCAAGCGGCCGGACCGGCCGAACCGGCCGATGGCCGCGACGCGGGGGCCGAGAAGCCCGCCGCACCCACGGAGTCCGCCGCGCACGCCGGAACCGCCGAGTCCGCCGGCACCGACCACCCTCACCGGGACCACGCCCAGGACGACCACGACGCGAAGGAGGCGGCGGTCGATGCGCTCGCCGAAACTGGCCGCTCTTGAGCTCCGGCGCTTCGGCCGGGGCACCCTGCCGCGCGCGGCCCTCGTCGCCCTGCTGGTGCTGCCGCTGCTCTACGGCGCCCTGTACCTGTGGTCGTTCTGGGACCCGTACGGCAGGCTGGACCGGATCCCGGTGGCCCTGGTCAACGAGGACGAGGGGGCGAGCGCGAACGGCAGGAGGATCGCCGCGGGCGACGACATCACCGAGGGGCTCCGCGACAGCTCCACCTTCGACTGGCGTGAGGTGAGCGAGGAGGAGGCCCGGCGCGGCGTCGAGGACGGCAGGTACTACCTGTCGCTGACCGTGCCCGCCGACTTCAGCCGCCGTATCGCCTCCAGCTCGGGCGACACCCCGGAGTCGGGCGCCCTCCAGGTGCGCACCAACGACGCGAACAACTACATCGTCGGGCAGATCTCCCGGACGGTGTTCGGCGAGGTGCGCCGGGCGGCGTCCACGAAGACCTCGCGGTCCTTCCTGGACCAGATCTTCGTGTCGTTCTCCGACATCCACGGCGAGACGGTGAAGGCGGCGCAGGGCGCCGACAAGCTGAACGGAGGCATCGGGAAGGCCGAGAAGGGCTCCCAGGACCTCGTCGACGGCCTGAAGGACGCCCGCTCGGGCAGCGGCAAGCTGTCCCAGGGCCTGAAGGACCTGCACAAGGGCGCGGGCTCCCTGGAGGACGGCTCCGGGAAGGTCGCGGACGGCACGCGCCGGCTCGCCGAGAAGGTGAACGCGCTGAACGCCGAGGCGGGCCCGTTCCTGAAGGACAACGAGAAGGCCATCGGCGCGACGGCCCGCTTCGTCGCCGATTCGGCGGGACGGCTCCGCGACGACCTGGACACGCTGGAGGAGAGGGCGCCGGCCGCCGCGAAGGACGCCCGGGAGGCGTCCGCGACCATGGACGCGCTGTACCGGGAGCGCTGCGAGGACGCCGACGAGCCCGACCCCGCCTGCGCGGACCTGAAGAAGGCCCAGGAGGCGGTCGCCACCGCCTCGGACGTCGCCACCGACGTCGGCGCGCTGGTCACCGGACACCGGGCCGACCTGAAGAAGCTCGACGGGCAGCTCGCCACCCTGGAGAAGCAGGCGCGGACGCTCGCGAAGCGCGCGCCGCACCTCTCCGAGGACCTGGAGGACGCCGTCGGCAGGATCAACAAGCTGAACACCGGCGCCGGCAAGGTCGCCGCCGGGGCGAAGAAGCTTAACAAGGGGCTCGCCACCGCCGAGACCGGCGCCCGGAAGCTGGACAAGGGCGTCGGTGAGCTGAAGACGGGCGCGGACGACCTCAGCGGTGGGCTCTTCAAGCTCGTCGAGGGGTCCGAGGAGCTCGCCGGCGGCCTGCACGAGGGCGCCGAGAAGATCCCCGACTACGACGAGCGGGACCGCGACGTGCGCACCGACGTGATGGCCGACCCGGTGCGGCTGGTCTCCAGCGACCTGCACAAGGCGCCCAACTACGGCACCGGTTTCGCCCCGTACTTCATCCCGCTGTCGCTGTGGGTGGGCGCGATGGTGGCGTACATGCTGATCGCGCCGATGAACCGGCGGGCGCTCGCGGCGGGCGCCTCCGCCTGGCGGATCGCGCTGGCGGGCTGGCTGCCGGTGGTGGCGATCGGGGTGCTGCAGACGGCGGCGCTGATGTCGGTGCTGCACTGGGCGCTCGGGCTGCAGATGGCGCGGGCGGCCGGCACGGTGGGCTTCCTGTTCCTGGTGACGGCGTGCTTCGCGGCGATCGTGCAGTGGCTGAACGCGCGCTTCGGCGCGGCCGGACGGATCCTGGTGCTCGCGCTGCTGATGCTCCAGCTGACCTCGGCGGGCGGCACGTACCCCGTCCAGACCAGTCCGGCGTTCTTCAACGCCCTGCATCCGTTCCTGCCGATGACGCATGTCGTGGAGGCGCTGCGGCGGCTCGTCACGGGCGGCGGCCTGGAACCGGTGTGGCTGGCCTGCGCGGTGCTGGCGGCCTTCACGGCCGGCGCGCTCGCGCTGACCGCGCTGTCGGCCCGCCGCAAGCAGGTCTGGACGCTCGACCGGCTGCACCCGGAGCTGAGCCTGTGAACGGACCGGCCGGCGCTCCTGTGAGAATCGGGGCCATGGAACGCAGCAGCACCACGCCGGGCGGCAGTGCCCGCCGCGAGGCCACCCGGCAGAAGCTCTACGAGGCGGCCGTCACCCTCATCGCCGAGCAGGGGTTCTCCGCCACCACCGTGGACGAGATCGCCGAGCGGGCGGGCGTCGCGAAGGGCACCGTCTACTACAACTTCGCGAGCAAGTCCGTCCTCTTCGAGGAGCTGCTGCGGCACGGGGTCGGTCTGCTGACCGCCTCGCTGCGGGAGGCGGCCGAGCGCACGGCCCGGGAGGGGCGCGGCAAGGTCGACGCCCTGGACGCCATGATCCACGCGGGGCTGGTGTTCATCGACCGGTATCCGGCCTTCACCCAGCTGTACGTGGCCGAGCTGTGGCGCACCAACCGGGCCTGGCAGTCCACGCTGATGGTGGTGCGACAGCAGGCCGTGGCGGTGGTCGAGGGCGTGCTGCGCGAGGGAGTGGCGGCCGGCGAGTTCAGCGAGGAGATCGACGTCCCGCTGACGGCCGCGGCGCTGGTGGGCATGGTGCTGGTGGCGGCGCTTGACTGGAAGTCGTTCCAGCCGGAGCGCTCGCTGGACGACGTGCACGCGGCCCTGTCCCGGCTGCTGCAGGGGCGGGTCAGCGGCCGCCGCTGACGTCCGCCGCGGACGTGAAGGTGCCGGTCCGGCGGTGGCCGCGTCCCCCGCGGGCCACCGGGCGGACCGGCGCCTCCTGTTCCCCCGTACGTCCCCCCGTGTGGAACCCCCGTTCACGGTCGTTCCCCCGGGTTCCCCCGTGCCTCGCTCCCGCCGGTGGTGCCGGCGGAAGGAGCGGATCGCGGGCCAGGCTCCCGTTCCGGCGCCCCGTGCCGCCGGTGCCGGGAGGCCGTGCCCCTCTCCGTGGTCTCCACTCTCCCGTTCCCGCGGGTCCGGACCCATCCGCCGCCGTACTCATCTCGCCGGCTGGGTACCGGTACTCACCCCTGCGCACCGGGGCCCATCACGGCGTGCGGCCGGACGGTCGTCCGACGGGGGTGCGGGTACTCGGGGACGGGCCCTGAGCAGGGGCGGATAAAGTCCCTGACATGGCACGGATTGCGGTGATCGGCGCCGGGATGGGCGCGCTGGCGGCCGCCGCCCGGCTGGCCGTCGCGGGCCACCGGGTGGCGGTGTACGAGCGGACGGAGACGTACGGCGGTGCGCTGCGCCGCCGGGAGCGGGACGGGTTCGCCTTCGACACCGGGCCGGGGCTGCTGCCGCTGCCCGCCGTCTACCGCGACCTGTTCGTGAAGACCGGCCGGGAGCCGCTGGAGGAGTGCGTCGAGCTGGTCCAGGCCGACCCGTCGTCGCACCACGTCTTCGCGGACGGCACGCGGGTGTCCCTGCCGAACGCCTCCCGCGCGGGGGTGGTCTCCGCGCTGGAGGAGGCCCTCGGCGCGGACGCGGCGCGGCGCTGGGGCGACTTCCTGGTGCGGGCCCGCGAGGCCTGGGACCGGGCGCGCCGCCCGCTGCTGGAGGAGCCCCTGTGGCCCAACTGGGAGGTGCTGGCAGGGCGTGAGCCCTACCCGGCGGTCCCGCACCGCCGGCTGCTGCGCACGCGCCGGGCGGCCACGCTGGCCGAGGTCGGCGACCGGGAGCTGCGCGACCCGCGACTGCGGGCCCTGCTGGAGAGCCACGCCCTGGCGTTCGGGCTGGACCCCCGGCACACCCCGGCGAGCGCGGCGGTGCTGCCGTACATGGAACACGCCTTCGGCACCTGGTACGTGCGCGGCGGCCTGCGGGAGCTGGCGCGGGCGGTGTACGAGCGGTGCGTGGCCCGCCGGGTGGAGTTCCACTTCGGCGCGGAGGTGACCGGGGTGCGGGAGAAGGACGGGCGGGCCGCGGGCGTGGAACTCGCCGACGGCACCGTGGTGGAGGCGGACCTGGTGGTGGCGGGCGTCGACCCCGGGGTGCTGGAGCGGCTGTGCGGCACCCGGCTGCGCGGGGAGGGCGACGTGCCCGCCCGGCGGGGCGGGGCGAGCCGGGTGACGGTGCTGATGGCACTGCGCGGCGGGCGTCCGGCGGGAACCCCGCACCGCACGGTCGTGCACACCCGGGACCGCGCGGCGGAGCTGGAGGCGCTGTCCGGTGCGGCCGGCCTGCCCGCAGAGCCCACGGTGGCGGTGCTGCGGCCGGACGACCCGGCGCTGGTCCCGGACGCCGGCCACGAGGCGGTGACGGTGACGGCGGCGGTGCCCGCCGGGACGGCCGGCGCCGAGGAGTGCACGGAGCGGATGGTCGCGGCGGCCGGGCGCGCGGTGCCGGACCTGCGGGACCGCCTGCTGTGGCACGAGGTGCGCACGCCCGCCGACGTCGCCCGGGAGACGGGCGCGGAGGGCGGCGCGGTGCCGGTGCCGGCGCTCGCCGCGGCCGACGGCCGTTTCCTGCACGCCGCCAACAGCACACGCCTGCCTGGACTGTTCACGGTGGGTGGCTGGTCGCACCCCGGCGGTGGACTGCCGCACGCCGGGATGTCGGGGGCCCTGGTGGCCGGACTCGTCGTGGAGGGGCCGGAGTTCCGCGGTTCGCAGTGAACCGGGGCCCGCACGCGCGGGGTTCGGGTGGCCGACGGTCCCCCCGAACAGGGCCGGCGGTGAAGCCGGCCGCTCAGTAGCGGTACTGCTCGTCGTACCCGTTGCCCTGGGTGCTCTGCGCCTGTCCGTCGCCCTGGTACGGATACTGCTGCTGCTCCGGCGGGAGTTCACCGCCGTAGGGGTCGTCGGTGCTGCGCTGCTGCGGCACCCACAGGCCGCCCGCCGGGGTCTCTCCGCCGTAACCGGCCGCCGCGTACGGGTCCTGGGCCGCGTAGCCCTGCTGGGCGTACTGCTGCGGGTCCGTGTAACCGGTGTCGTACGTGCCCCCGCCGTACGTGGTGTTGCCGATGTACGGATCCGAGTACGCCGCGTACTGCTGGCCCGTGGTGTCGTAACCCTGCTGCTGGCCGTAACCGGAGTAGTCGTAGGCGTAGTTCTGGTCGGTGCCCTGGGCGGTCGCCGCGTACTGGTCCTGCGTCGCGTAGCCCTGGTCGCCGTAGACGCCGTAGGAACCGGTGTCGTCGGGCATCGGCTGCGGCTCGTAGACCGCGGTGGTCTCGGCGGCCTGCTGACGGTCCGCCGCCGGCGTGAAGACGTCGTCGCGCTCGTAGTCGTCGTCGGCGCCGTAACCGGCGGGCTCAGGGCGGGAGTCGAACGCGTCGACGTGACCGCCGGACGTGTCCGGGTCGCCTGCCTCCGGGCCCGGTTCGTCGTCACGGCCGCGACCGCGGCCCCGGCCGCCCTTGGCGGCGGACAGCATCGGCGCGTTGACCGCCCAGCCGGACTGGAAGCCGCGGCGGAACGACAGCGTGACGTAGGTCTGCCCGACGGCGAAGGCCGCGGCGCCCAGTCCGATGACGACGACCGACGGGATGAGCACGCCGAACACGACGCCGAGGAACCCGGCGAAGGCGAGCAGCCTCCAGCGCAGGCGCGCCTTGTACTGCAGCAGCACCTCACCCAGCAACCACAGCGCGACGATGCCGAACGCGATGTAGAGGACCGTCCAGCCCATGTACGCCCCTCTCCCAGTGGTCGTTACGCAGTGTGTCGTATGTGCGTGCGACCGGTCTAGGCCTGCGGGGGGTGGTGCAGGCCCAGGTTCTCGTAGATTTCCAGCGTCGCCGTGGAGTTGTTGAGCGTGATGAAGTGCAGACCGGGCACTCCCTCGGCCAGCAGCCGCGCGCAGAACTCCGTGGCGAAGTCGATACCGATGGAGCGTACCGCCGCCGGATCGTCCTTCGCTGTGAGGATCCGCTCTTTGAGGGCGTCGGGGAACGCCGCGTTACTGAGCTGTGGCAACCGTTCCAGCATCTTCACACTGGTCACGGGCATGACCTCGGGGATCACGGGGGTCTCGCAGCCCGCCGCGTCGACTCGGTCACGCAGCCGCAGGTACGACTCGGGCTGGAAGAACATCTGGGTGATCGCGTAGTCGGCGCCGGCCCGGCACTTGTCGACGAAGTGGGCGACGTCGGTGTCCCAGTCGGCCGACCGCGGGTGCATCTCGGGGAAGGCGGCGACGCCCACGCAGAAGTCGCCCGACTCCTTGATGAGCTCGACCAGTTCGGCCGCGTAGGTGAGGCCCTCGGGGTGCGGCACCCAGTCGGCCATCGGGTCGCCGGGCGGGTCGCCGCGCACGGCGAGCATGTTGCGGATCCCCGCGTCGGCGTACTGGCCGATGATGTTGCGCAGCTGGGCGACGGAGTGGTCCACCGCGGTGAGGTGCGCGACCGGGGTGAGGGTGGTGTCGGCGGCGATCTGCTCGGTCGCCTTCACCGTGCCGGCGCGGGTGGAGCCGCCGGCACCGTAGGTGACGGAGACGAAGCTGGGCGCGACGGCCTCGACCCTGCGCAGCGCGTTCCACAGGTTGCGCTCGCCCTTCTCGGTCTTGGGGGCCCAGAACTCGAACGAGTACGTCGTCTTCCCGGCGGCGAGCATGTCGCGCACGGTGCGTGCGCGGTCCGTCCTGGTGGATGCGGTTCCGAGGGCCATACCGGCAGGTTAGCCACGGTGCGACGGTCCCCCAACCAGAAGCGGGATATTTGTCTGATTTGCCGACTTGCTGTCCACACTGTGGACAAACTTGAGACGCCGTGGGCTTCCGCGCCGGGCGGCCGGGGGTCAGCCCGCGTCCGCGGCCTCCCGCACCCGGCGGGCCAGTGCGGAGGCGGCCGCACCCGGGTCGTCGGCCTCGGTGAGGGCGCGGACCACGACCACCCTGCGGGCACCGGCGTCCAGCACCTGGTCGAGGTTGGCCAGGTCGATCCCGCCGATGGCGAACCAGGGGCGGTCGGTGCCGAGCCCTGCGGCGTGGCGGACCAGGTCCAGGCCGGGGGCGTGGCGGCCGGGCTTGGTGGGGGTGGGCCAGCAGGGGCCGGTGCAGAAGTAGTCCACGCCGGGCTGGACGGCGGCCGCGGCGGCCTCGGACCCGGCGTGGGTGGAGCGGCCGATCAGGACGTCGCCGCCGAGGATCGCGCGGGCGGCGGGGACGGGCAGGTCGCCCTGGCCGAGGTGGAGCACGTCGGCGCGGGCGGCGTGGGCCACGTCGGCGCGGTCGTTGACCGCGAGGAGCTTGCCGTGCCGGGCACAGGCGTCGGCGACGACCGCCAGGTGCTCCAGCTCCTCGGCGGCCTCCATGCCCTTGTCCCTCAGCTGCACGATGTCGACGCCGCCGGCGAGCACGGCGTCCAGGAACTCCGGGAGGTCCCCCGGCGCTTACGGGCGTCGGTGCACAGGTAGACGCGGGCATCGGCCAGCCGGGTGCGCACGGTGTCGGTCATGGGGTCCCCCCGAAACGGTCTCGACGGCACGGGCCCGTCGGACCCGCGCATACCGGCAGCCCCGGCCCACCACGGCCGGCCCCTGCCGCCGGAACCCTATGCGGTACCTCCGCCGTCGGTCGCAAAGGGCGCACTGACGACCGCCCCCTCGGGGGCGCGGGGAACCGCGCGACCGGCCCCGACGCACGGCGCACCCCCAACCCCGCAGCGGCACCGCTTCCAGGGGCGCCGGGAACCGCGCCACCCGATCGAACGCCACACCCGCGACCGCGCAGCGACGGCCCCTTCCAGGGCGCGGCGCGGGGACGCGCGACCGGCCACGGGGAACCCGCACGGCCCGGCGCACCACGCGATGACCGCGTCGCCCGGCGCAGCGCACCGCGCCAACGGCGACCCGCCGGCCAGGGCACCGGGCCCCGGCCGGCGGGGGACGCCGGCGGGTGGGCGGGGGTTCAGACTGCGAGGGCCTGCGCCCGGCGCTTCACCTCCGTGCCACGGTTCTCGCTCAGCGCCTGCGCGGGCGTGCCCGGCAGGCTGGGGTCGGGAGTGAAGAGCCACTCCAGCATCTCTTCGACCGTGAAGCCGTCGTCCCGCAGGAGCGTCAGGGTCCCGGTCAGGCCCTTGACGATCTTGTCCCCGTCGATGAAGTCGGCGGGGACGTGCAGCGCGCGGTTCTCACCCCGGCGTACGGCGATGAGCTGGCCGTCCTTGACCAGCTGCCGGACGCGCGTCACCTCGACGCCGAACTGTTCGGCGATGTCGGGAAGGGTGAGCCAGGCGGGGACGAGAGCATCGATCTTTGCGTCAATCTCGGTCACGGGACAAGCCTGCCACCTGCCACCGACAGTCGGAAGCCGACCCCGTCCGGCCGGGCGGGCGCGTCGCGCGAGGACGCGCGCCCGGGGTCACGCCGCCGCCGACTTCAGCGGCCGCGCCGGGTCCGCCACCCGCTCGGGGTCCATCGCGGCGCCCGCCTCGATCAGCCGGCGTCCCTGCGCCAGGTCCCGGGGCCGTCCCACCGCGAGCAGCGCGACCAGACGGTCCCCACGCAGCCAGCACACGCTCCACGCGGGACCGGCCGGGTCCCCGCGCCACACGGTGCGGTCGGCGTCCGCGTGGTGGCCCGCGTACTGCACGAACCGGCCGAACTGCTCGGACCAGAAGTACGGCACCGGGTCGTACACCTCGCCGCCCCCGCCGACGATGTTCGCGGCGACCGTACGGGGGCCCTGGAGGGCGTTGTCCCAGTGGTGGACCAGCAGGCGCTCGCCGTAGCGGCCGGACGGGAAGGACGCGCAGTCGCCGACGGCGTACACGTCGGGCAGGGAGGTCGCCAGGTGCTCGTCGGCGACGACCTCACCGTGCGTGCCGAGGGCGATCCCGGAGCCGGTCAGCCAGGCCGTGGCGGGGCGGGCCCCGATGCCCACGACCACCGCGCCGGCGGGCAGCCGCGTGCCGTCGTCGAGGACCACGGCACCGGACTCGACGGCCCGTACGCGCGCGTGGGTGCGCAGCGTGACCCCGGCCTCCGCGTACCAGGCGGCCATCGGCGCGGCGACCTCGGCGGGCAGCGCCCCGATCAGCGGCCGCTCCTCGGCCTCGACGACGGTGACCGCGCAGCCGGCCTCGCGGGCCGCCGTGGCGAACTCCGCGCCGATCCAGCCGGCGCCGACCACCACGACGTCGTGCTGCGCCGCGAGCACCGGCCGCAGCCGTGCCGCGTCGTCCAGGGTGCGCAGCAGATGCACGCCGGGGACGCCCTCGGTGCCGGGCAGCCGGAGCGGTTCCGCGCCGGTGGCGAGCACCAGCACGTCGTAGGGGACGGGCCCGGCCTCGGTGTCCAGTTCGTGGTCGCCGGGGCGCAGGCCCAGCACCTCGCAGCCCAGCCGCAGCACGATGCCGAGCTCCTCGAAGTCCACGTCGAACGCGGAGCTCTCGGCCGTGCCCAGCAGCACCGCCTTCGACAACGGCGGCCGGTCGTACGGCTGGTGGGGCTCGGCCCCGATCAACGTCACCTCGCCGTCGAATCCCTGTTCCCGCAGCGCGGCCGCGGTCTGCACGCCCGCCATGCCCGCGCCCGCCACCACGACCCGCCGCGGCGCGGCCCCTCCCGGTTCCTGCGTCTGCTCGCTCACCCGCTCACCATAGACACCCGGGCCCGCCGCGCCGGACCCTCGCCGCCGCCGCACCGGACCGCCGGCACTCCTCCCCCGCGAGGGGTCCCGCCGCCTCTCGCCCGCGGGGTCCCTTACGGGTGCCGCGCGCAGCGGGCTAGGGTGGCCCGCGTACACGCACTCGCGGGAGTCCGGACGCACCGGGCTGAGAGGGAGGCTGGCGGCCTCCGACCGTACGAACCTGATCCGGGTCATGCCGGCGAAGGGAGGGGCTGGACGCCCATGTCGCCCACGCGTACCGCAGACGTCCTCGTCGTCGGGGGCGGGATCATCGGTCTGGTCACGGCCTGGCGGGCCGCGCAGACCGGGCTCGCCACGGCCGTCGTGGACCCCGAGCCGGGCGGCGGCGCCGCCCGGGTGGCCGCCGGGATGCTGGCCGCCGTCACCGAGCTGCACCACGGCGAGCAGACGCTGCTGGGCCTCAGCCTGGCCTCGGCACGCCGCTACCCGGCCTTCGCCGCCGAGCTGACCGAGTACACCGGCCAGGACCTCGGCTACCGCCGCAGCGGCACCCTCGCCGTGGCGCTGGACGCCGACGACCGCGCGCATCTGCGCGAGCTGCACGCCCTGCACCGGCGCTCCGGCCTGGACTCGCAGTGGCTGTCCGGACGGGAGTGCCGGCGCCTGGAACCGATGCTCGCGCCGGGCGTGCGCGGCGGGCTACGGGTGGACGGCGACCACCAGATCGACCCCAGACGGCTGGCGTCCGCCCTCATGACCGCCTGCGAGCGGGCCGGTGTCACCCTCCACCGCACGTGGGCCGAGCGGCTGGTCGTCGCCGGCGACCGGGCGCGCGGCGTCGTCACCGCGGCCGGTGACGAGCTGGGCGCGGGCCAGGTGGTGCTCGCCGCGGGCAGCTGGAGCGGCAGGCTGGCGGGCGTCCCGGAGGACGTGCTGCCCCCGGTGCGGCCGGTCAAGGGACAGGTGCTGCGGCTGGCGATGCCCGACCGGCCCGAGCCCTTCCTGAGCCGCACGGTGCGGGCCGTGGTGCGCGGCAGCCACGTCTACCTGGTGCCGCGCGAGAACGGCGAGCTGGTGATCGGCGCGACCAGCGAGGAAATGGGCTGGGACACCACCGTCACGGCGGGCGGCGTCTACGAGCTGCTGCGCGACGCCCACGAGCTGGTCCCCGGCATCACCGAGCTGCCGCTGACCGAGACGATCGCCGGTCTGCGCCCGGGCTCCCCCGACAACGCGCCGCTGCTCGGCCCGACGCGGCTCGCGGGACTGTTGCTGGCCACCGGCCACCACCGCAACGGCGTCCTGCTGACGCCCGTCACCGGCGACGCCATGGCACGGGCGCTGACCACCGGCGACCTGCCCCAGGAGGCCCTCCCCTTCACGCCCCGGCGCTTCGGCGCCCCTGTCCTCGCGGAGCAGCCCGTATGAACACCCGGGTCACCACCGTCACCGTCAACGGCGAGCCCCGCCGGTTCCCGCCCGGCACGGCCCTGGACGTCGTCGTCAGGTCGCTCACCGCCGCCCCTTCGGGGGTGGCCGCGGCCCTCAACGAAACCGTCGTCCCGCGCGCCCAGTGGCCCGCCACCCCCCTGACCGAAGGGGACCGGGTGGAGGTCCTCACCGCAGTCCAAGGAGGCTGACCGTGGCCGACGATCCCTTCGTCCTCGGCGGCCGGACCTTGACGTCCCGCCTGATCATGGGGACCGGCGGGGCGCCGAGCCTCGACGTGCTGGAGCGGGCGCTGGTGGCGTCCGGGACGGAGCTGACGACCGTCGCCATGCGGCGGGTGGACCCCTCGGTGCACGGGTCCGTGCTGTCGGTGCTGCGGAAGCTGGGCATCGGGGTGCTGCCGAACACCGCCGGGTGCTTCACCGCCGGGGAGGCCGTGCTCACCGCGCGGCTGGCCCGGGAGGCGCTCGGCACCGATCTGGTGAAGCTGGAGGTCATCGCCGACGAGCGCACCCTGCTGCCGGACCCGGTCGAGCTGCTGGACGCGGCGGAGACGCTGGTCGACGACGGGTTCACGGTCCTGCCGTACACCAACGACGACCCGGTGCTGGCCCGGAAGCTGGAGGACGTGGGCTGTGCGGCGGTGATGCCGCTGGGCTCGCCGATCGGGTCGGGTCTGGGCATCCGCAACCCGCACAACTTCGAGCTGATCGTGGAGCGGGCCGGGGTGCCGGTGATCCTGGACGCCGGGGCGGGCACCGCCTCCGACGTGGCGCTGGCGATGGAGCTGGGCTGCGCGGGCGTGATGCTGGCGTCCGCCGTCACCCGCGCCCAGGAGCCGGTGCTGATGGCCTCCGCGATGCGGGGCGCGGTGGAGGCGGGACGGCTCGCGCGGCGGGCGGGACGCATCCCCCGGCGGCACTTCGCGCAGGCCTCCTCCCCCGTCGGGGGCCGGGCCGCGCTGGACCCGGAGCGGCCCGCCTTCTGACCCCCGTGTCCCGGCCGTGTTCGGACGCGGTCGGGTAACACAGGTCACAGGTCCGCTCCAACGGCGGTTGATCGGGCCGGGACTGTCCTCGCGGACTCGTAGACTCGCTGCGTGGACACGACCCTTCAGGACCCGCTGGTCGGGCAGGTGCTCGACGGCCGCTACCGCGTCGACGCGCGGATCGCCGTCGGCGGGATGGCCACGGTCTACCGGGCCCTGGACACCCGTCTCGACCGCGTCCTCGCGCTCAAGGTGATGCACCCCTCGCTCGCCTCCGACGCCTCCTTCGTGGAGCGCTTCATCCGCGAGGCCAAGTCCGTCGCCCGGCTGGCCCACCCCAACGTCGTCCAGGTCTTCGACCAGGGCGCCGACGGGGCGTACGTCTACCTGGCGATGGAGTACATCGCGGGCTGCACCCTGCGCGACGTGCTGCGGGAGCGCGGGGCGCTCCAGGCGCGGGCCGCGCTGGACATCCTGGAGCCGGTGCTGGCCGCGCTGGGCGCCGCCCACCGGGCCGGGTT
This sequence comes from Streptomyces tendae, assembly GCF_008632955.1. NCBI lineage: Bacteria > Bacillati > Actinomycetota > Actinomycetes > Kitasatosporales > Streptomycetaceae > Streptomyces > Streptomyces tendae. Next base: position 5,241,559 of record NZ_CP043959.1, read on the forward strand.
CGTGCACCGCGACATGAAGCCGGAGAACGTGCTGATCGGGGACGACGGCCGGGTCAAGGTCGCCGACTTCGGGCTGGTCCGCTCGGTGGACACGGTGACCAACAGCACGGGCACCGTGCTCGGTACGGTGTCGTACCTCGCGCCGGAGCAGATAGAGCACGGCACCGCCGACCCCCGCGTCGACGTGTACGCCTGCGGCATCCTGCTGTACGAGATGCTGACCGGTGAGAAGCCGCACGACGGCGACTCCCCCGCGATCGTCCTCTACAAGCACCTGCACGACGACGTGCCGCCGCCCTCGGCGGCCGTGCCCGGTCTGGCCCCCGCGCTGGACCAGCTGGTCGCGGCGGCGACCGCGCGTGACCCCGGGGCCCGCCCGGCCGACGCGGTGGCGCTGTTCGCCCGGACCCGTGAGACGCGCGGCCGGCTCAGCGACGAGCAGCTCGACGCGATGCCCCCGCAGGCGCTCACCTCCGAGCACGACAACGCCGACGACCGCACCAGCGTCATCCCCCGCGCGCTCACCGTGCCGCGCCCCCTCCCGGTGAACGAGGACGACGGCACGGATGCGGTGAACCGGACCAGCCGTTTCCGCTCCCCGCCGCCGCTGCCGCCCCGCCGCCGTACGGCGCTGCGGCGCGGACCCGCGGCGATCGTGGTGGCCGTGCTGCTGGTGCTGGGCCTCGGCGCGGGCGTCTGGTACATCAACTCCGGGCAGTTCACCAAGGTCCCGCCGCTGCTGTCGAAGACCGAGCAGGAGGCCCGGGACCGGCTCGCCGAGGCCGGCCTCGACGTCGGTGAGGTCAAGGAGCAGTACAGCGACTCCGTCGAGCGGGGCAAGGTGATCGGCACCGACCCGGCGGCGGGCGCCCGCGTCCGCGGCAGCGCCTCGGTGTCGCTGACGCTGTCCAAGGGGCCGCAGACCGTGCGGGTGCCCGACCTGGACGGCTATCCGCTGGACAAGGCGCGCTCGCTGCTGGAGGACGAGGGCCTGGAGCCGGGCATGGTCACCCGCGAGTTCAGCGACTCCGTGCCCAAGGACGCGGTGGTCTCCACCGAGCCGGGCAAGGGCACGAAGGTCCGCGCGGGCTCGGCGGTGAAGCTGACCGTGAGCAAGGGCAGCCCCGTGGACCTGCCCGACGTGACCGGTGACGACCCCGAGGACGCGCGCGCCGAGCTGGAGGAGGCCGGACTGAAGGTGGAGATCGCCTCCGAGCGGGTCACCTCGGAGCACGACGCGGGCACGGTGGCCCGGCAGACCCCGGGGGCCGGCGGGCAGGCCGCGGAGGGCGACACCGTCACCCTCACGCTGTCCAAGGGGCCGGAGATGGTCGAGGTGCCGGACGTCGTCGGCGACAGCGTGGACGAGGCCCGGGAGAAGCTGGAGGGCGCCGGGTTCGGGGTGAAGGAGGACCGCGGCCTGCTGGGCCTGTTCGGCGACACCGTCAAGGACCAGTCGGTGGACGGCGGCGAGACCGCCCCCAAGGGCTCGACGATCACCCTCCGGATCAGGTGACGGAGGGGGCCGTCCGGGTGACGCGCGCGTCCGTGCCACCCTTGACGGGTGAAGAGTCACCCGTCCGGCCCCGCCCGCAACCCGATCGGCAGTCATGTCCCCGTGGCCGGCGGTCTGCATTCCGTCGGTCTGTCCTACGCCCGTGACCTGGGGGCGGAGACCGTGCAGGTCTTCGTCGCCAACCCGCGCGGCTGGGCCACACCGGCCGGCAACCCCGTGCAGGACGAGGCGTTCCGCGCGGCCTGCGCCGAGGCCTCGATGCCGGCGTACGTGCACGCCCCGTACCTGATCAACTTCGGGTCCCACACCCCGGCGACCGTCGAGCGGTCCGTGGAGTCGCTGCGGCACTCGCTGCGGCGCGGCCGGGCGATCGGCGCGCTCGGCGTGGTGGTGCACACCGGCAGCGCGACCGGCGGACGGGAGCGGGCGGTGGCGCTGGCGCAGGTGCGGGAGCACATGCTGCCGCTGCTGGACGAGCTGACGCACGACGACGACCCGTTCCTGCTGCTGGAGCCGACCGCCGGCCAGGGCGCCTCGCTGTGCTCCCTGGTGGAGGACCTGGGCCCGTACTTCGCGGCGCTGGACGCCCACCCGAGGCTCGGCGTGTGCCTGGACACGTGCCACGTCTTCGCGGCCGGGCACGACCTGACCGGGCCGGACGGCGCGCACCGGACGCTGGACGAGCTGGTGGCGACCGTCGGCGAGGGGCGGCTGAGGCTGATCCACGCCAACGACTCGATGGACGTGGCCGGCGCGCACAAGGACCGGCACGCCGGCATCGGCGCCGGGCACATCGGCGAGGACCCGTTCGCGGCGCTGATGACACACCCGGCGACGGCGGGCGTGCCCCTGGTCATCGAGACACCCGGCGGCAAGGAGGGGCACGCGGCGGACGTGGAGCGGCTGAAGAAGCTCCGCGACGGCTGAGCCGTACGCGCGACCGTCGTGCGGGCGGCCATGGCACGCGCGACCGTCGTACGCGCGGCCGTCGCACCAGCGGCCGTCGCGCCGAGGTCAGAGCTCGGGGCCGTCCCCGGGCTCCTCCTGGTAGGAGTAGCGCTGTTCCTTCCAGGGGTCGCCGAGGTTGTGGTAGCCGCGCTCCTCCCAGAAGCCACGGCGGTCGGCGGTCATGTACTCCACGCCGCGAACCCACTTGGGGCCCTTCCAGGCGTACAGGTGCGGCACGATCAGGCGCAGCGGGAAGCCGTGCTCGGCGGTGAGCAGTTCGCCGTCCTTGTGGGTGGCGAACAGGGAGCGGTCGGACGTGAAGTCCGCGAGCCGGAGGTTGGAGCTGAATCCGTACTCCGCCCACACCATCACATGGGTGACGTCGGGGGCGGGCGGGGCGATCTCCACGACGGTGCGGGCGGGGATCCCGCCCCATTCCGCGCCGACCATGCTGAACTTGGTGACGCAGTGCAGATCGGCCTCGACGGTGGTGTACGGCAGCGCCGTGAACTCCTCGTGGGTCCAGCAGCGCTTCCCGCCGTCGGCCGTGGCGCCGAAGACGCGGAACTCCCAGCGCTCCGGGCGGAACTTGGGGACCGGCCCGTAGTGGGTGACCGGCCAGCCCTTCTGCAGCCGCTGCCCCGGCGGGAGCTGGAGATCCACCGCTCCTCGTGTCGCGCGCTCCCCCGATTCGCGTTCCGCCGGCTGACCCATGTCTCCATCCTGACAGACCGGTGGCCATGCTCCTGAACCGGGCCCCGCAGATTCGGTCAATCAACCTCAAAATGGACCAAGTATGGGTTTACTTACTAAGTCCATACTTACTGGACGATCTTCCGCGGCGGTGTAATCATGCGCGCGACCCGCTCATTTCCCCCCACGCGGAAGGAGCCCGTGCCATGCAGGGCGATCCCGAGGTCATCGAGTTCCTCAACGAGCAGCTGACCGCCGAGCTGACGGCGATCAACCAGTACTTCCTGCACTCCAAGCTCCAGGACCACAAGGGCTGGCACAAGCTCGCCGAGTACACCCGCGCCGAGTCCTTCGACGAGATGCGCCACGCCGAGCTGCTCACGGACCGCATCCTGCTGCTCGACGGCCTGCCCAACTACCAGCGGCTGTTCCACGTCCGCGTCGGGCAGACCGTCACCGAGATGTTCCAGGCCGACCGGGAGGTCGAGCTGGAGGCGATCGACCGGCTCCGCCGGGGGGTGGAGGTCATGCGCAACAAGAACGACATCACCTCCGCCAACATCTTCGAGGCGATCCTGGCCGACGAGGAGCACCACGTCGACTACCTGGACACCCAGCTGGAGCTGATCGACAAACTGGGTGAGGCGCTGTACCTGTCGACGGTCATCGAGCAGTCCCAGCCGGACCCCTCGGGCCCCGGGACGCACGGCTTCAAGACGCCCTGAACGACGGCGGGGACCGCCTACGCGGCTTCCTTGACCTCCGCCACGAGCGGCTGCTCGCCCTGGTCGATGAGCTGCCGCCGGGGGCAGGCGCCACGGCCCAGCAGCGCCTGGATGCGCCGGACGCAGCCGCCGCAGTCGGTGCCGGCCTTGCAGGCGGAGGCGATCTGCCGGGGTGTGCAGGCACCGGCTTCCGCGTGGCTCTTCACCTGTTCCTCGGTCACGCCGAAGCAGCTGCAGACGAACACGCGGGTCACCTCCCGGCGGAGTACAGGGTCGTGCCGTACCGACCCTCCGTCGGTGAGGCAAACCTAACCTTACCTGCGCCCTCGAAGGGCACGAAAGAGGGGTGGGGCGTGATCCGGTGTGAAACACGCCCCACCCCTGACGGCCGGCGACCGGCCGTGCCGGTCACTGGTCCCGGTACATCTCCGCGACCAGGAAGGCCAGGTCGAGCGACTGGCTGCGGTTCAGCCGCGGGTCGCACGCCGTCTCGTAGCGCTGGTGCAGGTCGTCGACGAAGATCTCGTCGCCGCCGCCCACGCACTCGGTGACGTCGTCACCCGTGAGCTCCACGTGGATGCCACCCGGATGGGTGCCGAGCTCCTTGTGGACCTCGAAGAAGCCCTTCACCTCGTCCAGCACGTCGTCGAAGCGGCGGGTCTTGTGCCCGGAGGCCGCCTCGAAGGTGTTGCCGTGCATCGGGTCGGTCACCCACGCCACGGTCGCGCCGGACGCCGTCACCTTCTCGACCAGCTCGGGGAGGTTGTCGCGGATCTTGTCCGCGCCCATCCGGACGATGAACGTCAGCCGGCCGGGCTCCCGCTCCGGGTCGAGGCGGTCGATGTAGCGCAGCGCCTCCTCGGCCGTCGTGCTCGGACCGAGCTTGATGCCGATGGGGTTGCGGATCCGCGAGGCGAACTCGATGTGCGCATGGTCCAGCTGCCGGGTGCGCTCACCGATCCACACCATGTGCGCGGACACGTCGTACAGCTGTCCCGTGCGGGAGTCGACCCGGGTGAGGGCCGACTCGTAGTCGAGCAGCAGCGCCTCGTGCGAGGAGAAGAACTCGACGGTCTTGAACTCCTCCGGCTCCGCGCCGCACGCCTGCATGAAGTTCAGCGCCTGGTCGATCTCCCGGGCCAGCTGCTCGTAGCGCTGGCCGGACGGGGACGACTTCACGAAGTCCTGGTTCCAGGCGTGCACCTGGCGCAGGTCGGCGTAACCGCCGGTGGTGAAGGCGCGCACCAGGTTCAGCGTGGAGGCCGACGCGTTGTACATCCGCTTCAGCCGCTCGGGGTCCGGGACCCGGGCCTCCTCGGTGAAGTCGAAGCCGTTCACCGAGTCGCCGCGGTACGTCGGCAGCGTCACGCCGTCACGCGTCTCGGTCGGCTTGGAGCGCGGCTTGGAGTACTGGCCGGCGATCCGGCCGACCTTCACCACGGGCACCGAGGCCGCGTAGGTGAGGACGGCGCCCATCTGGAGGAGCGTCTTGAGCTTGTTGCGGATGTGGTCGGCGGACACGGCGTCGAAGGCCTCGGCGCAGTCGCCGCCCTGGAGGAGGAACGCCTCTCCCTTGGCGACGGAGGCCATCCGGGCGCGCAGCTGGTCGCACTCGCCCGCGAAGACGAGCGGCGGATACGACTCGAGGTCCGCGATGACTGCGCGCAGAGCCTCGGGGTCGGGGTACTCGGGCTGCTGCGCCGCGGGCAGATCTCGCCAGGTGTTGCCAGCGCTCGCGCTGGTCTTAGCGTTCACGGTCACGGAACCCACATTACGGGGTCGGAACGGTCGTCCATCCCGACGCCCAACAAATGAGACAGGGTCCGCACCGACGCGCGATGCGCTAAGGTCGGGCCCATGTTCGCGCACTCGACCCGCACCTGGTGGTGGACCGCTCATCCGGCGGCCCACTGACTGCGCGTACGCACCGACTTCGCGAAGGCCGCCCGAGGGGCGGCCTTCGGTGGTTTCCGGGGTCGTTCCTCACCGCTCACGACAGCGACGAAACGAGGAACGCCCCATGGACCTGCTGGCACGGCTCCCCCACGACGACCGCCCCTTCGCCCTGCTGCGCCGCCGCACCCCCGGCCACGACCACGACGTGGTGGAGCTGCTGACCGGCCCGGTCACCGCCCACGACCGGCTGGCCGACCTGCCCGACGAGGGACTGGCGCTGGTCCCCTTCCGGCAGATCCGCGAGCGCGGCTTCGACGTCCGCGACGACGGCACCCCACTGCTGGTGCTGACCCCCGAGGAGCGCCACGAGATCCCGCTCGCCGAGGCGCTCCGGGCGCTCCCCGCACACGACGTGCGCGTCGAGGGCGGCGGCTTCGACGTCGGTGACGAGGAGTACGCGCGGATCGTCGGACGGGTCCTCGACGAGGAGATCGGGCGGGGCGAGGGCGCCAACTTCGTGATCCGCAGAACGTACGAGGGCGGGATCCCCGGGTTCGGGCGGGCCGACGCGCTCGCACTGTTCCGGCGGCTGCTGGAGGGCGAGCGGGGCGCGTACTGGACGTTCGTCGTGCACACCGGTGACCGCACCCTGGTCGGGGCCAGCCCCGAGGTGCACGTACGGGCGTCGGGCGGGACGGTCGTGATGAACCCCATCAGCGGCACCTACCGCTACCCCGCCGAGGGTCCCACCCCCGAGCACCTGCTCCGCTTCCTCGCCGACGGCAAGGAGATCGAGGAGCTGTCGATGGTCGTCGACGAGGAGCTCAAGATGATGTGCACCGTCGGCGACATGGGCGGCGTGGTCGTCGGACCCCGGCTGAAGGAGATGGCGCACCTCGCGCACACCGAGTACGAGCTGCGCGGCCGGTCCTCCATGGACGTGCGCGACGTGCTGCGGGAGACCATGTTCGCGGCGACCGTGACCGGCTCGCCGGTGCAGAACGCCTGCCGGGCCATCGAACGGCACGAGGCCGGCGGACGCGGCTACTACGCGGGGGCGCTGGCCCTGATCGGCCGGGACGAGGGCGGGGCCCAGACGCTGGACTCCCCCATCCTGATCCGCACCGCCGACATCGACGCCGCCGGACGGCTGCGGGTGCCGGTCGGTGCCACGCTGGTGCGCGGCTCGGACCCGGCGGGCGAGGTGGCGGAGACCCACGCCAAGGCGGCCGGGGTGCTGGCCGCGCTGGGTGTGCGCCCGGGACGGCCGCGCGTGGAGGCGGTGCGGCCGAAGCTCGCGGAGGACCCGCGGGTGCGGGCCGCGCTGGACGGGCGCCGGGCCTCGCTCGCGCCGTTCTGGCTGCGGATGCAGGAGCGGTCCGATGCGCTGACCGGACACGCGCTGGTCGTCGACGCGGAGGACACCTTCACCGCGATGCTCGCCCATGTGCTGCGGGCGGCCGGTCTTGAGGTCACCGTGCGCCGCTACGACGAGCCCGGGCTGCGGGACGCGGTGCTCGCGCACGAGGGCCCGCTGGTGCTGGGGCCCGGCCCGGGCGACCCCACCGACACGGCCGACCCGAAGATGCGGTTCCTGCGCGCGCTGACCGCCGAGGTCGTCGCGGGCAGCCGGCACGGCGTGCTCGGCGTCTGCCTCGGCCACGAGCTGCTGGCGGCCGAGCTGGGCCTGGACATCGTCCGCAAGAAGGTGCCCTACCAGGGGGCGCAGACGGAGATCGACCTGTTCGGGCGGCCGGAGACGGTCGGCTTCTACAACAGCTTCGTGGCGCACTGCGACGAGGACGCCGCGCGGGAGCTGGCCGCGCACGGCGTCGAGGTGAGCCGCGCGGCGAACGGCGAGGTGCACGCGCTGCGGGGGCCCGGTTTCGCGGGCGTGCAGTTCCACCCCGAGTCGGTGCTCAGTCTGAACGGCGCCGCCGTGGTGCGGGAGCTGATGGGTCAGCTGCGCGGCACCAGCACGTTGCCGGAGCGGCGGCCGGCGGTGTAGTCGAGGACGTTGTCCACCGTCGTGGCGACGATCTGCGTGACGGCGTCCCGCGTGTAGTACGCCTGGTGGGAGGTGACCAGGACGTTCGGGAAGGTGACGAGGCGGGCCAGGGTGTCGTCGTCGACGGCCTCGAGGGACTTGTCGAGGAAGAACAGGCCCGCCTCCGCCTCGTACACGTCAAGGCCCACGCCGGTGAAGCGGCCGGCGCGCAGTTCGTCGACGAGGGCGGCGGTGTCCACGAGGCCGCCGCGGCTGGAGTTCACCAGGATGGAGTCGTCCCGCATGGTCTTCAGGGCGGTCGCGTCGATGAGGTGCCGGGTGCTGGGCAGCAGCGGGACGTGCAGGCTGACCAGGTCGGACTCGGCGAGCAGCTGCTCCTTGGGGACGTACGTCATGCCGAACTCCCGGCAGGCGGGGTTCTCGGCGACGTCCCAGCCGAGCAGCCGCATGCCGAAGCCGTGGGCGATCCGGGCGAACGCCTCGCCGATCTTCCCGGTGCCGAGCACGCCGACGGTGCGGCCGTGCAGGTCGCGGCCCATCAGCCCGTCGAGCCGGAAGTCGAAGTCACGGGTGCGGGTGGAGGCGCGGACGATGCGGCGGTTCACCGCCATGGCGAGGGTCCAGGCGAACTCGGCGACGGAGTACGGCGAGTAGGAGGACACCCGGGCGACGGTCAGGCCGAGGCGTTCCGCGACGTCGAGGTCGACGTTGTTGAAGCCGGTGGAGCGCTGGGCGACCATCCGGGTGCCGCCGGCGGCGAGGCCGGACAGGACGTCGGCACCGAGGTCGCAGTTGACGCTGGTGGAGATGATCTCGTGGCCGGCGGCGATGGGGCGGTGTCCGTGTTGAGGAAGACGTCGAGGGTGCGGGTGGGGTGGTGGTCCGCGAAGGCTTGCTCGATGAGGGGCTTCTCGTCTGCCTGTACGCCGAAGGCGAGGATCTCCACGGGCCCCTCCGGGGGTAGTGCCGGTTTGCTTCCCTGGGGGGAGCTTACGGGGCCGTTGGGCGGTTTCACGTGGGCCGGACGGCCCGGGTGTTGGTACGGGCGGGGTGTGCGCGGCCCGGCGCTTGCGGGGTGCCTCCCCCACTCTCGGCTTCGCTCGAGCGGGAGGTACCCCCATCCGCCCACCCGTGCCGCCCTGCGGCACGACTGCCCGCGGACTGCGGCATCTGGCCGCGGGATGGGGGGGCTGCCCGTGGGGAGCGGGTACCTCAGCCGAAGAAGACTCCTGCCTCCTCGTAGAGGGACGGAGGCACCGTTTTCAGCTGGGCTGTGGCCGCGGCGATCGGGACGCGGACTATGTTCGTGCCGTCGAGGGCGACCATCTTGCCGAAGTCGCCGTCGCGGACGCAGTCGATGGCGTGCAGGCCGAAGCGGGTGGCGAGCCACCGGTCGAACGCGCTGGGCGTGCCACCCCGCTGCACATGCCCGAGGACCGTGGTGCGCGCCTCCTTCCCCGTGCGTTTCTCGATCTGCTTGGCCAGCCATTCGCCGACCCCGGAGAGCCGGACGTGTCCGAAGGCGTCCAGGGACCGGTCCTTGAGGACCATGTCGCCGTCGCGCGGTACCGCGCCCTCGGCGACGACCACGATCGGCGCGTAGGAGGCGCGGAACCGTGAGGTGACCCAGGCGCAGACCTGGTCGACGTCGAAGGGGTGTTCCGGGAGGAGGATGACGTTGGCGCCGCCGGCCAGGCCGGAGTGCAGGGCGATCCAGCCGGAGTGGCGGCCCATCACCTCGACGACCAGGACGCGCATGTGTGACTCGGCGGTGGTGTGCAGCCGGTCGATGGCCTCGGTGGCGATCCCGACGGCGGTGTCGAAGCCGAAGGTGTAGTCGGTGGCGGACAGGTCGTTGTCGATGGTCTTGGGCACGCCCACGCAGGGCACGCCGTACTCGTCGGCGAGGCGGGTGGCGACGCCGAGGGTGTCCTCGCCGCCGATGGTGATGAGCGCGTCCACGCCCAGCGCGGCGAGGTTGTCCTTGATCTTGCGGATGCCGTCGTCCTCGTTGAGCGGGTTGGTGCGCGAGGAGCCGAGGACGGTGCCGCCGCGGGGCAGGATGCCGCGGACCGCGGGGATGTCGAGGGTGACCGTGCGTCCTTCGAGGGGACCGCGCCAGCCGTCCCGGAATCCGGTGAACTCGTAGCCGTACTCCTGTACGCCCTTGCGGACGACGGCCCGGATGACGGCGTTGAGCCCGGGGCAGTCGCCGCCGCCGGTCAGTACTCCGACCCGCATGGAAGTGTCCCTTCGCCATGGTTGACGGAATGCCGTTCGTTCCCACCTGGCACGGTAAGGGTGATCGGGGTCACATCGACATGGCTGGGACGGTAAATCCCGGGACAGGACGGGGCGTTGGGGCGGCTACGCGTCGTCGAGGCCACGCTCGATGGCGTACCGGACGAGCTCCACGCGGTTGTGCAGCTGGAGTTTGCCGAGGGTGTTCTGGACGTGGTTCTGCACGGTGCGGTGGGAGATGACCAGCCGTTCGGCGATCTGCTTGTAGCTCAGTCCCTTGGCGACCAGGCGCAGCACCTCGGTCTCGCGCTCGGTCAGCCGGGGCGCCTTGGACTCCTCCGCGCCGCCGGCCGGGCCGGCCGGTTCGGAGGCGAGGCGGCGGTACTCGCCGAGGACCAGTCCGGCCAGGCCCGGGGTGAACACCGGGTCCCCGGTGGCGGTACGGCGCACCGCGTCGCGCAGTTCCTCGGTGGAGGCGGACTTGAGCAGGTAGCCGGTGGCGCCGGACTTCACCGCCTCCAGGACGTCGGCGTGCTCGCCGCTGGCGGAGAGCACCAGGACGCGGACGGCGGGGTCGGCGGCGACGACCTCCTTGCACACCTGGACGCCGGGCTTGCCGGGCAGGTTCAGGTCGAGGACGAGGACGTCGGGTGCGGCGGCCTTGGCGCGGCGCACCGCCTGGTCGCCGTCGCCTGCGGTGGCGACGACCTCGAAGCCGGACTCGGACAGGTCGCGGGCGACGGCGTCCCGCCACATGGGGTGGTCGTCGACCACCATCACCCTGATCGGCGTCCCGGTGCTGCCGGTCGTCCCGCTCATCGCTGTTCCGCCTTCCCCCGTGGGTCGTTCGCGTCCTGCCGGTGCCTGGGCACCCTGAGTTCGACCTCCGTGCCCTGGCCGGGCACCGTGATCACGTCGGCGCTGCCGCCGAGGTCGCCCAGCCGGCCCCGGATGGACAGGGCGACACCGAGCCGCCCCTCCCCCTCGGCCTGGGCGAGCCGTCCCTCGGGGATGCCGGGGCCGTCGTCGCGGACGGTGACGATCACCTCGTCCGGTTCGTCCTCGACCAGGATCCAGGCCCTCGCCTGCTCCCCCGCGTGCCGGCGGACGTTGTCCAGGGCGGCGCCGACGGCGGCGGCCACCTCCCGCGCGGCGGCCGGGGGCAGTGTCACGGGCGCGCCGGGTTCGGCGAGGCTGACCCGGGACCCGGCGTGCGGGGCGAGCAGGGACCGCAGGTCCACCGGGCCGTCGTCCGCCGGCTCGTCCTCCTCGACGGTCCGTACGACCGCTCCCAGGGCCGCGTCCTCGGAGGCCCGGGAGACGGGCACCAGGCCGCCGGAGACCAGGGTGCGCAGTGCCACCTCCTGCTCGCCGGCCATCCGGCCCAGTTCGGCGGCCTCACCGCCGATCACCGCGCCGCGCCGCTGCACCATCGCCAGCACCTGGAGCACGCTGTCGTGGATGTCCCGGGCGAGGCGCTCCCGCTCGCGGGTGGCGGCCTCGATCTCCAGGGCGCGGGCGAGGGTGCGTTCGGAGGCGCGGGCGACCTCGACGACGTAGCCGATGGCGATGGACGCGACCCAGACGAGGACGACGTTGTGCACGGTGTCGCGGGCCGGGGTGCCGCGTTCGACGAGGTTGGCGACGGCGACGAGGGTGGAGGCGAGGGCCGCCCAGCGCCAGCCGCCCTTGACGGCGAAGGCGAGCACCGACCCGGCGGTCCAGATGGACGGCAGGGTGGGACCGCCGTCGTGGACCCGTTCGGCGGCGTCGGTGATCGGGGTGATCAGGATGCCGGTGACGGCGATGGCAAGGTCGACGGCGAGGAAGGGCTTGGTGCAGGCGGCGGCGCTCGCGACCCTGGGCAGGGTGGCGAGGGTCCACACGCCGAGGACGGCGAAGTAGACGACGGCGAGCCAGGGGCGGGTGAACCCGTCGTGGGAGGCCGCGAAGAGACCGATCGCGTACACCATGGCGAGCAGCCGGTAGCCGGCGAGGGCACGCCACAGCGGCTGCTCCACCGACATGCGCATGACTCTGTCGCGCTGGGCCATGTTCCCCCACTCCCCCCGTGCGACCCGGTTCCGGCTACCGCTCGGAACGTCCCCCGGTCCGTCCCCGGTCCGCCTCTTCCATGGCCGCCTTCAGCTTCTCCGCCTGTTCCTTGTCCGCCCGGACGAGGGCGGCCTTCGCCGCCTTCTCGGCTTCCTTCTCCGCCTTGGCCGCCTCCGCGAGCTGCCGCTTCATGGCGGTGGCGTACATGTCGACGTACTCCTGGCCGGACAGCTTCATGATTTCGTACATGACCTCGTCCGTCACGGCCCGGAGCACGAAACGGTCGTGCTCCATGCCCTGGTAGCGGCTGAAGTCGAGGGGTTTGCCGATCCGGATGCCGGGGCGCATCAGCTTGGGCATCACCTGCCCGGGGGGCTGGATCTTCTCCGTGTCGATCATGGCGACGGGGACGACCGGCGCCCCGGTGGCCAGCGCCACGCGGGCCAGACCGCCGGGCTTGCCGCGGTAGAGGCGGCCGTCGGGCGAGCGGGTGCCCTCGGGGTAGATCCCGAACAGCTCACCGCGCTCCAGCACCTCTATGCCGCTCTTGATCGCCGCCTCGCCGGCGCCGCGCGCCCCGGAGCGGTCCACGGGGAGCTGGCCCACGCCTTTGAAGAAGGCGGCCGTCAGCCTCCCCTTCACTCCGGGCGTGGTGAAGTACTCCGCCTTGGCGATGAAGGTGACCTTGCGGTCGAGCACCACCGGGAGGAAGAAGGAGTCGGAGAACGACAGGTGGTTGCTGGCCAGGATCGCGGGGCCCTCGGCGGGGACGTTCTCCAGTCCCTCCACCCAGGGCCTGAAGGCGAGCTTCAGGGGCGCTCCGATGGCGACCTTCATCGTGCCGTACAACAACCGAGTGCCTCCTGTGCGTGTTGGTCAGACCATATCCCGGAGCGCGCCCGAAGGCCCCGACGGCCCTGGTCGGTGTCAGTGCGGTCGCGTACGGTGAAGGTCCTGCAATCCGTGGCCGGCCCCGTGCCGGCCGTCATGACGTGCCGGACCTTCCACGAGTCCCACGAACAGGAGGCCGAAGGTGCCGCTCCTGACCGGAGCCGAGCCGTTCCGTCACGAGGGCGGGGAGACCGCCGTCCTCCTCTGCCACGGCTTCACCGGCTCCCCGCAGTCGCTGCGCCCGTGGGCGGAGCATCTCGCCGAGCACGGTCTGACGGTCTCGCTGCCGCTGCTGCCCGGGCACGGCACCCGCTGGCAGGACCTGGGGGTGACCGGCTGGCAGGACTGGTACGCGCAGGTGGACCGCGAACTGCAGCTGCTGCGGGACCGCCGTGAGCGGGTGTTCGTGGCCGGGCTGTCCATGGGCGGCGCGCTGGCGCTGCGGCTGGCGGCGCGGCACGGCGACGCGGTGAGCGGGGTGATGGTCGTCAACCCGGCGAACAAGGTGCACGGGGTGGCGGCGCACGCCCTGCCGGTGCTCCGCCATCTCGTCCCCGCGACCAAGGGCATCGCGAGCGACATCGCCAAGCCGGTGAGCCGGGAGCTGGGCTACGACCGGGTGCCGCTGCACGCGGCGCACTCCCTCAGGAACTTCTTCCGGATCGTCGACGGCGAGCTGCCGCAGGTCACGCAGCCGCTGCTGCTGATGCGCAGCCCGCAGGACCATGTGGTCCCGCCCGCGGACCCGGCGCGGATCCTCAGCCGTGTGTCGTCCGTGGACGTGACGGAGATCCTGCTGGAACAGAGCTACCACGTGGCGACGTTGGACTACGACGCGGAGCGGATCTTCCGGGAGAGCACCGCGTTCATCGACCGGCTCGCACCCGGCGCCGTCAAGGAGCCCGGTCTCGGCAACGAAGGGACGACCGCAGGTGGCTGAGCACGACTCGGACCGTGAGGGCCGCGAGCCGGAGGAGAAGGGCGTCCCCTTCGACGAGGCCGCCGCCTGGGACGCGATCGTCGCCGGGTACGGCGAGGAGCCGAAGGACCCGCCGGGCGCCAAGCCGTTCAAGTCGGTGGAGGACCTGGCGCTGCTGGAGACCGAGACCAACGACGAGGACGGCGCCGGGACCAAGGCGCCGCCACGGAAGACGGAGGAGGACGAGCCGGCCAGGCCGCTGGGCGGTTCCGTGTCCTTCGCCCCCGGGGTCGGCCCGCGCGACTACAGCGTGGCCGAGCCGGCGGAGGAGGACCTCGGCGAGAGCGACGAGGGGCACTTCGTGCCGCCGGAGCCGCCGCCGCTGCCGGAGGCGGACGTCACCTCCAAGTTCGCCTGGCTGGGGGTGCTGGGCGCCCCGGTGCTGCTCCTGCTGGCGATACTGCTGGGCTGGGAGATGACCTGGTGGCTGACCACCCTGTGCATCGGCGGTTTCCTGGGCGGCGCCGTCACGCTGGTGACCCGGATGCGCACGGACGACGAGGACGACGACGACCCGGGCCGGGGCGCGGTGGTCTGAGCCGGGCCGGGACAGGCACTAAGCAGCGGGGATCCTGAGGGCGGCCAGCACCGGCAGGTGGTCGGTGGCCGCCCGCAGGTCCGCCTCCGTCACCCCGGGCTGGTCGTGGGGGACTCCGCAGCCCAGCACCTCGACGCCCTTCGTGACGAACAGGGCGTCGATGCGCTTGGGCGGGTCGCTGTGCGTCCAGGTGTGCTCCCCGCCCCAGGGCGTGGCGGTCCGGCAGTCGGTGAGGGTGCCGGCCAGCCGGCGGAAGGTGCGCCCGGCAGGCTCGTCGTTGAGGTCCCCGCCCGCGACGACGTGATCGACGCCCATCCCGGCCACCCGGTCCAGCAGCATCCCGCCCTGCTCGTGGCGTTCGTCGGCGCGCAGGGAGAGGTGACAGCTCAGCACCCCGAGCCGCGCCCCGCCGAACCGTACGACGGCGGTGGCGAAGCCGCGCCGGTGCTGCCCGGGGGTGAGCGGCAGCAGCACGTCCTCGGTGCGCTCGACGGTGGCCCGCAGCGAGCACAGGAGGGCGGGCCCCGCGGCGGTGGCCCCGCCGGAGAGCGTCACCAGGCCCGAGTCGGAGGCGAGCCGGGCGAGTTTCTTGCGCCAGCGGAAGAACCGCGGCGCCTCCTGCAGCAGCACCAGGTCGGGTGCGCAGGCGCCGATCACCCGGGCGAGGGCGGCGGTGTCGTCCTTCAGGGAGCGGATGTTGTAGCTGAGCACCCGGACGACGGCCGAGCCGTCGGCCTCGGTCCGGGATCCGGGCAGCAGCGGAGTCGTCGCCATGACGATCAAGATACGCCGGAAACGGCGACGCCCGCCGTCCCCCGAGGGGGTCGGGCGGGCGTGGCCACGTGCCGTCGCGCCGTCACATGATCGGGTCGGGCTCCCGGGCCAGGTCCGCCGCGCCGACCAGGCCGGCCTTGTTGCCGAGCTGGGCGCCGAGGACCTCGGCGACCGGGCGCCAGTTGCCGCCGACCAGCCAGCGTCGGTACGACTTGCGGATCGGGCCGAGGACCAGTTCGCCCTCGTCGGAGAGGCCGCCGCCGACGATGAACGCGGAGGGGTCGAACAGGGAGGCCAGGTCGGCGAGTCCCGCGCCGACCCAGCGGGCCAGCTCCCGGTAGGAGTCGACGGCCACCCGGTCGCCCTGGCGGGCGGCCATGGAGACGTGCTTGCCCTCGATGCCCTCGGGGGTGCCGTCACCGAGCGCGAGCAGGGTCTGGGCCTGGTCCGGGGTGGCGTTGGCGCGCTGCTTGGCGTAGCGGACCAGGGCGCGGCCGGAGGCGTACTGCTCCCAGCAGCCCTGCGAACCGCAGCCGCACAGCAGGCCGTCCGGCACCATGCGGATGTGGCCGAACTCGGCGGCCACGCCGAAGTGGCCGCGACGCAGCTTGTTACCGATGATCACACCGCCGCCGAGGCCGGTGCCCAGGGTGATGCAGATGACGTTGCGGTGGCCCTTGCCCGCGCCGAACTTGTACTCGCCCCAGGCCGCCGCGTTGGCGTCGTTCTCCACGACGACCGGGAGGCCCACGCGGGCCTCGACCTTCTCCTTGAGCGGCTCGTTGCGCCAGAGGATGTTGGGGGCGAAGTAGACCTCGGAGCGCTGGCGGTTGACGTATCCGGCCGCGCCGATGCCCACGCCGACGATGTCGTGTCCGGCGCGTGCTCCTTCCACCGCGGAGGCGATGGCGTCCACGATCTCCTCGGGC
The DNA here is from genome assembly GCF_008632955.1 of Streptomyces tendae. NCBI lineage: Bacteria > Bacillati > Actinomycetota > Actinomycetes > Kitasatosporales > Streptomycetaceae > Streptomyces > Streptomyces tendae. The sequence goes on from NZ_CP043959.1 coordinate 5,257,752, forward strand.
GTGCCCGGGGTCGGCACCTTGTGCGTCGAGAGGATGGTGCCTTCCTCGTCGACCACGCCGGCCGCGATCTTGGTGCCGCCGATGTCGACGCCGATGGTGAGTCCCATGAATCCCTCAGTTCCGGTCGAGCCCCGCTACGCCAACGGTACCCGAGGCGACGGGCGCGCCGTCCCTGTGTCCGCAGGCCGGGCGGCCCGGCGGAGATCATGGGAGCCCCGCCGGTGACCGGTGCCGCCGGTCAGTCCAGGTCGATGCGCTCGCCGGGGCCGGTGCCGGGATCGTCACCGGGGTCGCGGTGCTCGTCGGGGTCGTGCGGGGCGGTGTCGCGCGCCGTCCAGCGGCGCTCCTGGTCCTGCACGGCGGAGCGGTAGGCGGCGAGCAGTTCACCGCCCGCGGCGGCGAGGTGGTCGAACACGTCGGGGTTGCGCTCGATGACCGGTTCGACGGCGGCCTTCGCCTGCTGGACGACCTGGCGGACGACCTGCTGGGCGGCGGGTCCGGCGACCGCGCCGAGCAGCGGGGACTGCAGTCCGGAGAGCTTGTCCGCGACAGCGTCGACCAGCTTGCGCAGTTCCTCGGCGGCGGAGCCGGGGGGCGGGCCGTAGCGGGCGCGGCGGCGGGCCCGCTCTTCTTCGAGGTCCTCGGCGGCCGCGGTCGCCCAGGCGTCGGCGTGGGCCTCGGCACGGTCCGCGCGGGCGTCGTCCACCGGCGTGCCGGCGGTGTCGTCCCCGGCCTGGTTCGCCCCGTCGTCGGACGGGGGGAGCTGTTCGCTCATGACGGACTCCTTGACTGCGGGTGGCCCCCTCGACGGTACCCGAACGGCCGTCGCGGCTTCACCGGGTGCGCGGCCAGAGCCCCGGATCGGGCCGGAACCTGACGCGCAGCTCGCCCTCGCGCAGGGCGGCGCCGTCGACGGTGCAGCGGCGCAGCGCGGACGGCAGCGGGACGACGCGGCGGAACGGCTCGGCGGTGACGACCAGTTCGTCACCGCGCCGGACGAGGTCGAGGGCGTCCCGGCGGGCGCCGGGCAGCGGCAGGTGCCAGACCAGGACGCCGTCCTCGGCGAGCCGGTCGGTGACCGGCCATTCGGGGGCGCCGGTGGCCGTGGGGGCGGCGGGCACGGCCGGTACGGCGAGCACGGCGAGGTCGTCGGCGCCGCGCGGGTCGCGGCCGAGGTGGGCGACCGGGTGGACGTCGTACTTCTCGCGCCATTCCTCCAGGGCCTTGCGCTGCTGGGCGACGGGCCCGGCCAGCCAGCTGCCGGCGTCGTTCTCCGGCAGGACGCGGTTGGCGATCACGGCGTCCAGGCGCAGTCCGCGCAGGGCGACGCCCAGAGCGGCGGTGCGCAGGGCGTCGGCGCCCGCCGGGCCGGGTTCGGCGACCAGGCGTACGGCGGTGCCGTGGTCGGCGAGGAGGGCCTCGACGGCGGCGAGCTGCAGGTCGAGGCGGGCGGCCGTCTCGTAGATCCACTCGGCGGGCATCGGGACGCCGGCGAGCCGGCCCAGCACCGGGCGCAGGGCGCGGGCGGCCTGCCGTTCGGACGGCAGGAGGCGGCGCAGCGCGCGGCGCAGTTCGTCGGGGAGGGCGAGCAGCGAGACCGCCCGGGGGGTGGCGGGGAGGTCGACGACGAGGAGGTCGTAGGACTCCTCGTCGCGTGCGGCGTCCCGCAGGGCCCGCAGGACGGCGAGTTCCTCGGCGCCGGGCGGCGGGCTGGTCTCCTCGGGGACCAGCCGGGAGGCGCCGAGCAGGTCCATGGCGCCGCCCGCGCGGTCCTGAAGGGCGGTGAGGTCGGCCCGGAAGCCCGCGTCGGGGTCGGTCCGGCGCACGGTGAGTCCCGGTACGTCCCGGTCGCCGAGGACCGGTCCGAGGGTGTCCGTGCGGTCGGTGCCGAGCAGCAGGGTGCGGGCGCCTGAGCGGGCGGCGGCGAGCGCGGTGGCGGCCGCGGTCGTGGTGCGTCCGCTGCCGCCGGGGCCCGTGATCAGGAGGGTGCGCATGGGGGTGAACGGTAACGGACGCCGGGCGGGGGCGGGTTCCGCGTGCCCGCGCTCGCGGGGTGCCTCCGCCGTCGCCCGCCCGTGCCGCCCCCGGCGGCTACGGGTGGGACTCGACGCGCTTCTTCAGGCCCGCGAGGGCGCGGTCGATGATGACCTTCTCGGCCTTGCGCTTGATCATGCCGAGCATGGGGATCTTGACGTCGACGGTCAGCCGGTAGGTGACCTCGGTGCCCGCGCCCGCCGGGGTGAGGACGTAGGAGCCGTCGAGGGAGCGCAGCATCTGCGACTTCACCAGCGTCCAGGAGACCTCGTGCGGGCCGCTCCAGGTGTACGCCAGGGTCTGGTCGTCCTTGATCGCGCCGGCGTCCATGACCAGGCGCACCTGCTCGGCGCGGCCCTCGGCGTCGGTCCTGAGGACCTCCGCCTCCTTCACCTCACCCGTCCAGTCGGGATAGCGGGCGAAGTCGGCGATCACCCCCATCACGTCGGCCGGTGCCGCCTCGATGGTGATGCTCGAGCTGGTGTGTTCCGCCATCGCCGTGGCTCCTCCAGATGCGGGCCGGTAGGTCGTCCTCGCCGTGCGCGCGGACACGCGGCGCACAGGCGTGCAGCGAAGGCTACCGCGCACCGCGGCGGCCGATCTCACCCGACCTGGGGCGACCGCCTCCGGCCGGTCCTCAGAACTCCAGCGCCCAGGGCCGTCCGGTGCTCGCGAAGTGCCCCACGTTCACGCATTCGGTGGCGCCGATCCGCATCCGCCGCACCAGCGGCTGGTGGACGTGGCCGAACAGCGAGTAGCGGGGGCGGGTGCGGCGTATCGCGTCGAGCAGGGCCGTGCTGCCGCGTTCGAAGCGGCGGGCGACGGTGTCGTAGACCAGTTCCGGGACCTCCGGCGGGATGTGCGTGCACAGCACGTCGACCTCGCCGACGGCCTCGATCTTCGCCGCGTACTCCTCGTCGTCGATCTCGTACGGCGTGCGCATCGGGGTGCGCAGGCCGCCGCCGACGAAGCCGAAGGTCCAGCCGCCGATCTCCACCCGCTGCCCGTCGAGCACGGTGGTGCCGGGGGCCGCGTACTCCCCCCAAAGGGGCGGCACGTCGACGTTGCCGTAGGTGGCGTACGTCGGGGTGGGGAAGGCGGCGAACAGCTCGGCGTACTGCTTGCGCACCGCCGTCTCGATCGCCGTGGCGCGGTCGACGCCGATGCCGGCCCACAGGCCGCGCTGGAACTCGCGCGCCTCCTCGAAGCGCCGCGCGGTGCGCAGCTCCACGATCCGGTGGGCGTTCTCCGCGCCGAACAGGTCGGGGAAGATGCCGCGCGAATGGTCCGCGTAGTCGAGGAAGAGGACCAGGTCACCGAGGCAGACCAGGGCGTCGGCGCCGTCCTTGGCGCGGGCCAGGCCGCTCGCGTTGCCGTGTACGTCGCTGACCACGTGGACGCGGGTGCGCCGGTCTCCGCCGGGTGTGGGTGCCATGGTGATCAAGCGTAATCCTGTGGGGCATACGTGAACAATGGTGGGCCTACCTGCGGTTACTGGCTCGCCGCTTCGGCCGTGGACTACTGTGCGCAATGAAACACCAACCTGTGTGACGCAGCGAACATCTGACAGGGCCCCCCTGTCGTGACAGCCATACCGGCGGGTAACGTCCGGGCAGTCCAGTCGTGCTCGGGATTTCAACCAGTGAATTCGCGAGCACCCGCCCGAGCCTTGGACCGCACCGTCGCATCGCACAACGTCGTGGCGCCGGCGCCCTAAGAGGAGCAGCAGTCTTGCGCGAGTTCAGCCTTCCGGCCCTGTACGAGGTCCCCGCGGACGGCAATCTGACCGACATCGTCCGCCGAAACGCCGCGCAGCATCCTGATGTCGCCGTCATGGCCCGCAAGGTCGGCGGAGTGTGGCAGGACGTGACGGCCACCACCTTCCTCGCGGAGGTGCGGACCGCCGCCAAGGGCCTGATCGCCGCGGGTGTGCAGCCCGGCGACCGGGTCGCCCTGATGTCCCGGACCCGTTACGAGTGGACCCTGCTGGACTTCGCGATCTGGAGCGCGGGCGCGGTCACCGTGCCGGTGTACGAGACCAGCTCGGCGGAGCAGGTGGCGTGGATCCTCGGCGACTCGGGCGCCACCGCCTGCCTCGTGGAGCTCGACACCCACACGGCGACCGTGGAGTCGGTGCGCGACCGGCTGCCCGCGCTGAAGCACGTGTGGCAGATCGAGGGCGGCGGCCTGGAGGAGCTGGGCCGCCTCGGCGCGGACGTCGGCGACGAGACGGTCGAGGAGCGCTGCTCGGTCGCCAAGGCCGACGACCCGGCGACCATCGTCTACACCTCCGGCACCACCGGCCGCCCCAAGGGCTGCGTGCTGACCCACCGCAGCTTCTTCGCCGAGTGCGGCAACATCGTGGAACGGCTGCGTCCGCTGTTCCGCACCGGTGAGTGCTCGGTGCTGCTGTTCCTGCCGCTCGCGCACGTCTTCGGCCGGCTGGTGCAGATCGCGCCCATGATGGCGCCGATCAAGCTGGGCTGCGTGCCCGACATCAAGAACCTCACCGACGAGCTGGCCGCCTTCCGGCCCACGCTGATCCTCGGTGTGCCGCGGGTGTTCGAGAAGGTCTACAACTCGGCGCGCGCCAAGGCGCAGGGCGAGGGCAAGGGCAAGATCTTCGACAAGGCCGCGGACACCGCGATCGCCTGGAGCCAGGCCCTGGACACCCCGTCGGGTCCGTCGTTCGGCCTGAAGGTCAGGCACAAGGTCTTCGACAAGCTGGTCTACGGCAAGCTCCGCGCGGTGCTGGGCGGACGCGGCGAGTACGCCATCTCCGGGGGCGCCCCGCTGGGCGAGCGCCTCGGCCACTTCTTCCGCGGCATCGGCTTCAGCGTGCTGGAGGGCTACGGCCTGACCGAGTCCTGCGCGGCCACCGCCTTCAACCCGTGGGACCGGCAGAAGATCGGCACGGTCGGCCAGCCACTGCCCGGCTCGGTCGTGCGCATAGCGGACGACGGTGAGGTACTGCTGCACGGCGAGCACCTGTTCAAGGAGTACTGGAACAACCCGGCCGCGACCGCCGAGGCGCTCGCCGACGGCTGGTTCCACACCGGGGACATCGGCACCCTGGACGAGGACGGCTACCTGCGGATCACCGGCCGGAAGAAGGAGATCCTGGTGACGGCCGGCGGCAAGAACGTCGCCCCGGCGGTCATCGAGGACCGCATCCGGGCGCACGCGCTGGTCGCGGAGTGCATGGTGGTCGGCGACGGACGGCCCTTCGTGGGCGCGCTGGTCACCATCGACGAGGAGTTCCTCGGGCGTTGGTGCGCGGAGCACGGCAAGCCGGCGGGGTCGACGGCGGCGTCGCTGAACCAGGACCCGGATCTGCTGGCGGCGATCCAGGCGGCCGTGGACGACGGGAACGCGGCGGTGTCGAAGGCGGAGTCGGTGCGGAAGTTCCGGATTCTTCCGGCGCAGTTCACCGAGGAGTCGGGGCACTTGACGCCTTCGCTGAAGCTGAAGCGGAATGTCGTGGCCAAGGACTACGCGCACGAGATCGAGGCGATCTACGCGAAGTAGCGCCAACGGGAGTGGGGATGTTCGCAGTTGGCGGGTGCCGGTTCGTGAGGGCTGGTCGCGCAGTTCCCCGCGCCCCTGAGGGGTGATCTCCGCCCGCCGTGCGAGTGCCGCGCCGTGAAGGCTGGTCGCGCAGTTCCCCGCGCCCCTTGAGCGAAAAAGCCGCCCTCTTCGAGGACGGCTTTCGCGTCACAGCAGGGTTTTGAGGTGGTCGGCCAGGAGGTCCCAGCGCCATTTCTGCTCGACCCATTCCCGGCCTCGGCGGCCCATGGCGCGGCGGAGTTCCTCGTCACCCAGGAGGGTGATGACGCGTTCCGCCGTCTCGTCGGCGGAACCGCCCCGGACGACCCAGCCGGTCTCGCCGTCGAGGACCGCGTCCGGGGCGCCGCCGGAGTCGCCGGCGACGACGGGCAGGCCGGTCGCGGACGCCTCCAGGTAGACGATGCCGAGGCCCTCGACGTCCAGGCCGCCGCGCCGGGTCCGGCAGGGCATCGCGAAGACGTCCCCCGCGCCGTAGTGGGCGGGCAGTTCGGACCAGGGGACGGAGCCGGTGAAGCGGACGGAGGCGGCGACGCCGGTGTCCGCGGCGAGCCGGCGCAGGTCCTTCTCGTAGGGACCGCCGCCGACGATCAGCAGCACCGCGTCCGGCTCGGCGGCGAGGATCGCGGGCATCGCCCGGATCAGCGTGTCCTGGCCCTTGCGCGGCACCAGCCGGGAGACGCACACCACCACCGGCCGGCCGGCCAGTCCGAGGCGGGCACGCACCTCGTCGCCGCCCGAGCCCGGGTGGAAGGTCTTCTCGTCGACGCCGGGCGGCAGTTGCACCATCCGCGCGGCCGCCTCGGGGGTGAGCGCGCCGGCGACGCGGGACCGGGTGTACTCGCCGAGGTAGGTGATCGTGTCCGTGGACTCGCCGATACGGCGAAGCAGTTGGCGGGCGGCGGGCAACTGGGCCCAGCCGGCCTCGTGGCCGTGGGTGGTCGCCACGATCCGCCCGGCGCCCGCGCGGCGCAGCGCCGGTGCCATCAGGCCGAGCGGTGCCGCCGCCCCGAACCACACCGAGGTGCACCCGTGCTCGCGCAGCAGCCCGACGGCCCGCCGGGTGGCGGCCGGCGTGGGCAGCAGCATCGTGGTGCGGTCCCGCACGACGGTGAAGGGCTGCTCGGCGTCGAAGGCGGCGGTCGCCTCGATGCCCTCCCGGGTGCGCTTCCAGGTGGACGCGTAGACGACGAGGCGCTCCGGGTCCAGCCGCAGCGCCATGTTGTGCAGGAACGCCTGGATGCCGCCGGGGCGGGGCGGGAAGTCGTTCGTGACGATCAAGGTCTTGTGCATCGCCGCCGACCCTACCGAACGGCTGTTGTGCCGTCCGCCACGGCGCTGCTCGGTGGCATGTGCACGGGCTTCCGCGCCATCATGGCCCCTCACGACCGCGACACCGACAGGCAGGGATCACGTGGAACCGACGGCCGCACGAGGGTCCCTGGCACCGCTGCTGGGCGTCTGGGGGGTGACGCGCGCGGCGCTGCTGCTGTGTGTGCTGAAGGTCGTGGTCTTCCCCGGCCCGGACGTCACCAGTGACGTCTCGGTGATCTACCGGGGCTGGTACGACGTGCTGGTCACCGGAACGTTTCCGCTGGACGACGTGACCTGGCAGTACCCGCCCGCGGCGGCCCTGGCGGTCCTCTCCCCCGCCGTGCTGCCGTTCCTGGAGTACGCCACCGCCTTCTTCGTGCTGGCGCTGGTCGCCGACCTGGTGACGCTGGCCCTGCTGCTGCGTGGCGCGCGCGCCGCGGGCCGGTCCCGCCGTGGGGCGTGGATGTGGGTGGCGGGCGTGCCGCTGCTCGGGCCGACGGTGTACGCCCGCTACGACGTGATGGTGACCGCGGTGGCGGTGGCCGCGCTGCTGGCGGCCGGCCGGCACCCCCGGCTCGCGGGGGCGCTGGTGGCGTTCGGGGCGCTGCTGAAGGTGTGGCCGGCGCTGCTGCTGCTCGCGGTGCGCCGGCGTGGCGCGTGGGTGTCGGCGGCGGTGACCGGCGTGGTCGTGGCCGGGCTGTTCGCGCTGCTGATGCCGGGGGCGTTCGCGTTCCTCGGCTTCCAGCGGGACCGGGGCACGGAGGTCGAGTCGCTGGGCGCGCTGGTGTTCCACGTGGCCCGGCACCACGGCTGGGACGGCGAGGTGCTGCTCAACTACGGCTCGGTGGAGTTCCTCGGCCCGTACGTGAGCTGGGTGAGCACCGGGGCGCTGTTCCTGACCGGGGCCGCGCTGGCCTGGCTGGTGCTGTGGCGGCTGCTGGCGACCCGGTTCGAGCCGCACACGACGGCCGACGCGGCGTTCACGGCGGTGCTGATGTTCACCGTCACCAGCCGGGTGATCAGCCCGCAGTACATGGTGTGGCTGGTGGGGGCGGCGGCGGCCTGCCTGTGCTTCCGGGAGAGCCGGATGGGGCGGCCGGCGGCGCTGGTGCTGGTGGCCTGCCCGGTGACGGTGCTGGAGTTCCCGGTGTACTTCGGCAACGTGGTGGCGAGCGACGGGCTGGGGATCACGCTGCTGGTCCTGCGCAACGGGCTGCTGGTGGCGGCGGCGCTGCTGGCGGCGCGGATCCTGTGGTGCGCGTCGGTGCCGGGGCGCCGGGAGATCCCCGCGGCGCCCGGACCGTCGTGGGCGGAGCGGACCACGGTGTCGTCCTGATTTCGGCCCGGAACCCAGCCCCCGGCGAGAGCCGTCCCGACGCCGGCACCGGATCAGCGCCCCTGAGGGGCGCGGGAACTGCGCGACCACCCCCACCACCCCGCACCCACCGACGACGCGCAACCCACCGGCGGGACCACCCTGCCCCCGGGCCGGAACGAGCACCCCTAAGGGGCGGGGAACTGCGCGACCACCCCCACCACCCACCGACGACGCGCAACCCACCGGCGGACCACCCTGCCCCGGGCCGGAACGAGCACCCCTAAGGGGCGCGGGAACTGCGCGACCACCCCACCACCCGCACCCACCGACGACGCGCAACCCACCGGCGGGACCACCCTGCCCCCCGGGCCGGAACGAGCACCCCTAAGGGGCGCGGGAACTGCGCGACCACCCCCCACCCCGCACCCACCGACGAGACTCAGCCCAACGGCGGGGAGCCGTCCCCGCTTCAGCGCAGCGCCGCCCGTACGTAGTCGCGCCACTGGAGGGTGAAGTCCTCCGGCGTGGTGCCGAGGACCCGGCTCATGGCGTCCCGCACCGCGCCCTCCCGGTCCCGGTGCGCGCCCACGGCGCGGTAGAAGGCGCCGAGGCGGTCCTCGCCCCAGCGGTCGGCGATCATCCGGCAGGCCAGCCAGCTGCCCTCGTAGGCCCGGGCCAGCCCGTCCGCGTCGCCGGTGAAGCCGAACTCGTCGTCCTCGGGCAGCGCGCCCGGCACCTCGCCCCGGCCCACGGCGTGGGCGAGCTCCGGGGCCGCCTCGGCGGGGCTGCGGGCGGCGTCGCGGTAGCCGACCCAGTCGGCGTACCCCTCGGACAGCCACAGCGGGGTCGCGGCGGAGGTGTGCGCGCGGGTGGCGACATGGGTGGTCTCGTGGGTGAGGACGACCTGCCGTCCCGAGTCGCCGAGCAGGCCGAAGGCGTCCGGGTTGACGATGACCCGGTCCGCCGGGGCGCGGGGGCCGGCCCCGGTGGCCCCGGTGGTGACGGCCGCGATGCCCCGGTACGAGGACGGGGGCGAGCCCAGGAGGCCGGCCATGCCCTCCAGCGTCCGGGGGACCAGGACGACGACGCTGCGGGCCCAGCGCGCGCCCCACGCGTCGGAGACGGCGGGCACCGCGCGGTCGGCGAGCTCCGCGTAGTCGCGCAGGGTCGCGGCGGACTGCCCGACGCCCAGCACCAGGCTCCGCTCGCCGCGGACGGCCTGGGCCCGGCCCTGGTCCCACAGCTGCTGGCCGGAGTCGTCGGCGGGGCGGTCGGAGTCCACCGACCAGCGGCCGTCCCGGTCCCTGCTCAGGCTGAGGGTGCGGGCGGTGACGACCGGGGAGGGGTCGTGGCCTTCGACGCGGTAGCTGAGGTCGGCGGCGGCGGTGGCGTGGTCGCCGGTGCGGTCCAGCGCGGTGACGCGGTAGGACCAGTCCGCGAGCGGCACCGCGCGCAGGTTGTCGAACCCGTCCCGGGTGCCGGTACGGGCGTAGGCGGCGGCGTCCCGGTCGAGGACCGCCTCCGCGCGCCGGTCGAGCAGGGACTGCACCTGCGCGCGGGCGGCGTCCACGGCGGGCCCTCCACCGCACCCCACGAGGGCGACGAGCAGCAGACACAACGCCGCCACCGCCGCCCCGGACACCCGCGTTCGACCAGCCACCTTTCCGAGGGTACGGGCGCAGGGCCGCCGAGGTCAGACCCTGGTGACCGACGAGACCGGCATCATGCCCACCGGGTCGTAGCGCACGGGGGCGCCCGGGTAGGGCGCGTGGATCACCTGGCCGTTGCCCATGTACATCCCCACGTGGGAGGCGTCGGCGCGGTAGAGGACCAGGTCGCCGGGGCGGGCCTCGGACAGCGGGACCTGCCGTCCGGCGTACCGCTGGGCCTGCGAGGTGCGCGGCAGCGCGACCCCGGCCTGGGCGTACGCCCACTGGGTCAGTCCGGAACAGTCGAAGCCGGAGGGGCCGTTGGCGCCCCATACGTACGGCTTGCCGAGGGCGGAGCGGGCGGCGGCGACGGCGGCGGCCGCGCGGCCCGAGGCGGGGGCGCCGCCGGGGCCGAGCAGGTCGGCGCGGGCGGAGCGGGAGGCCCGGTCCCAGGCGGCGCGTTCGCCGGCCGGGAGGGAGCCCAGCAGCCGGCGGGCCTCGGCGAGCTTGCTCTCCACGGTCCGCTTGTGGGTGGCGGCGGCCTTGCGGCTGCGCTCCAGCGCGCCGAGCCGCCCGGACGCCTCGGCGCGGTCCTGGGCGAGGGAGCGCAACGTGCCGCGGAGCTTCTTCAGTTCGGCGCTCTGGTGGACACCGATCCGGTCGAGCGCGGAGGCTTTCTCGAGGTAGTCCTCCGGGTCGTCGGAGAGCAGCAGGGCCAGGGTGGGCTCCAGCCCGCCGGAGCGGTACTGGGAGCCGGCGAGCGAACCCAGCGACTCCCGCATGGTGTTGACGCGCTGCTGCTTGCGGGCGACCACGTCCTGGAGGTCGGCGATCTCCCGGCGCAGGGTGTCGGCCCGCTCCCCGGCCGCGTTGTACGCCTCGGTGGCCTTCTCCGCCTCCTCGTAGAGGCGGTCGACCTCGGCCCGGGTGTCCTCCTGCGGCGCGGCCGTGGCCGGCACCGCGCCGAGCGCGGTGGCCGCCGCGGAGAGCAGGCCGAGGGCGAGGACGGTGCTCCGGTCGGATCCTGAAGACGGTGCGGTACGACGATGGGACCCCACGGGAAGCCGCGCTCCTTCCGCTGGCGGACAGGGAAACGCGGCAGACAGTAGCCTCCGGGACCGCCGGCATATCCACGGCCAGGGCGGGCACACACGGTGACGCCCCGCCTGTGACCTGGGGTCGAGGCGGGGCGTGGGGCGGAGCGGGACCGCCGGGAATCCCCCGAACGGGGGCACCCGGGTCGGGTCAGACGCGCACGCCGAACATGAAGGGGCCGCCGATGGTGTTCATCGACTCGTAGCGCACGACGGTGCCGGTGCGGGGGGCGTGGATGATCTGGCCGTTGCCCGCGTAGAGGCCCACGTGGTGCAGGTCGTTGAAGAAGAACACCAGGTCGCCGACCTTGAGCTGGTCCACCGAGTAGATCTTGGTGCCGGCGCCGGTCTGCGCCTCGGAGGTGCGCGGGATGCCGACGCCCGCCTGCGCGTACGCCCAAGAGGTCAGGCCCGAGCAGTCGAAGGAGGACGGGCCGGTGGCGCCGTAGACGTAGGGGGTGCCCAGCTTGCTCTGCGCGGCGGCGAAGGCGGCGGCGGCGCGGCCGGAGCCGGGCGGGACGTTGACCGAGAGGGCGTCGCGCTCGCTGGCGCGGGTGGCGCGGCTCTGCTCGTCGGCGAGCTGTGCCTTCTCCGCGGCGGTGAGGCTGTTGAGCAGCTTCTGCGCGCTGGCGAGCTTGCCCTGGACTTCCTTCTTCTTCTTGCCCAGTTCGGCGCGGGTGGAGGAGAGGTCCTTGAGCTTCTCGGCGGCCTCGGAGCGCTGCTGGGCGAGCTCGCGCTGCTTCTCCTGGATCTTCTTCAGACCCTCGACCTGCTGGGCGCTCAACTGGTCGAGCGTGGACGCCTTGTCGAGGTAGTCGTCCGGGTCGGCGGAGAGGAACAGCTGCACCGACGGGTCTATGCCGCCGCTGCGGTACTGGGCGCTGGCCATCGAACCCAGGCCGTCGCGCAGGTCGTTGAGCTCCTGCTGCCCCTTCGCGACGTTGTCCTGGAGGGTGGAGATCTCCTTCTGGAGCTTCTCCTGCTTCTCCTTGGCGCCGTTGTACTTCTCGGTGGCCTGCTCGGCCTGCTCGTAGAGCTTGTCGACCTTGGCCTTGACCTCGTCCTTGCTCGGCTTCTCGCTCGGGGCGGCGTTGGCAGCCTGCGAGCTCATGACGACGGCGGCAGCGGCGGCAGTGGTGAGCACAGTCACGCGTGCGCGGCTCGGCTGCTTGGGACGACGGTGGGACGCCACGGAGACGAGCTCCTTCTCGAGAGTGATCGCGCGAGCGAGGGTTCGAAGACTGACCCTAGTGATTCTCTTGTGATCAGTTCAAATCCCTGGGCACAAAATCTCCGCTACAGCGCGTTTATCGCCCCGCAACTCACCTGCAGTGACGCCTTCTTGACGCTACGTTGCGTGACGGTTCCGTCAATTCGGGCATTGGTCAGGTACGTTGCACGAGGGACGGATGTGCATCAGATATTAGGAAAGCCTTTTGAGGAGCACGGCGGACGCGACGGGGCGCGCGCCGGCGCGTGCGACCCCGTCGGCGACCTCGCGGTCGGTGGAGGCGACGATGACCGGGCGCCCCGGAGGCTCGGCGCGCACCAGCTGGCGGATGAGCTCGTCCGCGGTGACGCCCGGCTTGGAGAACAGCACCCGCACCCCACGCGGCGGGGCCAGCAGGACCGGCGCGGCGAGTTCGGCGCCGTCGAAGACACAGGTGACCTCGGCGCCGGTCTGCGCGGCGAGCTGTGCCAGCTGCCCCAGCAGGCGCAACCGCTGCTTCTCCAGCGGCATCTGGGGATAGCCGGTCTTGGTGACGTTGTAGCCGTCGACGACCAGATGCGCCTGCGGCAGCGCCAGCAACTGGTCGACGATGGCGGGGTCGTCCTCGGACAGCGCGCGGGCGGCGATGTCCTTCGGGGTCATCCGGCCCGGTTCCACGGCGTCCACGGTCTCCGCGGGCCGCACCGACACGGGAGGCAGCGCCAGTTCGCGCCGCAGTCCCTGGGCGGCGTCCAGCACGGTGTCGAGCAGCAGCCGTACCCGCATGTCCTCGACGCTGCGGCCCTCGCGGGCGGCCCGGCGGGCGGCCTCCAGGGCCGCCTCGGTCTCCCCCAGCCGGGCCTTGAGGCGCCGGCTCTCGCTCTCGGCGGCCGACACCTGGGCATGCCCCTCGGCGCGTACGGCCTCCATCTCGCCCCGCAGCTTGCGCACGGCGGCCTCGCCGCGCTTGACGTCCGCGAGGGCGGAGCGCAGCTTGCGGTGGAGCGACTCGGTCTCCTTCTTCGCCGCGTCCAGCTCGACGCGCAGCCGCTCGGTCTCGGACCTGGTGTGGTCACGGGCCCGGTCCAGTTCGGCGCGCAGCCGCTCCAGCTCGGCGCGGGTCTCCTCGTCGGCGCGCTCGGCGTCGGCGCGCTGGGCCTCCTCGCCGGCGGCGGTGACCAGCTTGACCCAGCCGGCCGGGCGGAGCACATAGGCCGCGGCCGCCACATCGAGCGGGTCCGCGGCCGGGGGCGGGGAGCCGGAGTCCAGGGCGCCGGTCAGTTCCGGCTGGGCCTCTCTGAGCTTCTCCCCGATGCGCTGCCGGAACAGCGGGTCGGTCTCCAGCGCCGCCGCCATGGCGTTCCCGGCGAACTTGGCGCGGCGGCTCGGGGTGAACCGCGCGTACTGCCGCAGCTGCGCGGGCAGCTCGGCGACCGTGAGCCCGCCGAAGCCGTCCGCGACGATCTGGACGACCCGGCGGCGCACTCCGTCGGGCAGCGGGCGGTCGAGCACCTCGGCGGCGCCGTCCTGCGGCCCCCCGCCCGTGGTCTCCACCATCCGTCACACCCCAATGCCTGTGTGCGGCCCCGCCCCGGGGGCCGCCGTCAGCGGGGCCCGCTCCGCTTCAGGAGCCGGCGCCCGGCCTGTCCACGAGTTCCACCTGATCCACGGCGTTGCACCAGCGGCACCGTACCGACTCGATCGTCTCATCGAGCACCTCGCGCTCCTCGACCTTGGGCTCTCCGGCCAGATCGAGGTGCACGTACTCGACGACCTTCGACGAGCGGGTCACGTCGAAACGGGTGAGGTTGCCGCAGAGCGTGCAGCGCCACCGCGTCGAGGCGGTCGGCAGAGGAACCGTCATCGTGGCTGTTCGCCTTCCTTCCAGTGTCCGTGACGCACCGGGTGGCCGGTGCGTGTGGCTCGTAACCCTACGGCCTGCCGGGTGCCCGCCGCCCGCCTGTCCACGGCGGCGAGGCGGTCTGCACGGGTGCGTCCGGTTACGTCATGCTCTGTAGCCATGATCCGCAACTGGGCCGCGACGGCCGCCGGGGCGATCCGGACCACCCCCGCGCCGGTCACCCGCACCCTGATCGTGCTGTGCTGCCTGGTCTTCCTCGTCGGGCCGGCCTCGGGACTGCACCCGGCCCACGGCTCCGGGGACGAGCTGCTGGCGGCCCAGCGCGCCTACTTCCGCCGCTGGGGCGTGATCCCCGCAGACCTGTTCGACGGGTCCCCCGCGGCCGTCCTCACCCCCGCCACGGCACTGTTCGTACACGGCAGCTGGGTGCACCTGCTCGGCAACATGCTGTTCCTCCACGTGTTCGGACCAATGACCGAGGCACGGATGGGCCGCGTGCGGTTCGCCCTCTGCTGCGCGGGCTGCGGCTACCTCGCCCTGCTGGGGTACGCCGCCGCCAACGCCGGCTCCGAGCGGTCCCTGGTCGGGGCCTCGGGAGCGATCTCGGCGGTCCTCGGAGCGTTCCTGTTCCTGTTCCCCCGGGGGCGGGTCACCAGTCTCCTGCCGTTCGCGCTCTTCCTGCCGGTACGGCTGCCCGCGTGGGTGGTCCTGCCGTTCTGGGCGGCCCTGCAGTGGGCGGCCGCGGGACGCACGGCTGAGGGCGGGCCGGGCGTGGCCCATCTGGCGCACCTCGTGGGCTTCGGCCTGGGGATCGGCTGCGCATGGGTGTGGCGCGGCGGGGCGACTACAGTGAAGTCCGCCCCTGCTCCGGCTCCCGAGGGAGAGAACCAGCCGTGATCACCGCGATCGTCCTCATCAAGACCAGCGTGGACCGGATCCCCGAGATCGCGGAACAGATCGCCGCGCTGGACAGCGTCAGCGAGGTCTTCTCCGTCACCGGCACCTACGACCTGATCGCCATGGTGCGGGTCCGCGAGCACGAGGACCTGGCGGAGGTCATCCCTGGCCGGATCAGCAAGATCCAGGGGGTCGAGGGCACGGACACGCACGTGGCGTTCCGCACGTACTCCCAGCACGACCTGGAGGCGGCGTTCGCCATCGGCCTGGACAGCTAGCCCGCTCGCACGCCGGACGGGCTGCGTCTCAGCCCTCCGGCGTGCGAGGTGCGGGGTCCGGGGCGGAGCCCCGGGTCGGGAAGGGAAAAGGGCGGCGGGGGCGAATCCCCTCCTACGCCCGCGCCGACGTGTCCGGCACGCACCGCCCCTCCACCGTCCGGTAGGTCCACCGCGCACCGTCACGGACCAGCTCCCGCACCGCCCGCACGAACCGCTCCACATGCTCGTCCGGCGTCCCGGCCCCGAAGCTGACCCGAATCGCGTTCAACGACCCCGCGTCCGGCGCCCCGCACTCCCCCTGCCCCCCGGCCTCGCTGCCCACCAGCCGCCGCACCAGCGGGTGCGCGCAGAACAGCCCGTCCCGCACACCGATGCCGTACTCCGCGGACAGCGCCGCCGAGAAGTGGGAGCTGTTCCAGCCGTCGACCACGAAGGACAGCACCCCGACCCGCGGCGCGTCGTCGCCGAACAGCGACAGGAACCGCACCTCCGCCACGTCCGCCAGCCCTTCCCGCACCGCGCTGACCAGCGCGTCCTCCCGCGCCGCCAGCGCGTCGAAGCCGGCCTCGGCGAGCGCCGTGCAGGCGGAGGCGACGGCGTGGGCACCGATGACGTTGGGCGAGCCGGCCTCGTGGCGGGCGACGCCGTCGTGCCACTCCACGTCCACCCCGCCGTCCGCGCGCCGGGCGACCTTGCGGCTGGCGCCGCCGCCCGCGAGGTAGGGCTCGGCCACGCGCAGCCAGTCGGCGCGCCCTGCCAGCACTCCGGAGCCGAAGGGGGCGTACAGCTTGTGTCCGGAGAAGGCGACCCAGTCGACGTCCAGGTCGCGCACGCTCACCGCGCGGTGCGGGGCGAGCTGGGCGGCGTCCAGCACGATCCGGGCGCCGTGCGCGTGCGCGGCGGCGGCCAGTTCGCGGACCGGCCACAGCTCACCGGTGACGTTGGAGGCGCCGGTCACGCAGACCAGGGCCGGGCCGTAGGGGTCACGGTCGGCGAGGGCGCGCTCCAGGGTCGCGACGGCCTGCGCGGGGCTGCCCGGCGCGTCCAGGTACGTCACCCGGACACCCCGCCAGGGCAGCAGGGAGGCGTGGTGCTCGGTCTCGAAGACGAAGACCTCGCAGCCCTCGGGCAGGGCGGCGGCGAGCAGGTTCAGGGAGTCGGTGGTGGACCGGGTGAACACCACCTGGTCCCCGCTGCGGCAGTCGAGGAACTCGGCGACCGTCCGGCGGGCGTTCTCGAACAGGTCGGTGGACAGCTGCGACAGGTACCCGGCGCCCCGGTGGACGCTGCCGTAGTACGGGGCGTACGCGGCCACGTCGTCCCAGACCCGCTGGAGGGCGGGGGCGCTGGCGGCGTAGTCGAGCGCGGCGTAGGTGACCTCGCCGCCGGTGACGAGCGGGACGGCGACGTCCCGGCCGAGGACGGGCAGCGGGGCACGGACGGTGGGGGCGGCGGCAACGGCGGAGACGGACATGGCGTAACTCCCGTGAGGCAGGACGGATCCCCGCGCGAACGGACGGCGCGCCGGCGCGGGAAGAAGAGTGAAAAGGGTGTGCGGAGGCGGGGCTCGGCGCCCTAGCGCATTCGCTTGCTCACGGAAGGCTCCTCGACGACCAGGACCCCTGGTGTGCGAGGGGTCCGCGCTTGCCGTGAGCCCTGCTGCTCACGGCCTGGTCCTCACCCGGGGCACCCCGCCACGGACGGAGGGTTGCCGGACAGCCGGCCGGGGCCTTGTGACTGTCACTCATGACCTGACAGGGAAATTACGTGAGGTGACCGGCGTCCCGCAACCCGGGTCCGGATCTCGGGACGACCGCACCCTCCTCAGGCGTTGCTGACGGCCACCCAGCGCTCCAGGACGCGCTTGGCCGAGCCGGAGTCGATCGACTCGGCCGCCTTGTCCATCCCGGCGCGGATCTGTTCGGTGAGCGTGCCGCCGCCCGGCTCCAGCGCCACCAGCGCCGCCGCGGAGTTCAGCAGCACCGCGTCCCGCACCGGGCCCCGCTCGCCGTCCAGCAGCCGGCGGGCGACCTCGGCGTTGTAGGAGGCGTCGGCGCCGCGCAGAGCCTCCACCGGCACCAGCTCGATGCCGACGTCACGCGGGTCGAAGCTCTCCTCGGTCACCGCGCCGTCGCGGACCACCCACACCCGGGAGGTACCGGTGGTGGTCAGCTCGTCCAGGCCGTCGTCGCCGCGGAACACCAGGGAGGAGTGGCCGCGCCCGGCGAACACCCCGGCCATGATGGGCGCCATCCGCGGGTCGGCGACGCCGACCGCCTGGGCCTTGACCTGGGCCGGATTGGCCAGCGGGCCGAGGAAGTTGAACACCGTGCGGATGCCGAGCTGGCCGCGGGCGGCGGCCACGTGGCGCAGCGCCGGGTGGAACCTCACCGCGAAGCAGAAGGTGATCCCGGCCTCCTCGGCGACCTCGGCGACCCGGCGCGGGGTGAGTTCGAGGTTGACGCCCAGCTTCTCCAGGACGTCGGAGGCGCCGGAGGCGGAGGACGCGGCGCGGTTGCCGTGCTTGACGACCTTCGCGCCGGCGCCGGCCACGACGATGGAGGACATGGTGGAGATGTTCACCGTCTTGGCGCCGTCGCCGCCGGTGCCGACGATGTCGACGGTGGCGCCCGGCACGTCGATGACGTTGGCGTGGGCGTACAGCGCCCGGACGCAGCCGGTGATCTCCTCGACCGTCTCTCCCTTGGCGCGCAGGGACACCGCGAAGCCGGCGATCTGCGCGTCGGTCGCCTCGCCCCGCATGATCAGGTCCATCGCCCAGGCGGTGTCGTCGGCGGACAGGTTCCGTCCGTCCAGGAGGCCGTTCAGCAGGGCGGGCCAGGAGCGGCCCGCCGCGTTGTCGCCTCCAGCGGGGGTCACAGCGCTCATGGTCGCTCCTGACGGTAGTGGCGGATGGCCGGGACCGGCGCGGTCCCGGACCCACCCTATCCAGCCCCGGGCACGGCGAAGGGCCCCCGTCCGCAGAACGGACGGGGGCCCTTCGCTGTCGTGTGGCGACGGGTGGAGCAGCTTCGGGATCAGTGGTGGCCGTGGCCGCTCGTGATCTCCTTGTACTCCTCGACGGTCGGCTTCGGAACCTGGGACTCCTCGCCGTAGAAGCCCTTGCTGAGCTTCGCGCGCAGCTTCTCGCCGGCCTTCACCTTGCGCCGGACGCCGTTCTCGTCGACCTCCGGGCCGATCTCGAGCGGCTTCGGCTGCTCGTGCGCGGTGAGGGTGTAGAGCTGCTCCTGGCTGAGCGGCTCGTGCACCTCGATGAACTCACCGTGCGGCAGGCGCTTGATGATGCCCGACTCGCGGCCGTGCAGCACCTTCTCCTTGTCCCGGCGCTGCAGGCCGAGGCAGATGCGCTTGGTGACGATGAACGCCACGACCGGGGCGACGAAGAACGCGATGCGGACGAACCAGGTGATCGCGTTGATCGACAGGTGGAAGTGCGTGGCCCAGATGTCGTTGCCGCCGCCGACGAGGAGCACGAAGTACAGCGTCATCCAGGCGACACCGAACGCGGTGCGCGTCGGGGCGTTGCGCGGGCGGTCCAGGATGTGGTGCTCGCGCTTGTCGCCGGTGACCCAGGACTCGATGAACGGGTACACCGCGATGGCCGCCAGGACCAGCGGGAAGATCATCAGCGGGATGAACACGCCCAGGACGAGCGTGTGACCCCAGAAGTTGATCTCCCAGCCCGGCATGACACGGATCAGGCCCTCGGAGAAGCCCATGTACCAGTCCGGCTGGGCACCGGTGGAGACCATGTCCGGCCGGTAGGGGCCGATGGCCCAGATCGGGTTGATCGTGGCGATCGCGGCCACGGCCGCGAGCACACCGAAGACCAGGAAGAAGAAGCCTCCGGCCTTGGCCATGTACACCGGCAGCAGCGGCATGCCGACCACGTTCTTGTTGGTCTTTCCGGGGCCCGCGAACTGCGTGTGCTTGTGGTAGAAGACCAGGATCAGGTGCGCCACCACGAGGCCGAGCATGATGCCCGGCAGCAGCAGGACGTGGATCGAGAAGAACCGGGCCACGAAGTCGTCGCCGGGGAACTCGCCGCCGAAGAGGAAGAACGAGAGGTACGTGCCGACGATCGGCACGGACAGGATCGCGCCCTCCATGAAGCGGATACCGGTGCCGGAGAGCAGGTCGTCCGGGAGCGAGTAGCCGGTGAAACCGGTGAACATGCCCAGGACGAGCAGCAGGAAGCCGAACAGCCAGTTGATCTCACGCGGCTTGCGGAACGCGCCGGTGAAGAACACGCGCATCATGTGCACGAACATGCCGGCCACGAAGATCAGCGCGGCCCAGTGGTGGATCTGCCGGATGAGCAGACCGCCACGGACGTCGAAGCTGATGTCCAGCGTCGACTTGTAGGCCTCACTCATCAGCTGGCCCTGCAGCGGGACGTAGCTGCCGTGGTACTCCACCTCGTTCATCGACGGGTGGAAGAACAGCGTCAGGTACACACCCGTGAGGATGATGATGATGAAGCTGTACAGGCAGATCTCACCCAGCATGAACGACCAGTGGTCGGGGAAGATCTTGCGCATGTTGGCCTTGGCCAGGGAGTAGATCCCCAGCCGGCCGTCCGCCCAGTCGGCGACCCGCTCACCGGCCGGTGCCTTCCCGCGCGAGCGGGAATCGGTGCTGGTCGTAGTACTCATCCGCGCTCCCAGAAAGCAGGGCCGACGGGCTCTTCGAAGTCGCCGAGCGCTTCGAGGTAACCCTCGTCGTTCACGCCGATGCGCAGCTGCGGCAACGGGTGACCGGCGGGACCGAAGATCACCTTGGCGCCGTCGGAGAGGTCGAAGGTGGACTGGTGGCAGGGGCACAGGGCGTGGTGCGTCTGCTGCTCGTACAGGGAGATCGGGCAACCGACGTGGGTGCAGATCTTCGAGTAGGCCAGGATGCCCTCGTGCGACCACTCGAGCGAGCGCTTGTCCTTGATGTCGTCCGGCTGGATGCGGACCAGCATCAGGGCGGCCTTGGCGATCTCGGTCTGGAACCCGTGGTCGTGCTCCTCCAGGCCTTCGGGCTTGGCGAAGGTCAGCGAACCCACGATCAGGTCCGACGGGCGCAGCGGCTCGTTGGTGTTCATGTTGACGAGCAGCTTGCCCTTGCCCCACAGGGTGTGGCGCAGCTTGTCCTCGGGCAGCGGCCCGAGGTCGCGCAGCAGCACCACGCCGGAGAGCGGGAACAGCGCCAGCGCGCCGAACATGGTGTTGCGGATCAGCTTCCGGCGGCCGATCACCGACTCCTTGGCGCCCTGGCGGAAGTCGTCCATGACCTTCGCCCGGACCTCGGGAGCGGCCTCGATCGGGTGACGCTCGTCGGCCAGCTCGTGGTCCGACATCAGCGTGCGGGCCCAGTGGACCGCGCCGGCGCCGATGCAGAACAGGGCCAGGCCGAGCGTCATGCCCAGCGCGAAGTTCAGCGCGCTGATGTGACCGAGCGGCCAGATGTAGACCGACTTGTCGACCGGGATGGTCACGTACGAGGCGATGAAGCCGACGGTGGCCAGCATCGACACCGTGAACAGCAGGGCGACCGTACGCTCGGACCGCTTGGCGGCCCGCTCGTCGATGTCCTGGATCCGCGGCTCGTGCGGCGGCAGGCCGGGGTCGGCGAACGGGTTCTGCTCGTTGGCGAGCTTCACCGCTCCGTGGCCGGTGTCCTGCGCTGCGGGCAGGTTCTCTTCGGGAATGTCTTGGCTACTCATGACTTCTTGGCCTTTGCGGTCCGAGCGGCGACCCAGACGGCGACCGCGATCAGGGCGCCCAGTCCGAAGATCCAGGCGAACAGACCTTCGGAGACGGGGCCGAGGCCGCCCAGCGACAGGCCGCCGGGGCTCTCGGTGTCCTCGCCGTTGACCGCCTTCACGTAGGCGATGACGTCCTTCTTGTTCTGCTCCGACAGGGTGGTGTCGGGGAAGGAGGGCATGTTCTGCGGGCCGGTGAGCATGGCCTCGTAGATGTGCTTGGGCGAGACGCCGTCCAGGTTCGGGGCGTACTTGCCGTGCGTGAGCGCACCGCCCTTGCCGGTGAAGTTGTGGCACTGCGCGCAGTTGTTGCGGAACAGCTCACCGCCCTTGGCGGCGTCGGCACCCTCGGGGCCGTACTGCGCCTCCGTCGGGATGGCCGGGCCGGCGCCCAGGGAGGCGATGTACGCCGCCAGCTGGTCGATCTCGGCCTGGCTGTAGATGTTCTTCTTGCGCGGGATCTGCGCGCTCTGCGAGGTGGCGGCCGGCATGCGGCCGGTGCTCACCTGGAAGTCGACCGCCGCGGCGCCCACGCCCACCAGGCTGGGGCCGTCGGACGTGCCCTGACCACCGGTGCCGTGGCAGCTGGCGCAGCCGACCGTGTAGAGCTTCTGGCCCTCCTTGATCGTGAGGGACTGGGCGGTTTCGTCGGCCTGCGCCTTGTCCGCGGGTGCGAACACGGCGTACAGCCCCCCGGTGCATGCCAGCGCGAGGAGTAGGACGACGAGCGCCGCCAGCGGATGGCGTCGTCGTGCGGAGAGCTTTTTCACGGATTACCCCGGTGTCAGGATCTTCTGCGTCGATGCTTCTGTTGGGTGCGCTGTGTCCAGCGCGCGCGGATGAGGGCCCGCCTACTTGATCATGTAGATCGTGGCGAAGAGGCCGATCCAGACGACATCGACGAAGTGCCAGTAGTAGGACACGACGATGGCCGCGGTCGCCTGCTCGTGGGTGAACCTCCGGGCCGCGTAGGTCCGGCCCAGGACCAGCAGGAAGGCGATCAGGCCGCCCGTCACGTGCAGGCCGTGGAAGCCGGTGGTCAGGTAGAAGGCCGAGCCGTACGGGTCGGAGGAGAGGGACAGGCCCTCGTGCTTGACCAGCTCGGTGTACTCGAAGACCTGGCCGCCGATGAACACCGCGCCCATGATGAAGGTGACGATGAACCACATCCGGAGCTTCTTCACGTCACCGCGCTCGGCGGCGAAGACGCCGAGCTGGCAGGTGAGCGAGGAGAGCACCAGGATCGTGGTGTTCGTCGCCGAGAACGGGAAGTTCAGCAGGTCGGCCTTCTCCGACCAGAAGTCGGGTCCGGTCACCGATCGCAGGGTGAAGTACATCGCGAAGAGGGCCGCGAAGAACATCAGCTCGGAACTCAGCCAGATGATGGTTCCGACGCTGGTGAGGTTCGGTCGGTTGACCGACGGGTGCGCGTGCCCGGTGTCTACTGTCGTTGCTGTCGCCACGCCGACATTATGTCGGTCGCTTATCCCGCCCTCACTCCCGGGGGTGCCGTTCGGTGTGTTCGCCCCTCCTGGACTGCCCGTATGGCCCATGAAAGCCCTCTTCGAAGCCGTGTCCGAACCAGTGTTGAGGGGCGGTCCGAGGGGGTAGCATCCGCGCCATCGGTACCCGAGGGTCCCGACCGAGCCGTGCCCTCTCTCTGACGCGTGGAGGAACAATGCAGGCGACCGCCACGGTGCTGGTCTACAGCGACGACGCCAACACCCGGGAGCAGGTGCGGCTCGCCACCGGGCGGCGCCCGGCGCCGGACGTGCCCCTGGTGGAGTTCATCGAGTGCGCGACGCCGGCGGCCGTGCTCAAGGAGCTGGACCGCGGCGGCGTCGACGTGTGCGTGCTGGACGGCGAGGCCGTTCCGATGGGCGGCATGGGGGTGTGCCGCCAGATCAAGGACGAGATCTTCAACTGCCCCCCGGTGCTGCTGCTGATCGGGCGGCCGCAGGACGCCTGGCTGGCGACCTGGAGCCGCGCGGAGGCCGCGGTGACGCTTCCGGTGGAGCCGGTGGAGTTCGCGTCCGCCCTGGCCTCCCTGCTGCGGCAGAAGGCCCTCGCGGGCGCCTGAGCCACCTGCCGCGGCGGGTGGTGCCCCGCCGCGGCCCTGTGACGCCTCCGGCGAGCCTCATAGGGTCGCGGGCCGCAGACGCGCCGCCTCCCCGGTGTCGGGCGCCGTCCCGCCGGCCGTCAGGGCGCTGCCCGCGCGCCACTTGTCCCAGTCCAGGTTCCAGTCGCCGAAGCCGTTGCCGAACGGCTCCATCGTGTCGCCCTCGGAGTTCACGACCTCGACGAGGTCGCCCTGGCGGAAGGTGTCGAAGAACCACTCGGCGTCGGCGGTGCTCATGCCCACGCAGCCGTGGCTGACGTTGGCGTAGCCCTGGGAGCCGACGGACCACGGGGCGGCGTGCACGTACTCGCCGCTCCAGGTCACCCGGGTGGCGAAGTGCACATCCAGGTCGTACGACTCGGACGATCCCTCGGCGATGCCGACGGTGGTGCTGCGCATGCGTACGAAGCGTTCCTTGGCGAGCACCACCTTGACGCCGTTGCGGGTCTCGAAGCCGGGCTTGCCGGTGGTGACGGGGATCTGCTTGATCTCCTCGTCGTTCTTGTAGACCGTCAGCCGGTGCGTGGCCGCGTCGGTGAGGGCTATCACCCGGTCACCGGTCCGGATCGTCAGCGGCTTCGCCGCGCCGCCCCTGAGCCGGTCCCCGATCCTGATGCCCTCCAGGTTGCTGCGCACCTGGACGGTGGCCTGGGCGGGCCAGTAGTCCTTGGGGCGGAAATGCAGCTTCTTGTCGTCGACCCAGTGCCAGGCGCCGGTCACGGCGGGCGTGGAGTCGACCTTCAGGCTCCGTTCCACGACGGCCCGCTGGGCCCGGTCCTTGACCGGTTCGCTGAGTTCCGCGACGAGCGGCTGGCCGACGCCGTACGTGCCCGCCTCGGGGCCGAAGGTGACGCCCAGCCGCTTGGCGGTGCCGGTCTTGCCCGTCGTGAAGGTGAGGACCTTGCGGCCGGGCGCGCCGTCCTCGTCCTCGGTGCTCACGCGGACCGTGTACTGGGCGTCGGCGGCCAGCGGGGTGGTGCTGTGCCAGCGGCTGCCGTCGGCGGCCAGCTCGCCCGCCAGACGGCGTCCGGCGGCGTCCACGGCGGTGACGTCCGTGATGCGCCCGTCGGAGTCCTTGGCGACGATCTCGAGGGGCTTGTCGGGGTCGGCGGGCTTGCCCTCGTCGAGGGAGCCGCTGAAGGAGATCTGGTCCGCCGCGTCGTACGGCTCGGCGGACAGCGGGCTGCCGTCGGAGGAGCAGCCGGTGACGCCCGCGCCGAGGGCCGTCACCAGCAGCGTGCAGCCGATGAGGCGGCCCCGGCGGGCCCGGGGGCCGGTCCGGGGGGACTCTGTGTCTCTCATGGCCCCACGCTAGGGAGCCGGGGCGGCATCGGCTCACCGGGCGGCCCGAACGGGTGAGGCGGATGAGGCAAAAGCGGGAGCCCGGACCCTCCTGACGGAGTGTCCGGGCTCCCGGGTGCCTCGCGGCGTGCTACTGGGTGCGGTTCTCACCGCGGTAGTACTCGAAGACCCAGCCCCACAGGCCGATCAGCAGGATCGGCGCCGAGAAGTACATCAGCCACCAGCCGATCGCCACGCCCATGAAGGCCAGGGCGCCGCCCACGGCCAGGGCCAGCGGCTGCCAGCTGTGCGGGCTGAAGAACCCGACCTCGCCGGCGTCGTCGGCGACGTCCGCCTCCTTGTTGTCCTGGGCGCCCACGTCGACCCGCCGGGCCGTGAAGCCCAGGTAGAAGCCGATCATGATGCTCAGGCCGAAGGCCAGGACGAGGGCGGTGGTACCGACCGGCTCCTTCGACCACAGGCCGTAGACCACGGCGACGGCCAGGAAGAAGACACTCAGCCAGACGAACATCTTGCCCTGGATCTTCACTTGCCGGCCTCCTTGCCGCCGGAGAGGGCCTTCTCGCCGTGACCGGCGTTCTCGAGCTCGTCGAGCGCGGCGATCTCCGGGTGGTGCAGGTCGAACGCCGGGGATTCGCTGCGGATCCGCGGCAGGGTGAGGAAGTTGTGCCGGGGCGGCGGGCAGGAGGTCGCCCACTCCAGGGAGCGGCCGTAGCCCCACGGGTCGTCGACCTCGACCGGCTTGCCGTACTTGGCCGTCTTCCAGACGTTGTAGAAGAACGGCAGCAGCGACATGCCGAGCAGGAACGAGGCGATCGTCGAGACCGTGTTCAGGGCGGTGAAGCCGTCCGCGGCGAGGTAGTCCGCGTACCGGCGCGGCATGCCCTCGACACCCAGCCAGTGCTGGACCAGGAACGTGCCGTGGAAGCCGATGAACAGCGTCCAGAAGGTGATCTTGCCGAGCCGCTCGTCGAGCATCTTGCCGGTGAACTTCGGCCACCAGAAGTGGAATCCGGCGAACATCGCGAACACCACGGTGCCGAACACCACGTAGTGGAAGTGCGCCACCACGAAGTACGAGTCGGAGACGTGGAAGTCCAGCGGCGGCGAGGCCAGGATGACGCCGGTCAGACCGCCGAAGGTGAACGTGATGAGGAAGCCCAGCGTCCACAGCATCGGTGTCTCGAAGGACAGGCTGCCCTTCCACATGGTGCCGATCCAGTTGAAGAACTTCACACCGGTCGGGACCGCGATCAGGAAGGTCATGAAGGAGAAGAACGGCAGCAGCACACCGCCCGTGACGTACATGTGGTGCGCCCACACCGTCACCGACAGACCCGCGATCGCGATGGTCGCGCCGATGAGGCCCATGTAGCCGAACATCGGCTTGCGGGAGAACACCGGGATGATCTCGGAGACGATGCCGAAGAACGGCAGCGCGATGATGTACACCTCTGGGTGACCGAAGAACCAGAAGAGGTGTTGCCAGAGCAACGCCCCGCCGTTCGTCGAGTCGAAGATGTGTGCCCCGAACTTGCGGTCCGCCTCCAGGGCGAACAGCGCCGCGGCCAGCACCGGGAAGGCGAGCAGCACCAGCACACCGGTGAGCAGCACGTTCCAGGTGAAGATCGGCATGCGGAACATCGTCATGCCGGGAGCGCGCATGCAGATGATCGTGGTGATGAAGTTGACCGAGCCGAGGATCGTACCGAAGCCGGAGAAGGCCAGACCCATGATCCACAGGTCGGCGCCCAGACCCGGCGAGCGGACCGCGTCCGACAGCGGCGAGTAGGCGAACCAGCCGAAGCCGGCGGCGCCGTCGGGCGTGAGGAAACCGCCGATCGCGACGAGCGAGCCGAACAGGTAGAGCCAGTAGGCGAACATGTTCAGCCGCGGGAACGCCACGTCGGGCGCGCCGATCTGCAGCGGCATGATCCAGTTCGCGAAGCCGGCGAACAGCGGCGTCGCGAACATCAGCAGCATGATCGTGCCGTGCATCGTGAACGCCTGGTTGAACTGCTCGTTCGACACGATCTGCAGGCCCGGGCGGGCCAGCTCGGCGCGCATCACCAGGGCGAGCACGCCACCGATGACGA
Source organism: Streptomyces tendae (assembly GCF_008632955.1). Taxonomy (NCBI): domain Bacteria; kingdom Bacillati; phylum Actinomycetota; class Actinomycetes; order Kitasatosporales; family Streptomycetaceae; genus Streptomyces; species Streptomyces tendae. Next base: position 5,284,258 of record NZ_CP043959.1, read on the forward strand.
AGAACGCGAACGACGTCGCCAGGTACAGCGTGCCGATCGTCTTGTGGTCCGTGGTGGTCAGCCACTTGACCACCACGTTGCCACGGCTCTGGCGCCTGACCGGCAGTTCGTCCTCGTAGTGGGACCCTGCTGCCGCGGCACCCTGGGGTTCGTTGAGGATGCTCACAGGATGTTCGACTCCCGGTTCTTCTCAGGGCCGGACTGCTCGATGCCCGCGGGCACGTAGCCGGTCTGCCCCTTCTTCGCGAGGTCCTTCAGGTGCTGCTCGTACCGCTCGGGGGAGACGACCTTCACGTTGAACAGCATCCGGGAGTGGTCGACGCCGCAGAGTTCGGCGCACTTGCCCAGGAAGGTGCCCTCACGGTTGGGGGTCACCTCGAAGGCGTTGGTGTGGCCCGGGATGACGTCCTGCTTCATCAGGAACGGCACCACCCAGAAGGAGTGGATGACGTCACGCGAGGTCAGCACGAAGCGGACCCGCTTGCCCTCGGGCAGCCACAGGGTGGGGCCCGGGTTGTTGGTCTGCGGGTTCCGGGTTCCGGGGATGCCGCAGTCGTAGACACCGCCGGCGTCGGCCGGGAAGGCCTCCTTGTAGCGGTCCGGGATCGGGTCGAGTTCCTTGGACGTCTTGGCGTCGCCCGTGGAACCCTCGACGTTCTCGACGTAGTTGAAGCACCAGCTCCACTGGAAGCCGACCACGTTCACCGTGACGTCGGGCTTCTTCTCGAGCTTCAGCAGCTCGGATTCGTCGCGGGCGGTGAAGTAGAAGAACACCGAGACGACGATGAGGGGGACCACCGTGTACAGCGCCTCGATGGGCATGTTGTACCGGGTCTGCGGAGGTACTTCGACCTTGGTGCGGCTGCGCCGGTGGAAGAAAGCACTCCACAGGATCAGGCCCCACACCAGCACGCCGACGGCGAGCGCGGCCGCCCAGGACCCCTGCCACAGGGAGAGGATCCTCGGGGCCTCTTCCGTGGTGGGGGTGGGCATGCCGAGGCGGGGGAAGTCCTCCCATGTGCAACCGGTGGCGGTCGCCAGGACCAGGCCCGCGGTCAGTGCCTGCAGCAGCTTCCGCCGCATCGGGCGCCGCGGCTTGGGGGTACCGCCCACGCCTTCCAGGCCGTGGGGGAGGTCGGAGCCGTTGGGACTCACGTAGCGCCTTCCCGAGAGTCTCGCCCGCGCTGTTCGGCTGCGGCCTGGCCTTCTCGCTGGTCGGTCGCCGCCCTGCGTCGGGCAGGGGTTTGGATGTTTATGCGGACCAAACCCTAGCCGACGCCTTTTGAGGTCTCGCGGGGAGGGGTGCCATACGCGCCGCGGGTTACACCGAGCGCCTCATCGCCCGGGTGTTCGGGTCGTCCGGCGGCCGGATCCGGGCCGTCACCCGGCCGCCTGGACGCGGGGGCGCCCCGGCCGGTTCCCGCCTCCCCGCCGGGGCGCTTAGCGTGGTGGCGTGTCCTACTTCGATGCCGCTTCCGCCGTTCCGCTCCACCCCGTCGCCCGGCAGGCCCTGTTGGCCGCCCTGGACGAAGGGTGGGCGGATCCGGCGCGGTTGTACAAGGAGGGGCGGCGGGCGCGGCTGCTGCTCGACGCCGCTCGGGAGGCCGCCGCGGAGGCGGTGGGCTGCCGTCCGGACGAGCTGGTGTTCACCCCGTCGGGCACCGCGGCCGTGCACTCCGGGATCGCGGGCGCGCTGGCCGGGAGGCGGCGCACCGGGCATCACCTGATCGTGTCAGCGGTCGAACACTCTTCTGTACTCCATGCGGCGGAAGTTCACCGGGCGGGCGGCGGCACGGTCACCGAGGTCCCGGTGGACCGTTCGGGTGCCGTCAGCCCGTCCGGGTACGCGCGGGCGCTGCGGGAGGACACCGCGCTGGCCTGTCTGCAGTCCGCCAACCACGAGGTGGGCACGGTCCAGCCGGTGGCCGCCACGGCGGAGGCGTGCCGGGCGGCGGGGGTGCCGCTGCTGGTGGACGCGGCCCAGTCGCTGGGCTGGGGACGGGTGGAGGGCGACTGGTCCCTGCTGGCGGCGAGCGCCCACAAGTGGGGCGGACCGTCAGGGGTCGGACTGCTGGTGGTGCGCAAGGGCGTACGGTTCGCGCCCCAGGGTCCGCACGACGAGCGGGAGTCGGGGCGGGCGGCCGGGTTCGAAAACCTCCCGGCGATCGTGGCCGCGGCGGCGTCGCTGCGGGCGGTGCGGGCGGAGGCGGCCGGGGAGGCGGCCCGGCTGCGGGAGCTGACGGAGCGGATCCGGGTCCGGGTGCCGGGCGTGGTGCCGGACGTGGAGGTCGTCGGTGACCCGGAGCGGCGGCTGCCGGGCGTCGTCACCTTCTCCTGTCTCTACGTGGACGGGGAGACGGTGCTGCACGAGCTGGACCGGGCCGGCTTCTCGGTGTCCTCCGGCTCGTCCTGCACCAGCAGCACCCTGACGCCGAGCCATGTGCTGAGGGCGATGGGGGTGCTCAGCGAGGGCAATGTGCGCGTCTCGCTGCCGCCGGGCACGCGGGAGGAGGACGTCGAGCGGTTCCTCGCCGTGCTGCCGGAGGTGGTGGCCGGGGTGCGGGAGATGCTCGGCGCGCCGGTGTCCCGGACGGACGTGGTGACCGAGGAGCGCGGCGAGGCGCTGGTGGTGGACGCGCTGGGGCGGCGCTGCCCCATTCCGGTGATCGAGCTGGCCAAGGTGATCGGCGAGGTGCCGGTGGGCGGCCTGGTACGGGTCCTCGCCGACGACGAGGCGGCCCGGCTGGACATCCCGGCGTGGTGCGAGATGCGCGGGCAGGAGTACGTCGGTGAGCAGCCGGCGGACCGGGGCGCGGCCTATGTGGTCCGCCGGCTCTCCTGACCGGGTCAGCCCAGGTGGCGGCGCACCTCGCCGGCGGCGTCGTCGCCGTAGGCCTTGGTGAAGCGCTCCATGAAGTGACCGCGGCGCAGCTGGTACTCCTGGGTGCCGACGGTCTCGATGACGAGCGTCGCCAGCATGCAGCCGACCTGCGCGGCGCGCTCCAGCGGGACGCCCCAGGCGAGGCCCGACAGGAAGCCCGCGCGGAAGGCGTCACCGACGCCGGTGGGGTCGGCCTTGCGCTCCTCGTCGGGGCACGCGACCTCGATCACCGGCTCGCCGGCCCGCTCGATGCGCACGCCGCGGGCGCCGAGGGTGGTGACCCGGTGGCCGACCTTGGCGAGGATCTCCTCGTCGCTCCAGCCGGTCTTGGTCTCGATGAGCCCCTTCTCGTACTCGTTGGAGAAGAGGTAGGTCGCCCCTTCCAGCAGTATCCGGATCTCCTCGCCGTTCATACGGGCGATCTGCTGGGAGAAGTCGGCGGCGAACGGGATGCCCCGGGAACGGCACTCCTCGGTGTGCCGGAGCATCGCCTCCGGGTCGTCGGCGCCGATGGACACCAGGTCGAGGCCGCCCACGCGGTCGGCGACGGTCTTGAGCTCGATCAGCCGCGCCTCGCTCATCGCGCCCGTGTAGAAGGAGCCGATCTGGTTGTGGTCGGCGTCCGTGGTGCACACGAAGCGGGCGGTGTGCAGCGTGTCGGAGATGCGGACGGAATCGGTGTCGACGCCGTGCCGCTCCAGCCAGGCGCGGTACTCGTCGAAGTCGAAGCCGGCGGCGCCGACCAGGATCGGGCGGGTGCCCAGCTGGCCCATGCCGAAGGCGATGTTCGCGGCCACCCCGCCGCGTCGCACGTCCAGGTTGTCGACCAGGAAGGACAGCGAGACCGTGTGCAGCTGGTCCGCGACGAACTGGTCGGCGAACCGGCCGGGGAAGGTCATGAGGTGGTCGGTGGCGATGGAGCCGGTGACTGCGATGCGCACGGCGTGGATTCTCCTGGGGGAGGGGGTTTGACACTTCACGCTACCGGGTGTGAACGGCCCGTAGAAGCAGCCGAAACTACCCGATAGTAGCTCTTTCTTCGCGACGTCCTGCGTGCATACGGTGCCGACATGACGAACATCAAGGTCCACGGCACCGCTCCGGCCGACCTCGAGGGCGACCTGACCTCGCTGCGCGGCGACTGCGCCCGGATGGTCCCGCACTGGTCGGTCCCCGAGCGGGCCGCGGCACGGCCGGTGTCCCCCTCCCTCATCCACGGCGTGAGCGTGCCGTCCACGTCCGCGCGGCTGCTCGACGCCATGTCGGACTACGGCGACTGAGCGGACGCGGGGAACCGCGCGCTCCCCCACTGCGTCCCATCGCTGTCCCCCGTAGAGGGGATGCGGGATACGAACCCTCGGCAGCCCGGGTGCGAACGGGCAGGGTCCGCATGGGACAGCTGTGCAGGCGAAGGAGCGATGCGGTGAACACCGAGCGACCCGACCACGACGACGAGCCGCGCCCCGCCCCGGGCAACGCGCCCGACACCGGGGGCGCACCGCAGGAGCGCGAGCCGGGGCAGGCGCGGGCGGACGCACCGGATCGCGGAGATTCCGGCTCCGCACCGTCCGGCGGTCGTGCGGAGGACTCCTCGACGTCCGAGGCCGAGGGGACCGAGGCTGCCGAGGCGACCGAGCCGCGGGGCGCGGGCACCGCGGTGACGGGGACCGGAACGGGTGAGGCGGCGCCGGCCGGCCGGCCGAAGGAGACGGAACCGGGGGCCGAGCCCTCTGTGTCCCCGGCTGAAGCGACCGCGGACCAGTCGGTGGAGCCCTCCGGAGTGAAGGATTCCGGACGGCCCGGGAAGGCGGCCACCGGCGCGGGCGCGAGTGAGACCCGGCCTTCCGAGGCGGGGGCACCGGCCCCGGCAACCGCGGATCCCGCCGGGCGACGCACAGCCGTCGGCCGATGCCAAGGAGCCCGGCCGGCCCGGCGCGGCGGGCGCAGGCCCGGCGCGAGCGCCGGCAGGGCGGAGCAGCCGGCCGCAGGCGAGGAGCGCGGCTCGGGCGGCGCGGGTTCGGCCGGGGCCGAGCCGGTGCTGACGGGAGCGCGTGGACCCTCCGGTGCCGGCGAGCCGGCGGCCGGCCGGCGGCGCTCGCCCGTGCTGGTCGCCTCCGTCGCCGCCGCCGTGCTGCTGGTCGGAGGCGGAGGGGCGTACCTCGCGGCCGGGACCGGCGAGGACAAGGGGGCCGGGACGGCTCCCGGGGCGAACGGTGACCCCACTCCCCCGCCGCTCGCCCTGGACGGCTTCTCCGAGAGCGGCCCGAACGCCATCGCACCGGGCGAGCCCAACCCCTACGGCGCCACCTACCGCGCCGACGGCACGCTTCCCGACGGCCCGGACACGGCGCCGGTGTACCACGCGCGGGGCCAGGTGACCGAGGACAAGGTGGTCGCGCTGGCGAAGGCGCTGGGCATGGAAGGCCGGCCGGTCGCCGAGGGCGCCTCGTGGCGGATCGGCGGCCAGGACGGCTCCGGACCGACCCTGCGCGTCGACCAGCAGGCCCCCGGCACCTGGACGTTCAGCCGGAACATCCCCGGCGGCGACAACTGCAAGGGCGCCACCTGCAAGGCACCGTCCGGCACCGGCGGTCCCGCGGTGAGCGAGGCCGCCGCGAAGAAGGCCGCCGCCCCCGTTCTCAAGGCCGTGGGCCAGGACGAGGCCAAGCTGGACGCGAGCCAGCTGCTGGACGGCAGGCGCGTGGTGAACGCCGACCCGGTGGTCGGCGGCCTGCCGACCTACGGCTGGACGACCGGGGTGGTCGTCGGCGCCGGCGGTGAGGTGGTCGGCGGCAGCGGCCGGCTCGCGGAGCCGGTGAAGGGGGACACCTACCCCGTGGTCGGCGCCGACGAGGCGCTGGCGTCGATGAACGGGGCTCCCGGCGCCGGGGACCGGGTGGAGATCGGCGGCTGCGCCACCCCCGTACCGCTGGAGGACGGGCAGCGGCAGGAGGAGCCGTGCGCCCCGGCGACGAAGCCGGCCGGTGACACCGTCTCGGTCGACGACGCGGTGTTCGGGCTGGCCGCGCACTCGGTGGACGGGCGGCCCGCGCTGGTGCCGTCCTGGCTGTTCGAGGTGCGGCCGGCGGGTTCGGACAGTCCGTTCACCGTGACGCACCCCGCGGTCGCCCCCTCGTTCCTCGCCTCGCCGACCGGGTCCGGGGAGCAGCCGGGCGAGCGGCCCTCTCGGCCGGGTGACGAGCCGACGTCGGCGCCGGCCGCCCGGGACGTCGCGGTGGAGGGCTACACCGCCGAGGGCGACGAGCTCACCGTGACCTTCTCCGGCGGCGTGTGCGCCGATTACGAGGCGACGGCGAGCGAGAGCGGGGGCAGGGTCACGGTGAAGGTGACCGAGACACCCTGGCCGGACAAGGTGTGCATCATGATCGCCAAGCAGTACCGGCAGACGGTACGGCTGGACGCGCCGCTCGGCGACCGCGAGGTCGTGGACGCGCGGGGCGAGCCGGTGCCGCTGCACAAGGAGGGCGCCCGCCTGCCGGCGCCCCGTAGCCGCTGACCGCCGGGCGCGTACGACGAAGGCGGCGGTCCCGTGTCCACGGGGCCGCCGCCTTCGTCACGCTCCGGACCGGTACTCCGGACCGGGCGGTGCGCTCAGCTGAAGGAGTCGCCGCAGGCGCAGGAGCCGGTGGCGTTGGGGTTGTCGATCGTGAAGCCCTGCTTCTCGATGGTGTCGACGAAGTCGATGGTGGCGCCGCCCAGGTACGGGGCGCTCATGCGGTCGGTGACGACCTTCACACCGCCGAAGTCCTTCACCACGTCGCCGTCGAGCGAGCGCTCGTCGAAGAAGAGCTGGTAGCGCAGGCCGGAGCAGCCGCCGGGCTGGACGGCGACGCGCAGGGCGAGGTCGTCACGGCCTTCCTGGTCGAGCAGGGCCTTGACCTTGGACGCGGCGGCGTCGGTCAGGACGATGCCGTCGGTGACGGTGGTGGTCTCGTCCGATACGGACATCTACATCTCTCCCGGGTTGTACGGAGACTGCTTGCCGACGGTTGCAACCGGCGGGACCGCGGATTCATTCCGGGCCGGGCGCGTGATTTCCTCGCCTCGCTCTTCATGCTCGCACACGCCGTGCGGAGCGGAAACCGTCCCTTGTCGGGGCCTGGCGGGAATGAACGGGCGGCCGCCTAGATTCACGTCACATGGACGCTATGGCCATCGTCAAAGTGACGTGAACCGGTTATGATAGATAGCGTCATTTCGACGAGAAGTCGCCAGAACAGAAAGGGTGCGTGTCGTGACCACCGCCCAGACCCCGGAGCTCGACGTCCAGCCGACGCCCCTCGCCCTGCTGCTCCTCGGCCGTGAGGCCGACCCGAGGAGCGAGCGCGGTGTGGAGTGTCCCGGCGACCTCCCCTCGCCGTCCGACCCCGACCTAGTGGAGCGCGCCCGCGCGGCCAAGGAGAAGCTCGGGGACAAGGTCTTCGTCCTCGGCCACCACTACCAGCGTGACGAGGTCATCCAGTTCGCCGACGTCACGGGCGACTCCTTCAAGCTGGCGCGGGACGCGGCCGCGCGCCCGCAGGCCGAGTACATCGTCTTCTGCGGTGTGCACTTCATGGCCGAGTCCGCCGACATCCTCACCGGCGACGACCAGAAGGTGGTCCTGCCGGACCTCGCGGCCGGCTGCTCCATGGCCGACATGGCCACCGCCGAGCAGGTGGCCGAGTGCTGGGACGTGCTGACCGAGGCCGGGGTGGCCGAGCAGGTCGTCCCCGTCTCGTACATGAACTCCTCCGCCGACATCAAGGCCTTCACCGGCAAGCACGGCGGCACGATCTGCACCTCCTCCAACGCCAAGCGCGCCCTGGACTGGGCGTTCCAGCAGGGCGAGAAGGTCCTGTTCCTCCCCGACCAGCACCTGGGCCGCAATACGGCGGTGCGTGACATGGGGATGTCGCTGGAGGACTGCGTCGTCTACAACCCGCACAAGCCGAACGGCGGACTGACGGCGGAGGAGCTGCGCGGCGCCAAGATGATCCTGTGGCGCGGTCACTGCTCGGTGCACGGCCGCTTCAGCCTCGACTCGGTCGAGGAGGTCCGCGAGCGCATCCCGGGCGTCAACGTCCTGGTGCACCCCGAGTGCCGGCACGAGGTCGTGGCCGCGGCGGACCACGTCGGCTCGACCGAGTACATCATCAAGACGCTGGAGGCGGCCCCGGCCGGCTCCAAGTGGGCCATCGGCACCGAGCTGAACCTGGTCCGCCGCCTGGCGAACCGTTTCGCTTCCGAGGACAAGGAGATCGTGTTCCTCGACCGCACGGTCTGCTTCTGCTCGACGATGAACCGCATCGACCTCCCCCACCTGGTGTGGGCCCTGGAGTCCCTCGCCGAGGGGAACCTGGTCAACCGCATCGAGGTGGACAAGGAGACGGAGGCGTTCGCCAAGCTCGCCCTGGAGCGCATGCTGGCGCTGCCGTAACACCGGCACGGCACACGGCGAAGGCCCCCGTCCGGCACCTGTGGGTGCCGGACGGGGGCCTTCGCCGTGCCGCGGATCAGACCTGCGCCGGGGCCGGCTTCTCGGGCGTCCGCTGCTGGGCGGCCGTCTCCCGCTTCGCCGCGCGCTTCTTCGCGCGGCGCTCCTTGCGGAGCTCCAGCATCGCGTAGAGCGTCGGGACGAGCAGCAGGGTGAGCAGGGTCGACGTGATCAGACCGCCGATCACCACGACCGCGAGCGGCTGGGCGATGAAGCCGCCCTCGCCGGTGACACCGAGCGCCATCGGGAGCAGCGCGAAGACGGTCGCCAGGGCCGTCATCAGGATCGGCCGCAGTCGGTGCCGGCCGCCCTCCAGCACGGCCTCGACGACACCGTAGCCCTGCTTGCGGTACTGGTTGATCAGGTCGATCAGCACGATCGCGTTGGTGACCACGATGCCGATCAGCATCAGCATGCCGATCATCGCCGGGACGCCCATCGGGGTGCCGGTGACCAGCAGCAGGCCGATCGCGCCGGTCGCCGCGAACGGGATGGACACCAGCAGGATCAGCGGCTGGGCCAGCGACCGGAAGGTGCCGACCAGCAGCATGAAGACGATCGCGATCGCGGCCAGCATGGCCAGGCCCAGGTTGACGAACGCCTCGTCCTGGTCCTCGGTCACGCCGCCGATCTCGGCCGTCGCGCCCGCGGGCAGCGTCAGCTCGTCGATCTTCGTCTGGAGCTCCGTTCCCACGGCGCCCGTGTTGTCGCCGACCGGGCGGGCGGTGACGGTGGCCGCGCGCTGGCCGTCGATCCGGGTCATGGAGACCGGACCGTCCACCACCTGCACGGTGGCGATGTCGCCGAGCTTCACCGCGCCGAGGCGCAGCTCGCGCAGCTGGTCCGCGGTGGTGGCGGGTCGCGCCGAGCGGATGACGACGTCGCGCTCGGCGTCGTCGAGGACCGCCTTGCCGACCGGGGTGCCCTTCACCGACTGGGCGACGGCCGTCCCGAGGGTCTGGGCGTCGAAGCCGGCCGCGGCGGCCTTGTCGGTGGGCTTCACCGAGATGCGGGGCACGCTCTGCGAGAGGTCGCTGGTGACGTCGGTGACGTCGTCCAGCGAGGCCACCGCGTCACGCACCTGCTCGGCCGCCTTGCGCAGCACCTGCGCGTCGGCGGCCTTGACCACCACACTCAGGTCCTGGCTGCCGAAGCCGTCTCCGGCCGCCACGGTGGTGGTGCCGATGCCGTCGAGCTCGCCGAGGCCCTTCTCCAGGCTGTCCCGCACGTCCGCGGATGACGCGGAGTCCTCCAGCATGACCTGGTAGGTCGCCTGGTTGGTGTCCGTACCTCCGCCGAAGGCGGCCATGAAGCCGGACGAGCCGACCGTCACCTGGTAGTCCCGCACGCCCTCGGTGTCGTCGAGCAGCCGCTCGACCTTCTTGGCCTGGGCGTCGGTGGCGGCCAGGCTGGTGCCGGGCTTCAGCTTCTGCTGGACGGTGAGGACCTGCTGCTCGCCCGCGTCGAAGAAGTTGGTCTTCAGCAGCGGCGCCATGGCGAAGGTGGCGATCAGGACGACCACGGCGATGGCCACGCTGGCCAGCCGGCGCCGGGTGGCGAACCGCAGCACGCTCACGTAGGTGCGCTGCAGCCGGCTCCTGGCCTCCTTCTCCTCCGCCAGCCGGCGGGCCTGCTCGGCGTCCTCCGGGGTGCCCTTGGGGGGCCGCAGGAACCAGTACGACAGCACCGGGACGACCGTCAGCGACACCAGCAGGGACGCCAGCAGCGCGGCGGTGACGGTGAGGCTGAAGGAGCCGAACAGCTCGCCCACCATGCCCCCGACCAGGCCGATCGGCAGGAACACGGCGACCGTGGTGAGCGTGGCGGAGGTGACCGCGCCGGCCACCTCGCGCACCGCGTTCATGATGGCCGCCTGGCGTTCCTCGCCGTAGCCGAGGTGCCGCTTGATGTTCTCCAGGACGACGATGGAGTCGTCCACGACGCGGCCGATGGCGATGGTCAGGGCGCCGAGCGTCAGCATGTTCAGGGACAGGTCGCGGGTCCACAGCACGATCAGGGCGAGCACCACCGACAGCGGGATGGACACGGCGGTGACGAGCGTGGAGCGGACCGACGCGAGGAAGACCAGGATCACCAGCACGGCGAAGAGCAGACCGAGCGCGCCCTCGGTGGTCAGGCCCTCGATGGCCTTGGAGACCGCGGGGCCCTGGTCGCTGACCACGGTGAGGGTGGCGCCGTCGCCGAGGTCCTCGCGCAGCTCGGGCAGCTTGTCCTCGACGGCCTCGGAGATGGCGACCGCGCTGCCGTCGTGGTCCATGGTGGCCATCACGGCGAGACTCGGCCTGCCGTTGGTGCGGGTGAGGGAGTCGGAGCCCGCCTCCTCCTGGCGCACGGTGGCGACGTCACCGAGCCGGACGGGCTTGCCCGCACCGGGTGCGGCGGTGACCATCAGGTCCTGGATCTGGCGCACCGAGGTGAAGCCGCCGCCCACCTGGACGGTGCGGTTGGCGCCGTTCTCGTCGAAGGAGCCCGCCGGCACGGTCGCCCCGCCGGCCTGCAGGGCCTGCGCTATCGACTGGGTGCTCAGGCCCGCCCTGGCGAGCTTCGCGGCGTCGGGGACGACGGTGACCTGGAGGTCGCGAACGCCGTCCACCTGGACCTGGCCGACGCCGTCGATGCCCTTCAGCGCGGGCACCACCGTGCGGTCCAGCTGGTCGGCGAGCGCCTGCTGGTCCTGGTCGGAGGTGACGGCGAGCACCACGGTCGGGATGTCGTCCGTGGAACCGGCGACGACCTGCGGGTCCACCCCGGACGGCAGCCGGGCGCCGGCCCGGTTCACGGCCTGCTGCACATCGGCGACGAGCTGCTGGGTGTTGTTGCCGAAGTCGAAGGACGCCATGATCACGGCGGTGCCCTCGCTCGCCTTCGAGGTGACGCCGGAGATGCCGTCGACGGCCTCCAGGCTGTCCTCGATGGGCTCGACGACCTGCTTCTCGACCACGTCCGGCGAGGCGCCCTGGTAGGGCGCGATCACGGAGACCATGGGCAGTTCGATGGTGGGCAGGAGCTGCTGTTTCAGCTGTGGAATCGCGATCGCCCCGAAGACGAGCGCGATGATCGACATCAGTCCGATCAGCGCCCGTTGCGCGAGGCTGAATCTGGACAGCCAGGACATGGGTCAGGGTCTCTTTTCCGTCGAGCGGCGAAAGTCCGGCAGGCGGCCGCGCGCACAGTGGGCGGCCCGCTCTACACCCTGAGCCATGGCGGAGGGCCGATCCGTAGACCCGAGGTCCAATCTCTCCGGGGGCGCGTACTCCCGCCGCAGTACGCCCGCCGGGGCTCAGTCCACCCTTGGACGGACCAGTCCGGACTCGTAGGCGATCACCACGAGCTGCGCACGGTCGCGGGCTCCCAGCTTGGCCATGGCGCGGTTGACGTGCGTCTTCACGGTGAGAGGGCTGACCTCGAGGCGTTCGGCGATCTCGTCGTTGGAGTGGCCGCCCGCGACCTGGACGAGCACCTCCCGCTCGCGCACGGTGAGCGAGCCGAGGCGCTCGGCGCGGTCGGGATCGCGGTCGGGGCCGGAGGGGCCCTCCTGGGCGAGGAAGCGGGCGATCAGGCCCTTCGTGGCCACCGGGGACAGCAGTGCCTCGCCTCCGGCGGCGATGCGGACCGCGCCGAGCATCTCGCCGGGTTCGGAGCCCTTGCCGAGGAACCCGGAGGCGCCGGCCCGCAGCGACTGCACCACGTAGTCGTCGACCTCGAAGGTCGTCAGTATCACCACCCGCACCCCGGAGAGCGCGGGGTCGGCGCTGATCTCGCGGGTGGCGGCGAGCCCGTCGGTGCCGGGCATGCGGATGTCCATGAGGACGACGTCGGGGAGGTGCTCGCGCGCCAGCCGGACCGCCTCCGCGCCGTCGGACGCCTCGCCCACCACCTCCATGTCCGGCTCGGAGTCGACGAGGACGCGGAAGGCGCTGCGCAGCAGGGCCTGGTCGTCGGCGAGCAGGACACGGATCGTCATGCGGTCTCCAGCGGGGCGTCGGTCACGGGCGGCCGCCCGGGGCGGTGGAGGTGCGGGGTTCGACGGGCAGGATCGCATGCACGCGGAAGCCGCCGCCGTAGCGGGGGCCGGTGGTCAGGGTGCCGCGCAGGGCGGTGACGCGTTCCCGCATGCCGAGCAGGCCGTGCCCGCCGCCGGGGGTGTGCTCGTGGCCCCCGTCGCTGCCGTCGTCGAGCACCGTGACCTCGATGTGCGGTCCGACGCGTACGACGCTGACCTCGGCCCGCGCGCCGGCCCCGGCGTGCCTCTGCACGTTGGTCAGCGCCTCCTGGATGATCCGGTACGCCGCCAGGTCGACGGCGGCCGGCAGTTCGGTGCCCTGGTCGGCGCGGGCCACCTCGACGCGCAGGCCGGCGTTGCGGAAGGTGCCGGCGAGTTCGTCGAGGCGGTCCAGTCCGGGAGCCGGCTCGGTGGGCGCCTCCGGGTCGCCGGACTGGCGCAGCAGGCCGACGGTGGCACGCAGTTCGCCGAGCGCGTGCCGGCTGGCCTCGCGGACGTGGGCGAGGGCCTCCTTGGCCTGGTCGGGCCGCTTGTCCATGACGTGGGCGGCGACCCCGGCCTGGACGTTGACCAGGGCGATGTGGTGGGCGACCACGTCGTGCAGGTCGCGGGCGATGCGCAGGCGCTCCTCGGCGACCCGGCGGCGGGCCTCTTCCTCCCGGGTGCGTTCGGCCCGTTCGGCGCGCTCGCGGATGGCCTGGACGAAGGCACGGCGGCTGCGCACGGCGTCCCCGGCGGTGGCGCCGATCCCGGTCCAGGCCAAGATCGCCAGGTTCTCCTGGGCGTACCAGGGCAGGGGTCCCGCGGCCATCGCGGTGCCGGTCAGGACGGTCATGGTGAGCAGGCCGAGCCGCCAGGTGGTGGGGCGGTCGGTGGTGGCGGCGACGGTGTAGAGGGCGATCACCGCGCACATGGCGACGGGCGCGCGGGGGTCGCCGGTGACGGACTCGACGACGGAGAGACCGCCGGCCACACCCAGCACCGTACGGGGGGCGCGGCGCCGGAAGACGAGCGCGGCGGCGCCGAGCGTCATCAGGACCAGGCTGAGCGGGTCGGGGGTGCGCAGACCCCAGCGGACCCCCTCGGGGTCGTGCGGGTCGACGAACGACCCCGCGACCATGCACAGCAGGACGCCGGCGGCCAGCGCCGCGTCCACTGCGGTGGGGTGGGCCCGCGCCCGGCACCGGGCGCGCGTCAGGGTGCTCACGGCTGCTTGCGGTGACCGGGGCGGACGCCCGTGCGGCGCACCCCGGTTCCCCCCTCTCTGCGGACGATTCGACCAGGTCTTCCCGGGACGCCCTCAGGTGCCCGGGATGAGGCCGTCGTCGGTCAGGAGGTCACGGACCTCCTCGAGGGTGGCGTCGGGGGACGGCAGGATGAGGTCGGACGGCTCCAGGGAGTCGTCCGGCACCGGCTCGCCCAGCTCGTGCACCTTGTCCAGCAGTGCCTTGAGCGTCGCGCGGAAGCCGGGACCGTCGCCGTTCTCCATCTCGGCGAGCAGTTCCTCGTCCAGCTTGTTCAGCTCGGCGAGCCGGCTCTCGGCCAGCGTCACCTGCCCCTCCCCCATGATCCGTACGATCATGTCGCCCTCCTCGGCGTGGGCTACTGCTTGTCGAAGCGCGGGGTGTCCTGCGGCTGCTGCTGGGCCTGGGGCTGGGCCTCTCCCTGGCCGCCCTCGATGGCCTGCCGGTCACCGGAGCCGCCGCCGGCCAGCTCGGCCTTCATGCGCTGCAGTTCCAGCTCCACGTCCGTGCCGCCGGAGAGGCGGTCCAGCTCGGCCTGGATGTCGTCCTTGTGCATGCCGGACTGGTCGTCGAGGGCGCCGGAGGCGAGCAGTTCGTCGATCGCGCCGGCCCGCGCCTGGAGCTGGGCGGTCTTGTCCTCGGCGCGCTGGATCGCCAGGCCGACGTCGCCCATCTCCTCGGAGATGCCGGAGAAGGCCTCGCCGATCCGGGTCTGCGCCTGCGCGGCGGTGTAGGTGGCCTTGATGGTCTCCTTCTTGGTGCGGAAGGCGTCCACCTTGGCCTGGAGCCGCTGCGCCGCGAGGGTCAGCTTCTCCTCCTCGCCCTGGAGCGTGGCGTGCTGCGTCTCCAGGTCCGTCACCTGCTGCTGGAGCGCGGCGCGGCGGGAGAGCGCCTCGCGCGCCAGGTCCTCGCGGCCGAGCGCGAGCGCCTTGCGGCCCTGGTCCTCCAGCTTGCCCGACTGGGACTGGAGCTGGTTGAGCTGGAGCTCCAGCCGCTTGCGGGAGGTCGCCACGTCGGCGACGCCCCGGCGGACCTTCTGGAGCAGTTCCAGCTGCTTCTGGTACGAGTAATCGAGGGTTTCGCGCGGGTCCTCGGCCCGGTCAAGGGCCTTGTTCGCCTTCGCGCGGAAGATCATCCCCATACGCTTCATGACACCGCTCATGGGCTTCGCGCGCCCCCTTCTGACGGACTCCAGCTCCAGCACCTGCGACAGAACCCACAGTACGGGCCCTGCATCCATTACCGCACTGTTCGGGGACGGATGCGCTCATCCCCAAGGACGACTGAGTACCCTCCCGGTCCGGCGTGAGGAGTAGGTGGTTCCCCAGGGCGGCCCGCCGGTCGTCCCGGAGACCCCCGCTACGTCCCCATCTGTCCTAGGGAAAGACGTCCGGTGTTGCCGGATCGTTCCCCGCGGCGCTGGGGTCCAACCCCGGCCACCCCGTACCCTTGGGTTTTGTGTTCCGTAGCCGTGCCAAGGAAGAGAAGGCGTCCGCCGCCGACAAGGCGACGATGACCGACTCCAATCAGCCCCGTCACCCCGAGGCCCCCAAGGGCCGCCCCACGCCCAAGCGCAGCGCGGCCCAGTCGCAGCGCCGCAGCGTGGCCAACACGAGCATGACGCGCAAGGACGCCTCCAAGCGTCAGCGCGAGGAGCGCCGTGCCGCACTGGAGCGTCAGCGCCAGGCGCTGGCCAGCGGCGACGAGCGTTACCTGCCCGCGCGCGACAAGGGGCCGGTGCGCCGGTTCGCCCGCGACTACGTGGACTCGCGGTTCAACATCGCGGAGTACTTCCTGCCGATGGCCGTGGTCATCCTCGTGCTGAGCCTGGTCCAGGTGCCGCAGCTGCAGAACATCGCGCTGCTGCTGTGGCTCGTGGTCATCGTGATGATCGTGCTCGACTCGATCGTGACCGGCTTCCGGCTGAAGAAGACGCTCGCCGAGCGCTTCCCGGACGAGAACCGGCGCGGCGCGGTCGCCTACGCCCTGATGCGCACGCTCCAGATGCGCCGGCTGCGGCTGCCCAAGCCCCAGGTCAAGCGCGGGGAGCGGCCCTGAGCACGACGCCGTTCACGGACGGCACGGCGCGGGGCCTGCCGAGCGGGCTCGGCGGACTGCGTGACGTCGTCCGCGAGGAGCTGGTGGCCCGCCAGCTGGAGGAGCAGATAGTGGGGCGCTTCCCGGTCGGGCGGCGGCTGCGTGTGCTCGACGTCGGCATGGGCCGGGGGGCGCAGGCGCTCCGGCTGGCCCGGGCCGGCCATCAGGTCACGGGTGTCGAGCAGGACGCAGCGTCGATCACGGCCGCCCGGGAGACCTTCGCCGGGGAGCCCGAGGGCATCCGGGAGCGGATGCGCATCATCGAGGGCCATGCCGGGGACACCGGTGTGCACTTCCTGCCGGGCAGCTTCGACGTCGTGCTCTGTCATGGCGTGCTCATGGACGACGTCGAGGAGCCGGACGCGCTGCTCGCCGGGGTGGCGCGGATGCTGGCGCCCGGCGGGATGCTGTCCCTGCTGGTGCGCAACGGCGACGCCGCCGCGATGCGGGCGGGGCTGTCCGGCGACTGGGCCTGCGCGCTGGCGGCGTTCTGCCCGCCCACGGCGTCCTACGGGCTGAAGCGGCTGACCGCGACCCTCGCCGGGATCGGGGCGCCGCTGCACACGTGGTACGGCGTGCGGGTCTTCACCGACACGGTGGCGGACGACGCGGTGCTCCCCGACGACCTCGACGCGGTGCTCGCGGTCGAGGACCGGGCCGGGCGGACGGACCCCTACCGGGGCGTCGCCTCGCTGCTGCACCTGTGCGGGGTCCGGGGCTGAGGGCTCAGCCCCGGCAGCGGACGCGGCCCCGCCGGCGGGGCGGGGTGACCCGCGGCCCGCCCCAGGGCTCACGCCCCGTCGTCGGCGGCTTCGGTCTCCGTCTCCGTCTCCGCGTGAAGGCTCATCGGACCGTAGATCTCCGTGCTGTCCTCCGAGAGGCGCACCTGGTCGGCGCCGCCCTCCAGGAGGGCCTTCCAGTTCTCCCCGATCCAGGACTCGGCGTCCCCCTGCGTGGGGAACTCCTCCGGCGGCACCGCGGGCTCGACCTGCGTCCCGTCGGCCTTCTCGAACCGCCACGTCCATGCCGCCATGTACGCCTCCCATGGTGTGAGCTCACTGCACGACAGAAGCCGGATCTTGGTCCGGCTCCTGACCAAGAGCGTAGTCGGACGGGCATCGGCTGTGGGGAAAGGTGAGAATCGGGGCGTGGAACTGACTCTGCTCGGCACCGGTGCCCCCGCGGGACTGCCCCGCCCCGACTGTCCCTGCGCCGCGTGCGCGTGCGCGCTCGGCCCGGACGCGCGGGCGGCGACCTCGCTGCTGGTGGACGGCGCGCTGCTGCTCGACCTGACGCCGGGCGCGGCCTTCGCCGCCGCCCGTGCGGGACGATCGCTGGGCGGGGTGCGCCAGGTGCTGCTGTCGCACCCGCACGACGGCCCGGCGGTGGAGGTGCCGGCCGGGCTGCCGCAGCCGGGACGGGTCCCGGACGGGCGGGAGTTGGCGCTGCTGACGGGGCATCGGGTGCGGGCGGTGGCGATGGACGCGCCCGGCACCGGGTACGCGGTGACCGGTCCGGACGGGCAGCGGCTGCTGTACCTGCCGCCGGGCGGGGCGCCGGCCGGGCTGGAGGCGCCTGCCGAGCCGTACGCGATGGTGGTGCTGGACGTCCTGGGGCGTCCGGACGCGCTGGCGCGGCTGCGGGAGGTGGGCGCGGTGGTCCCCACCACGGACGTGATCGCCGTCCATCTGGACCACGACGTGCCGCCGGGCGCCGAGGTGCGGCGCCGGCTGGCGGCGGCCGGGGCGCGTGCCGTGCCGGACGGCACCACGCTGGAGGTCGGCGCCTACGAGGACGTGCCGGACGTGCCGCGGCGCACCCTGGTGCTGGGCGGGGCCCGTTCGGGCAAGTCGGTGGAGGCGGAGCGGCGCCTCGAGGCGTTCCCCGAGGTGCTGTACGTGGCGACCGGCGGCTCGCGCAACGGGGACACCGAGTGGGCGTCACGGGTGTCCGCGCACCAGGAACGGCGGCCGGGTTCCTGGCGCACGGTGGAGACCTGTGATCTGGTCCCGCTGTTCAAGGACGACGGCCCGCCCCTCCTGGTCGACTGCCTGTCGCTGTGGCTGACGGACGCGATGGACGCGGTGGGCGCGTGGGACGACGCGGAGTGGGCGGACGGCGGCGAGCGGGCCCTGCGGGAGCGGGTGCGGGCGCTGACGGACGCGGTGCGCGAGACCCGGCGCACCGTGGTCGCCGTCTCCAACGAGGTCGGCTCGGGCATCGTCCCGGCCACCGCGTCCGGGCGCCGCTACCGCGACGAACTGGGCCGCCTGAACGCGGCGTTCGCCCAGGAGTGCGAGCAGGTCCTCCTGGTGGTGGCGGGCCAGGCACTGGTCCTGCGGGGCTGACGAGGCGCCCGCGACGCCTTGAGGAGCCGTCGCAACGCCCTCGTTCCGCGCCGACCGGCACCCGGCCTCCCGCACGGACCGCAGGGCAACGGCTCCTGGGACCACGGCCCTTGCTCACTTGGATGACCGGGCAGCGGGCCGCCGACCACGGCACGGGGCGCTGGTGGACCGGCGACGGGACCGCCGGAGCACGGGCCGGGACGAGCCGGTGACTCGGCAACGGGCCCGCCCAGCACCCCGGCCTTGTACACGAACCCGCCGGCGGGTTCCCCGGCCACGACCTGGCCCGCCCGGGCCGGCCGGTGGTGGTCTGCCGGGGCGGCGCGGGGCGCGGGAGGCTCGCGGACGGGATGGGCGGGCATAGTCACGGTTTGCGGGCGATGACCCGGTAGGTGTTGGCGAACGGGGTGTGGCGGGCCAGGGGGGCGAGGGCCAGGTCGGCCGCCGCGGCGGCGACGACCAGCGGGGTCCCCGCGCTCAGCAGCACCGTCCGCAGGCGCTGTTGCGCCGGTGAGGGCGGGACCGCCCGCCAGGGGGTGTCCGGGGCGGGCAGCGCGTGGGAGAGCGCGAGGGCGGTCAGGCCGGCCAGGTCGTGCGGCACGTGTGCGGCGCGGTGCCCGGCGGTGACGATCTCGCAGCCGCGTGCCAGGAGTTCCTCGCGGAGGTTGCGGCGGGGCAGCAGGTGCAGCCTGCGGGGCTGGTCGTAGGGCAGCCACCAGCGGCCGAACAGCGCGGCGTACGCGCAGCGGGGGTCGAGGGTCTCGATCAGCAGGTGGCCGCCGGGGCGCAGCGCGTCAAGGGCGGCGTGCAGTTCGGCGCGCGGGTCGGTGGTGCGCTCCAGGTGGTGCAGCAGGCTGACCACGTCGTAGCGGCCGGCCAGCCGGGCCAGCACCCGCGGGTCGGTGAGCGGCCCGACGTGCGCCTCCTCCACCCACCCGAGGTCACGGGCCCGCTCCACACGCACGGTGAGGTCGGTGCCGTCGAACGCGGTGTACGGGAAGAACTCCCGGGCGGTCTGCGGGAATCGGGCGAGTCCGGTGCCGACGTCCAGCCAGCTCTCCGGCTCACCGAAGGGCAGCATCGCGCGGGCGGCGGCGCGGCGGCGGTGCCGTACGGCGTGCAGGGCGAGGACCCGTTCGGTGGCGGGGTCGCGGGGGGCGCCGCGCACGGCCCGCCGGTAGAAGGCCAGGCCCTCGGGGGTGAGCCGGGGGTTCTGGAAGGTGTGCCCGCAGTCGCGGCACTCGTCGACGGTGAACAGTCCGGGCCGGTGCCGGCGCAGGTCCCCCGTTCTCAGCCGGGTCCGCAGCCGCGCGGAGCCGCACCAGGGGCAGTCCGCGCGGCGCGGTTCGTGCACCCGGGCGGAGCCGTGCGGGGCGGGGAACGCGGTGTCGGAGGCGGTGGCGGACATGGGCGGCTCCCGGCGTGAGGGCGTACGGCACGCGGGTGGCGCGACGTGCGGGGACGGTCGGGCACGGACGGAGGGATCTCCGGCATTCCCGAGCAAAACGTTACGTACGGGAGGGCCTCGCAGGGTGGATCACCGCCGGGGTGGCGTGGTGGGGGTGAGGCGGCGAACGTGGGGACGACCGGCGCATCGGGGTGTTCGACCGGGGCCGGTACTGTTCGGCGAATGAGCTCGCTTAATCTCGACGACTTCACCGATCTGATCGAGCGTCCGGACGGCGGGGTGCGCCGTGACGCGGAGGAGCACCGGGCCCGCCTGGACGTCCCGCCCGGGTCGCTGGGCCGCCTGGACGACCTCAGTGAGTGGCTGGCGGCGGCGCAGTCCGCGGTGCCGGTGCGGCCGGTCGAACGGCCGCGGGTGGTGCTGTTCGCGGGCGATCACGGCGTCGCGCAGCTGGACGTCTCCTCACGCGCCGCGGGCACCGCGGTGGAACTGGTGCGGGACGTGCTGGAGGGGGGCCGTCCGGTCTCCGTGCTGGCGCGGCGGCTGGGCGTGCCGGTGCGGGTGGTCGACATGTCCCTGGACTGCGACCCGGCGTCGCTGCCCGAGGACGTCGTACGCCACCGGGTGCGGCGGGGCAGCGGGCGGATCGACGTCGAGGACGCGCTGACCCCGGAGGAGGCGGAGGCCGCGTTCCGCGCGGGAATGGCCGTGGCGGACGAGGAGGCCGACTCCGGTACGGATCTGGTGGTGCTGGGCGACGTCAGTGTCGGCGGCACGACGGCGGCGGGCGTGCTGGTGGCCGCGCTGTGCGGGACGGACGCTTCGGTGGTGACCGGGCGGGGCGGCCTGGCGATCGACGACCTGGCGTGGATGCGCAAGTGCGCGGCGATCCGGGACGCGTTGCGGCGGGCGCGGCCGGTGCTGGGTGACCAGTTGCGGCTGCTGGCGACGGTCGGCGGTGCGGACCTCACCGCGATGACGGGGTTCCTGCTGCAGAGCGCCGTGCGGAAGCTGCCGGTGCTGCTGGACGGGGTGGTGACGGCGGCGTGTGCGCTGGTGGCGCAGCGGGTGGCGTTCCGGGCGCCGGACTGGTGGCTGGCGTCGCACATGAGCGGGGAGCCGGGGCAGGCGAAGGCGCTGGACCGGATGGCGTTGGAGCCGTTGCTGCCGCAGGGGGTCCGTGTGGGTGAAGGGGCGGGGGCGTTGCTGGCGCTGCCGTTGGTGCAGGCCGCTTCGGCGCTGGCCGCTGAGTTGCCGGTGCGGGAGGGTGTCGGCAAGGGCGAGTAGGGCTTGCGCCCTTCGTGACGCGGGGGATGCGCCCTTCCGGGACGCGCGGGGGTGCGCCCTTCCGGGACGCGCGGGGGTGCGCCCTTCCGGGACGCGGGGGGAGGTACGCCCCTTAGGGGCGCGGGGAACTGCGCGGAGGGGGTCCGGGGGCGAAGCCCCCGAGGGGCAGCGTGGGTTGCCCTGCCGTTTCCGCAGTTCCCCGCGCCCCTGGGGGGTGATGGTCCCTCCCCCTGTTTCCGGGCGCGGGTGGCTTTCGCTGCCGTTTGCGCAGTTCCCCGCGCCCCTGGGGGGTGATGGTCCCTCCCCGTGTTTCTGGGGGCAGGGGGCTTTCGCTGCCGTTTGCGCAGTTCCCCGCGCCCCTGGGGGTCATGGTCCCTCCCCGTGTTTCTGGCCCTGGAAGGGCTTCAGTTCGTGCGTTGCAAGGGTTTGGGCGGGTCCGGTTTGCCGCCCAGCCAGTCCTGCAGTGCCCGAGCCGGGCGAACCCAGCGGCGGTCGTGGTGGTACGCACGCAGGAGCGACTTCGCGCGGGCCCGATGCCGTCGGCGATAGAAGCGTTTCGCCCAAGGGGAGCCGGGGCGGGCCAGCCGCAGGGAGCCGACGAGCGCCACGAGCGGGATGATCACGCCGAAGACCGCGAGCCGCACCTTCCCCTTGCTCAGGGCGATCAGCGCGAAGCCGAAGTTGACGGCGATGCCGGTGAGGGCGCCCGCGCGGTTCTGCAGTTCGTCCTGGGAGAGGTCGTTGACACCGAACGGCGCGAACCCGAACAGCAGCAGCCCCACCAGCGCCGCCGTGAGCGCCACCATCTCCACGCTCTTGCGCCCGGCCTCGGACCAGTACACGTCGTCCAGGTGGAGGATCAGCGCGAACTCGTCCAGGACCAGTCCCGTACCGACGCCGAAGAGCACCGCGCTGAAGTACGAGCCGAAGCCGTGTCCGCCGCCCGCCACCGAGCCGAAGCCGCCGATCACGGTGAGGATGACGCCGGGCACCACGTGGTGGATGTGCACCGAGCCCGCGGTGACGTTGCCGAAGGGGCCTTTGCCGGCCCTGATCAGACGGGTGATGATCCGGGTGATCACGAAGGTGAGGACGAAGGCCGTCAGCGCGAGAAGCAGCGGGAGCTTGCCCGGCTCGATGATGTTCCGCTCCAGCCACTGTCCCATATGCGCACTTTATCCAGGGGTGCGGGCGGCGCCCTGCTGACCGCCGGGTAATCTGCGCCGGTGCCCGCGCCCTCTTCCGCCTCCCCCGCCGACGGACTCCGTTTCGCCTTCGGCACCCTCACCGTCCTCCCGGCCGGGCTCACCCGCTGGGACCGTGCGGCCGCGCGGGCCGGCATGCTCTGCGCGCCCGTGGTCGGCCTGGTGGTGGGCGTGGTGGCCGCCGGGACGGGGCTGGTGCTGCTGCTCCTCGGCGCGGGCCCGCCGCTCGCCGCCGTGGCCTCCGTCGCCGTGCCCGCCGCGCTGACCCGGGGCCTGCACCTGGACGGGCTGGCCGACACCGCGGACGGGCTGGGCAGCGGCAAGCCCGCCGAGGACGCCCTGCGCGTCATGAAACAGTCGGACGTCGGGCCGTTCGGGGTGCTCACGCTGGTCCTCGTGCTGCTGGCCCAGGTGGCCGCGCTGACGCAGGCGTACGGCGGTTCCTGGGCGCGGGGCGCGCTGGCCGCCGTGGTGTCGGCCGTCGCGGCGCGGCTCGCCCTCACCCTGGCCGCGCGCCCCGGCGTGCCGCCCGCCCGGCCGGAGGGGCTGGGCGCGGCGGTCGCGGGGGTGGTGCCGGTGCGGGGCGCGGCGGTCGCCGTGCTCCTGGTCACCGGGGTGCTCGTCGGCGCCGGCGCGGCCCTGGGGGCCCTCGACGCGCTGCGCGCCGGGCTCGCGGTGCTGGTGGCGGCCGGCGCCGCGGAACTGCTGCTGCGCCACTGCGTACGGCGGTTCGGCGGGGTGACCGGTGACGTGTTCGGCGGGCTCGCGGAGACGGCGGCGACGACCGCGCTGGTCGTCCTGTCACTGGGCTGAAACGATCTCCCTCGTCCCCTGTGGAGGGCGTGCGGGGCGCCGCTAGCCTGTGGGTCGAACCGGCGAGCGAACGGGGGACGTCGATGTCGGCACCGCGTCGTGCCATGGCCTGGGTGATCGACTTCGCGCTGGTGGTGAGCGTCGCCTCACTGCTGGCGGTGCTCACCTTCAACCGGATGTCCGCCCTGGTGACGGACGTGCCCGAACTGGCCGCGCGCGGCGGCTTCGATCTGCTCACCTCGCGCGGTGACGTGCTCGGCGCCTCCGGCACCCTCGGCACGTCCCTGTGGGACAGGTCGGTCGGCTACGTCCAGCAGGCGTTCGTGCTGCTGGCCATGGCCGCGTACCTCTACCAGTGGGCGTGCCTCGCCCTCGCCGGGCGGACCCTCGGCAAGGCCCTGACCGGCCTGAAGGTCACCCCGCGCACGCCCCGGCGGGCGGCGCTGCGCGCGGCGGTGACCACGGCCACCGACGTCGTCGTCTACGCGGTGGCCTGCGTGCTGCTGGTGGAGGGCGAGATCCTGCTGTCGGTGCTGGTGTGGCTGGCCGCGGTGGCGCTGTTCCTGCTGAACGCGCTGCCGGTGCTGGGCTCCCGGCGGCGCTCGCTCGCCGACCGGGTGGCCGGCACCTCGGTGACCGCGGTGCGGCTCAGCATGCCTGCCGCCATGAGCCGAGTTCGTACTTCTTGAGCAGCGAACTCAGTTTCAGGCGGCGGGAGTCGGCGCAGAAGCGGGCGGTGGGCAGCTCGTACTCGGCGTGGAGGACGGCCTTGCCCGCCTCGACGAACGGGGTGAGCTCGTCGCACTCGCCGTACTGGGCGCACTGTTCGTTGACCGCGAAGTCGAAGTCGTCGACCAGCTCCGGGATCTGGTCCAGGTCGTTCTTCAGGCCGACGGCCATGCCGCGCTCGTGCGCCAGCCGGGCGATCAGCCGGTTGTAGCGGAGCTGGTCGGCGGCGGTGAGCGGGAAGCCGGTGCGGTTGCGGTAGCCGTCCATGTTGTCCGGCTCGACGGCGTCGAAGCCCTTGTCCCGGCACATGTCGAGGCGCTCGGCCATCAGCGGCTCCAGCACGTCGGTACGGCGGATGTCGAGCCAGCGCTCGCCCTCCCAGCCGTTGCCCCGGCCGATCACGGACTCCGGGAAGTCGCCGGCGTCCGGACGGAAGTCCTCCCAGGCCCCGGTGGACAGGTAGCAGATGACCTTGCGGCCGTCACGGTGCAGCGCGTCGACGGTCTCCTTCGAGTGGTGGAAGCCGTCGATGTCGTACACGGGGACGTCGACGGAGGTGTCGAGTCGCCCGGTGAGCTGCCACTGCCAATCGACACCCGGCCGCGGCTGCCAGCGCCCGTCCGACGGTCCCGGGGACGGCCTCGCGTCCGCCCCCGAACCCTTGCCGCACCCCGCCAGCACCAGGACCAGGGCCAGCAGGCCGGCCACTGCGCACACTCGTCTCACTCAACGCTCCCCAGACACTCGTGCCGCCGTACCCGGACGACACGGCAACACCCCATGATCACCCGCCCCGTCCCCCCGGGCACACGAACCGGCCACCGCCCGCGGCACCCGCCGCCCGGCCCGGACGCGGCACGCCGGGGCAGCCCGCGGACGGCACGGGTGGGCGCGCCTCGGTCCCTGCCGGGCGGGTGTGTGCCCGGCGTGGCATCGGCCGCACCGGGGCGGGGCACCCGGCGTGGGGCCCGGTGCACCGGCCATGAGCGCGGGCGCGTACGCGCGTAGGCTCGGGGCGAGTGTTCGCCGTACCGGGGAGGCCCCGACGGGATCGCACCCGGACGTCACGATTAGGGTCGGCTGCCGGGCCCGGTCGACCCACACCTTTCGGCCACTGCAACTTCACATCGGAAGCGAGAACTCACCACCGTGACTGCTCTGACTCTCAGCACCGCCGCGGTCGCCGGCCTGCGCGCCGACGCGATCGTGATCGGTGTCGCCAAGGGCTCCGCGTCCAAGCCGGGGGGACCCGTCGTCGCCCCGGGCGCCGAGGCCGTGGACCAGGCGTACGACGGCAATCTGGCCGGTGTCCTGGAGACCCTCGGCGCGTCCGGTGCCGAGGGCGAGGTGACCAAGGTCCCCGCACCGGCCGGCTTCAAGGCGCCGCTCGTGGTGGCGGTCGGCCTCGGCGCCCAGCCCGGCAAGGACTCCGGTTACGCCGCCGAGGCGCTGCGCAGGGCGGCCGGCGCCGCCGCCCGCGCCCTCACCGGCACGAAGAAGGCCGCGTTCGCGCTGCCCCTCACGGACGCCGCCGACGCCGGCGCGGTCGCGGAGGGTGTGCTGCTCGGCGCGTACTCCTTCGACGCCTACAAGGACCAGGGCGACGCGAAGAACGGCAAGAACGGCAAGGCCCCGCTCGCCGAGGCGGCGCTGCTCGGCGGCAAGCCCCGGGACAAGGCGTACAAGGCGGCCGTCGAGCGCGCCGTCGCCGTGTCGGAGGAGCTCAACCGCGCCCGTGACCTGGTCAACACCCCGCCGAACGACCTCAATCCCGAGGCGTTCGCGGCGATCGCCCAGGCGGCCGCCAAGGAGCACGGCATCAAGGTGCAGGTGCTCGACGAGAAGGCCCTCGTCAAGGGCGGCTACGGCGGCATCCTCGGCGTCGGCGCCGGCTCGGCGTCCGGCCCGCGCCTGGTGAAGCTGTCGTACACCTCGTCCAAGGCGAAGAAGCACCTCGCCCTGGTCGGCAAGGGCATCACCTACGACTCGGGCGGCATCTCGCTGAAGCCGGCCGGTCACAACGAGACGATGAAGTGCGACATGAGCGGCGCCGCCGCCGTGTTCGCCGCGGTCGTCGCCGCCGCCCGCCTGGGCCTCGAGGTCAACGTCACCGGCTGGCTGGCGCTGGCCGAGAACATGCCCTCCGGTTCCGCGACCCGCCCGGGTGACGTGCTGCGCATGTTCAGCGGCAAGACGGTGGAGGTGCTCAACACCGACGCCGAGGGCCGGCTGGTCCTCGCGGACGCCCTGTGGGCCGCCTCGCAGGAGAAGCCGGACGCCATCGTGGACGTGGCGACCCTGACCGGCGCCATGATGCTGGCGCTGGGCAGCCGCACCTTCGGCATCATGGCCAACGACGACGACTTCCGCGCCGTCGTGCACGAGGCCGCCGAGGAGGCGGGCGAGCCGGCCTGGCCGATGCCGCTGCCGGACCACTTGCGCAAGGGCATGGAGTCGGCGACCGCCGACATCGCCAACATGGGTGAGCGGATGGGCGGCGGCCTGGTCGCCGGCCTGTTCCTGCGCGAGTTCGTCGGCGAGGGCATCACCTGGGCCCACCTCGACATCGCGGGCCCGGCCTTCAACGAGGGCGGCCCCTTCGGCTACACCCCCAAGGGCGGTACCGGCTCCGCCGTGCGCACGCTGGTGCGGCTGGCGGAGCGCGCGGCCGACGGCGAGCTGAGCTGACGCATCCTCGGGTGACGGGCCTCGCACGCGGGTAGGGCGAGGCCCCGTCACCGGGACGTGGGACGTCTCACACCACGGCCCGGCGTCTCGTACGGCCCCGACAAGTGCGAGGATAGGGCTCGGCAGGACAGGGCCCCACTGAAGGGCCGAGAACAAAGAGCGGCCGGACACCAGCCGCCGACCGGTCACTGGAGACCGGCGTGGCGCACATGCATGGAGGACGTGACGTGGCGAACGACGCCAGCACCGTTTTCGACCTAGTGATCCTCGGCGGTGGCAGCGGTGGGTACGCCGCGGCCCTGCGCGGGGCGCAGCTGGGCCTGGACGTCGCCCTGATCGAGAAGGGCAAGGTCGGCGGTACCTGCCTGCACAACGGCTGCATCCCCACGAAGGCCCTGCTGCACGCGGGCGAGATCGCCGACCAGGCCCGCGAGAGCGAGCAGTTCGGTGTGAAGGCCACCTTCGAGGGCATCGACATCGCGGCCGTCCACAAGTACAAGGACGACGTCATCGCCGGCCTGTACAAGGGTCTTCAGGGGCTGATCGCCTCGCGCAAGATCACCTACATCGAGGGCGAGGGCCGGCTGTCCTCCCCCACCTCCGTCGACGTCGGCGGTCAGCGTGTGCAGGGCCGCCACGTCCTGCTGGCGACCGGCTCCGTGCCGAAGTCGCTGCCGGGCCTGGACATCGACGGCAACCGGATCATCTCCTCCGACCACGCCCTGGTCCTGGACCGCGTGCCGAAGTCCGCGATCGTCCTGGGCGGCGGCGTCATCGGGGTCGAGTTCGCGTCCGCGTGGAAGTCCTTCGGCACCGACGTCACCGTCATCGAGGGCATGAAGCACCTCGTCCCGGTCGAGGACGAGAACAGCTCGAAGCTCCTCGAGCGTGCCTTCCGCAAGCGCGGCATCAAGTTCAACCTGGGCACCTTCTTCGAGAAGGCCGAGTACACCCAGGACGGCGTCAAGGTCACCCTGGCGGACGGCAAGGAGTTCGAGGCCGAGGTCCTGCTCGTCGCCGTCGGCCGCGGCCCGGTCTCGCAGGGCCTGGGCTACGAGGAGGCCGGGGTCGCCATGGACCGCGGCTACGTCCTGGTCGACGAGTACATGCGCACCAACGTCCCGACGATCTCGGCCGTCGGTGACCTCGTCCCGACGCTCCAGCTCGCGCACGTGGGCTTCGCCGAGGGCATCCTGGTGGCGGAGCGTCTGGCCGGTCTGAAGACCGTCCCGATCGACTACGACGGTGTCCCGCGGGTGACGTACTGCCACCCCGAGGTCGCCTCCGTCGGCATCACCGAGGCCAAGGCCAAGGAGATCTACGGTGCGGACAAGGTCGTCGCCCTGAAGTACAACCTCGCGGGCAACGGCAAGAGCAAGATCCTGAAGACCGCGGGCGAGATCAAGCTCGTCCAGGTCAAGGACGGTGCGGTGGTCGGCGTCCACATGGTCGGCGACCGTATGGGTGAGCAGGTCGGCGAGGCCCAGCTGATCTACAACTGGGAGGCGCTGCCGGCCGAGGTGGCCCAGCTCGTGCACGCCCACCCGACGCAGAACGAGGCGCTCGGCGAGGCCCACCTGGCCCTGGCCGGCAAGCCCCTCCACTCCCACGACTGACGCCCTCAGTCACCGGGCGCGACGACACAGACTTCCGCACTTCTAAGGAGCAACCGAAACCATGGCGGTTTCCGTAACCCTTCCGGCGCTCGGCGAGAGCGTCACCGAGGGCACTGTCACCCGCTGGCTGAAGGCCGAGGGCGAGCGCGTCGAGGCCGACGAGCCGCTGCTCGAGGTGTCGACCGACAAGGTCGACACCGAGATCCCGGCCCCTGCCTCCGGCGTGCTGTCCTCCATCAAGGTCGCCGAGGACGAGACGGTCGAGGTCGGCGCCGAGCTGGCCCTGATCGACGACGGCAGCGGTGCCCCCGCCGCCCCCGGCGCCCGCGGCCGAGCAGGCGGCCCGCCGGCCCCGAGCCGCAGCCGCAGGCCCAGCCGTCCACCGAGCAGTCCGCCCCGGCCCCGGCGCCCACCACCGAGGCCTCGGCCGGCGGCGGTTCGGCGCAGGGCACGGACGTGGTCCTGCCCGCGCTCGGCGAGTCCGTCACCGAGGGCACCGTCACCCGCTGGCTGAAGTCGGTCGGTGACAGCGTCGAGGCCGACGAGCCGCTGCTCGAGGTGTCGACCGACAAGGTCGACACCGAGATCCCCGCCCCCGCGTCCGGCACCCTGCTGGAGATCGTGGTCGGCGAGGACGAGACCGCCGAGGTCGGCGCGAAGCTCGCCGTCATCGGCGAGGCCGGCGCCGCTCCGGCCGCAGCCCCCGCCCAGGAGGCCCCGGCCGCCCCGGCGCAGCCCGAGCCCGCCCCGGCGCAGCCCGAGCCCACCCCGGCTCCGGCGCCCACCCCGGCTCCGGCCCCGGCCGCTCCGGCCCCGGCTCCGCAGCAGGCCGCTCCGGCCCCGGCCGCCCCGGCGCCCGCTCCGGCGCCCGCGCCGGCCCCGCAGGCGCCCGCCGCCCCGGCCCCGGCCGCCGCCCAGGCCACGGACGACGGCGCCTACGTGACCCCGCTGGTGCGCAAGCTCGCCGCCGAGAACGGCGTCGACCTGTCCACCGTCAAGGGCACTGGCGTCGGCGGCCGTATCCGCAAGCAGGACGTGCTCGCCGCCGCCGAGGCCGCGAAGGCCGCAGCCCCGGCCCCGGCCGCCGCTGCCGCCGCGCCCGCCGCGAAGAAGGCCCCCGCGCTGGAGGCCTCCCCGCTGCGCGGCCAGACCGTGAAGATGCCGCGGATCCGCAAGGTCATCGGCGACAACATGGTCAAGGCGCTGCACGAGCAGGCCCAGCTGTCGTCGGTCGTCGAGGTCGACGTCACCCGCCTGATGAAGCTGCGCGCCCGGGCCAAGGACGCGTTCGCGGCGCGCGAAGGCGTCAAGCTCTCCCCGATGCCGTTCTTCGTCAAGGCCGCGGCCCAGGCACTGAAGGCCCACGCGCCGATCAACGCCAAGATCAACGAGGCCGAGGGGACCATCACCTACTTCGACACCGAGAACATCGGTATCGCGGTGGACTCCGAGAAGGGCCTGATGACCCCGGTCATCAAGAACGCCGGCGACCTCAACATCGCCGGTATCGCCAAGGCCACGGCGGAGCTGGCGGGCAAGGTCCGCGGCAACAAGATCACTCCGGACGAGCTGTCCGGCGCGACCTTCACCATCTCCAACACCGGTTCGCGCGGCGCGCTCTTCGACACGATCATCGTGCCGCCGGGCCAGGTCGCGATCCTCGGCATCGGTGCCACGGTCAAGCGTCCGGCCGTCATCGAGACCGAGGAGGGCACGGTCATCGGCGTCCGCGACATGACCTACCTGACCCTCTCCTACGACCACCGCCTGGTGGACGGTGCCGACGCGGCCCGTTACCTGACGGCGGTCAAGGCGATCCTGGAGGCCGGCGAGTTCGAGGTCGAGCTCGGCCTGTGAACCGACCGGTGAGCCCGGGTCGCTGACCCGCTCCCACGGTGCCCCCGTCCGGAACCCTTCGTGGTGTTCCGGGCGGGGGCTTCGTCGTACGGGGCGTGTAAGTCTCGTCTCACCTGGGCGAAAGCGCCCTCACGCGCCCCACCCGGGCGGGCTCCCGGCCGTATTGTCTACTCGTCAAAGCCCCCCGGGGGCCCGCCGGCCCCGCTAAGGAGCCCCTCATGACCGCGCCCGTCGTCCACTCGCTGCGCGAACAGATCCGCGAGCACATCCTGGAAGGGATCATCAGCGGGCGCTGGCAGCCGGGTGAGCGGATCGTGGAGCGGCGGATCGCGACCGAGCTGGAGGTCAGCCAGACGCCCGTGCGGGAGGCGCTGCGGGAGCTGGAGTCGCTGCGGCTGATCGAGTCCGCGCCCAACAAGGGCGTACGTGTGCGGAACCTGACGGCGGCCGACCTGGAGGAGAGCTACCCGGTCCGGGCCGGTCTGGAGGCGATCGCGGCGGAGCTGGCGGCGGCGCGGCTGGCGGAGGACTGCTCGGCGCTGGAGCCGCACGTGGCCGCGCTGTACGAGGCGGACCGGATGGCGGACGGGACCGCGCAGGTACGGCACACGGTGGGGTTCCACCGGGAGCTGGTGCGGGCGGCCGGCAACTCGGTGCTGCTGCACACGTGGGAGGGGCTGGGGATCGAGGTGTTCACGGCGCTGTCGATACGGTGGCTGGGGACCGTGCAGCAGTCGTACGCGGAGGAGCACGAAGAACTGGTCGCGGCCTTCCGCCGCCGGGATCCGCGCATCGCGGAACTGGTCAAGTCGCATGTGCTGGGGTGTGCGCCGCGGGCCTGAGGGAGTTCGCCCCCGCCGCCCCTTCCGTCCCGTCCCTGGGGGCTCCGCCCCCAGACCCCGTTCGCGCAGTTCCCCGCGCCCCTTCAGGGGCGCGGGGAACTGCGCGATCAGCCCCCACACGGCCCGGTGGCGCTCGTCGGCGCGCAGCCCCTCACCTGCGCGAACGGGCGAAAACACCGTCACCGCGTGCCACCGCCGGAGGCACCCCGTGCCGACTTTCTCGTGATCAAGAGGTTTTACCCCTCAACCCTTTGATCGATCATCGATCACGGAGTTATTGTCACCTGCGGACTTCCACCGAAGTCCGCAGCCCTGTCCTGCCAAAGACCAAGGGCACCCCCGAACCCTTCTGAGGGCACCCCCTTCGACTGAGGAAGGCGGCGACATGACGACCGACCCCAACGCCATCCAGCCGAGCGAGCTCGACCAGCTCCCGGACCGCGACCCCGAGGAGACCGCCGAGTGGCAGGCCTCCCTGGACGCCGTCACCGAGGCGGCCGGGCCGCACCGTGCCGCGTACCTGATGCGCCGCACGCTGGAGCGTGCCGAGGGCGCCGGCGTCGCGCTGCCGAAGCTCCTCGAGACGGACTACGTCAACACCATCCCCACCGCCGCCGAGCCCGCCGTGGACGGCGACGAGGCGATGGAGGCGCGGATCACCGCGTGGAACCGCTGGAACGCGGCGGCCATGGTGACCCGCGGCAGCAAGTACGGCGTGGGCGGCCACATCGCCACCTTCGCCTCCGCGGCCTGGCTGTACGAGACCGGCTTCAACCACTTCTTCCGCGGCAAGGAGGGGGACGGCTCCGGCGACCAGCTCTACATCCAGGGCCACGCCTCCCCCGGCATCTACGCCCGCGCCTTCCTCGACGGCCGGATCGGCGAGGAGCAGCTCGACAACTTCCGGCGTGAGGCCGGCGGCAACGGCCTGCCGTCCTACCCGCACCCGCGGCGCCTGCCCTGGCTGTGGGAGTTCCCCACCGTGTCGATGGGCCTCGGCCCGATCTCCGCGATCTACCAGGCGCGCTTCAACCGCTACCTGACCAGCCGCGGCATCAAGGACGTCTCCGACTCGCACGTGTGGGCGTTCCTCGGCGACGGCGAGATGGACGAGCCCGAGTCGACGACCGCGCTCACCCTCGCCTCCCGCGAGAAGCTGGACAACCTGACCTTCGTCATCAACTGCAACCTGCAGCGCCTCGACGGTCCGGTCCGCGCCAACTTCAAGATCGTGCAGGAGCTGGAGGCCCAGTTCCGCGGCGCCGGCTGGAACGTCGTCAAGACCCTGTGGGGCACCGCCTGGGACGAGCTGTTCCAGCTGGACACCACCGGTGCGCTGGTCCGCCGCCTGCGCGAGGTGCCGGACGCGCAGGTGCAGACGTACCAGACGCGCGACGCCGCCTACATCCGCGAGGACTTCTTCGGCAAGGACCCGGCGCTCGTCGAGATGGCGAAGCTGCTGAGCGACGACAAGATCCTCGAGTGCTTCCACGTCTCCCGTGGCGGCCACGAGTCCCGCAAGGTCTACGCCGCGTACCGGGCAGCGCTGTCCCACAAGGGCGCGCCGACCGTGATCCTGGCGCAGACCGTCAAGGGCCACACCCTCGGTGAGGGCTTCGCCTCGAAGAACGCCAACCACCAGATGAAGAAGCTGACGGTGGACGAGTTCAAGGCGATGCGCGACCGGCTGGAGCTGCCGATCTCCGACGCGCAGTTCGTGGACGGCGTGGTGCCCTACGCGCACCCGGGTGCCGACTCCCCCGAGGTCCGCTACCTCCAGGAGCGCCGTGCCGCCCTGGGCGGTCCCGCGCCGGCCCGCCGCGTGCACCCGGTGGCGCCGCTGCCGCAGCCCGCCGACAAGGCGTTCGCCGCCTTCGACAAGGGCTCCGGCTCGCAGAACGTGGCCACCACCATGGCGTTCGTCCGCCTGGTCAAGGACCTGGTCCGCGACAAGGAGACCGGCAGGCGCTGGGTGCCCATCGTCCCCGACGAGGCGCGCACCTTCGGCATGGAGAGCCTCTTCCCGTCCCTCGGCATCTACTCGCCGATGGGCCAGACGTACGAGCCGGTCGACCGCGACCAGCTGATGTACTACAAGGAAGCCAAGAACGGCCAGATCTTCAACGAGGGGATCACCGAGGCCGGCGCCATGGCCGAGTTCGTCGCCGCCTCGACGTCGTACTCGACGCACGGCGAGACGATGATCCCGTTCTACATCTACTACTCGATGTTCGGCTGGCAGCGCACCGGCGACCAGATGTGGCAGCTCGGCGACCAGCTCGGCCGCGGCTTCCTGGTCGGCGCCACCGCCGGCCGCACCACGCTGACGGGCGAGGGCCTGCAGCACGCCGACGGCCACTCCCCGGTCATCGCTGCGACCAACCCGGCCGCCCTGACCTACGACCCGGCCTTCGCGTACGAGATCGGTGTCATCGTCAAGGAGGGCCTGCGCCGGATGTTCGGCGAGGCGAAGCCGGGCGAGGACCAGAACGTCTTCTACTACCTGACGGTCTACAACGAGCCGCTGCCGCAGCCCGCCAAGCCGCAGGCGGCCGGCATCGACGAGGGCATCGTCAAGGGGCTGTACCGCTTCAACACGGCGGAGTCCGCGGGCCTGTCCCCCGCCGCCAACGCCCCGCGCATCCAGCTGCTGGGCTCCGGCACGGCGATCCACTGGGCGCTGAAGGCCCAGTCGCTGCTGGCCGAGGAGTGGGGCGTGGCCGCCGACGTATGGTCGGCCACCTCGTGGACCGAGCTGCGCCGGGACGCGATGGAGGCCGACGAGGCCCTGCTGCGCGGTGAGGACCGGGTGCCGTTCGTCCGGCGCGCGCTCCAGGGCGCCGAGGGCCCGGTGCTGGCGGTCTCCGACTACATGCGCCAGGTCCCGGACCAGATCGCGCAGTGGGTCGAGCAGGACTACTCCTCGCTGGGCGCCGACGGCTTCGGTCTGTCGGACACCCGTGAGGCGGCCCGCCGCCACTTCGGGGTGGACGCCGAGTCCATCGTCGTCGCGGCCCTGGCCCAGCTCGCCCGCCGCGGCGAGGTGAAGGCCACCGCGGTCAAGGAGGCCCGGGAGAAGTACGGCCTGTAGGGCCGCAGTTCGCGGGAGGCCCCCGTCGTCACGCGTCCGCGCGTGATGGCGGGGGCCTCTTGCATGATGGGCGCATGCGTGCTGCCCGGTTGATCAAGATGGTGCTGCTGCTGCAGTCCCGGCCCTCCATGACCGCCGCCGAACTGGCCCGGGAGCTGGAGGTGTCGGAGCGTACGGTCACCCGCGACGCCCAGGCGCTGTCCGAGGCGGGCGTGCCCGTGTACGCGGACCGGGGGCGGATCGGCGGCTACCGGCTGGTCGGCGGGTACCGGACGCGGCTGACGGGGCTGGCGCGCAGCGAGGCGGAGGCGCTGTTCCTGTCCGGGGTGCCGGGGGCGCTGCGCGAGATGGGTCTGGAGGACGCGGCCTCGGCTGCCCGGCTGAAGGTGTCGGCGGCGCTGCTGCCGTCGCTGCGGGACGCCTCCCGTACGGCGGCGCAGCGCTTCCACCTGGACGCGCCGAACTGGTTCCGCGAGCCGCGCACGCCCGAGCTGCTGCCTGCGGTGGCGGACGCGGTGTGGGACGACCGGCGGGTCACCGCCCGCTACCTGCGCGGGTCGGGCGAACGGCGGCACGAGGTGGAGCGGGAGTTGGAGCCGTACGGGCTCGTGCTGAAGGCGGGTGTCTGGTACCTGTGCGCGCGGGTGGCGGGACGGGACTCCTTCCGGGTGTACCGGATCGACCGGTTCACGGCGGTGGAGCCGGGCGAGCAGCGGTTCGAGCGGGCGGAGGACTTCGAGCTGCCCGCGTTCTGGGAGGAGCGGGCGGCGCAGTTCGCGCGGTCGATCCTGCGGGCGGAGGTGGTGGTGCGGCTGACGGCGGAGGGGATGCGGCGGCTGCCGTGGGCCGTGGATCCGGTGGCGGCGCGGGAGGCGTTGGAGGGGGTGGCGGAGCCGGGTGCGGGTGAGTGGGTGACCGTTTCGGTGCCGGTGGAGTCGGAGGAGGTGGCTCGGGTGCAGTTGGCCGGGTTGGGGGCGGAGGCGGAGGTTCTGGCGCCGGTGGGGCTGCGGGAGTGGTTCGCCTCGGAGGCGGAGCGGTTGGGGCGGTTGTACCGCGGGTGAGGTGGGGTGCTTCGGGCGGTTGCCGGGGGGCGGGTGCGCGTCCGGGGTGTTCGCCCCCTCCGCCCCTTCCCGTCCCGTCCCCGGGACTGCGCCCCGGACCCCCTTCACGCCCACGCGGCGGAGTCGCATATCGGGTACAGCCCCGCGCCCCTGAGTGTGCGGTTCCCCGCGCCCCTGGAGAGGTGGGTGTCTCAGCGGGTGCGTCTGCGGCGTGCAGGGTCGATGCTGGGGGCGTGATGGACGAGACGGAGTTCTGGGAGCTGGTGGACATCGCCCGACAGGATGCCGAGGGCGACCCGGAGGAGCAGGCGGACCTGCTCGTGGAGCGGCTCGTGCTGCGGGACCCGGAGGCGGTCCTGGACTTCGCCCGTCACTTCGAGGCCCGCTACCACCGCGCCTACCGCTGGGACCTGTGGGGCGCCGCGTGGGTGCTGCTGGACGGGGCCGGCGACGACGCCTTCGACTTCTTCCGGTGCTGGCTGATCGGCCAGGGCCGGGAGGTGTTCGAGGGGGCGCTGCACGATCCGGACGAGCTGGCCGACCTGCTCGGCGACTTCGACGAGGAGATCGACGGCGACGGCGAGGACCTGGGCTACGCGGCGGACGAGGCGTACGAGCAGCTCACCGGGACGGTGGCGCCGGACCTCGGCCTCCCTCCGGCCCCTGTGGAGCCGGAGGGCACGCCGCTCGACTTCGAGAACGAGGCGCTGCTCGCCGAGCGCTATCCGCGGCTGTGGGAGAGGTTCCGCGACTGAGCCGCGGCGCGCGGGCGCCGGCGCGCGGTCACAGACGCCGGTGGGGGCTCTGCGTGTGGCGCAGGGGGGCCGCGTTGGCCTGCATGAGGGCGGAGGCCGTGTAGGCCGCCGGGCCGAGGACGACGGCCGCCGCGGCGCACAGTGCGGTCCAGGGGCGGCGCAGGGCGTCCGCCCAGGGGGTACTTCGGTCAGGGGTGTCGCTCATGGGCTCAGCTCTTCGTTTCGTGCGTCGTCTTCCAGTTCGACGCGCTCTGTGTCGGTGCCGGTGTCCCGGTCGGTGCCGGTGCCGGCGTCGCGGCCCTGGAGGCGGGCCGCGAGGTCCCTGATCTCCGGGAGCCGCGCGTGCAGGGCGGCGCCCGGGCAGTCGGTCATGTAGCCGTCGCTGTGTCCCGCGACGGCGGGCAGGGTCGCCGCGGTGCCGGCCGCGTAGCGGCTGCCGCCGTTGCTGGAGACCAGCCGGACCTCCGCGCGCGGGTCGGTCCCGGAGGGGCCGAGCTTCCAGGCGGTCACGGCGGCGATCGCGCGCAGCATCACCTCGGGCACCTCCACGCCCTCGGTGAAGGTGCCGAGGGCGGCGATGCCGGCGGTGCGGTGGTTGAAGCCCTGGGTGTGGGCGCCGGTGACGGGGCGGTCGGTGCCGCCCGCGCGGCCCTCGTAGACGGTGCCGCAGCGGTCGACGACGAAGTTGTAGCCGAGGTCGTCCCAGTCGCGCCCCTCGGTCTGCCCGTCGTACAGGCCCCGGATGATGCCGGGCGCGTCGGCGCAGTCGTAGCCGTTGGGCGAGTCGGTGTGGTGGACGAAGACGGCGACGACCTGGTCGTCGTAGCGCGGCGGGGGCTGGTCGCGGGCGGCGTCGCCCAACCAGACCGAGCGCGGCACGATGGACGGCCGGGGCGCCTGGAAGGCGGGAGCGGGGCGGGCGGCGGCCTCGGCGTCGGAGGTCTCGGCGGCCCGCTCGACGCCGTAGGCGGTCAGCACCAGGGCGACGGCCGCGGCCACGCCCGGCAGACAGCCGAGCGGTGCCGCGACGGCCCGGGGCAGGCGCGGGAAGCCGGGCCCGCCGGGTATCCGGGGGGAGCGGGGCTTCCGCGCTCCGCGCGGTCGTCTCCTGGGGACGCGCATAGTGCCACTGTGGGTCCGGTCGGCGGGGTCCGCGAGATGTGCTCTGCCAGTCGGTGGAACCATCGTCCCGGTGCGTGACGTTTTCCCCTGTGCACGCGTGTCCCGCACGCGTGTCCCGCGGGCACCCTCCCCGCGTCCGGCCGGCGCGTGGCTGATCACCGTGCCCCCGGGCCCCGTATTGAGGGTCGGTGGTCCCAAGAGAAAGGCGGCGTGCGTGGATCTGCTCGACATCCTGCTGATGCTGGTCGTCCTGGCCTACGCGGCGTCCGGTTACCGGCGCGGACTGGTGGCCGGCTGCGTGTCGCTGGCCGGCTTCGTGGGCGGCGCGGTCGTCGGCGTGTGGATCCTGCCGTGGGTGATGGACCTGGTGACGCCGGGGACGACGCGGGCGACGGTGGCGGCCGTGTTCACGGTGCTGCTGCCGGCCGTGGTGGGGCACGAACTGGCGGGGCGGCTCGGGCTGCGGCTGCGCCGTGAGCTGGACCGGGGCCCGCTGCGGGTGGCGGACGGGGTCGGCGGGGCGGCGGCCAACGCGGTGGCGGTGCTGATCGTGGCGTGGGTGGCGGCGAGTGTGCTGGGCGCGTCCTCGTCACCGCTGATCACCTCGGCGATCCGGGACTCCCGGCTGCTGGGCGCGGTGCAGGACGCGATGCCGGACACCACCCCGGCCTGGTTCTCCCGGGCCACCTCGGCGCTGACCGAGGCGGGCTTCCCGCAGGTGTTCAACCCGTTCGAGAACGAGTCGACCGCCGAGGTCGCCGCGCCGTCCGGGGACAACGTCACCGCGGCCGCGACCCGGGCCGCGCAGCGCAGCACCGTGAAGGTCGAGGGGGTGGCCGGCACGCAGGGGCGCGAGGGCAGCGGGTTCGTGTACGCGCGGGAGCACGTGATGACCAACGCGCACGTGGTCGCCGGCATCGACGAACCCACCGTGCGCGTCGGCGGCGTCGGGCGGACGTACGAGGCGCGGGTGGTGCTGTTCGACCCCCGGAAGGACGTGGCCGTGCTGCACGTGCCGGACCTGCGGGCGCCGGTTTTGGCCTTCGACGACGACGCCGAGCGGGGCGAGGCGGCGGTGGTGGCGGGCTATCCGCAGGACGGCGACCTGAACCTGCAGGCGGCGACGGTCGCGGCGCGGGTGCAGGCCCGCGGGCAGAACATCTACAGCGACGGCCCGGTCACCCGGGAGATCTACTCGATCCGCTCCACGGTCCGTCCGGGCAACTCCGGCGGGCCGCTGCTGACCACCGACGGCCGGGTGTTCGGCGTGGTGTTCGCGCGGTCCACCTCGGACGCCGAGACGGGGTACGTGCTGACGGCGGACGAGGTGGCGGACGAGGCCGCGCGGGCGGCGGAGGCGACCACGCCGGTGGACACGGGGCAGCCGGTGACGTCGTAGCGGGACGTCCGCGCCCGCGGGGCCCGCGGGCGCTCACGGCGCGGGCGCCCGCGGGCAGGTCAGACCAGGCGCAGGCCCATGAACACGTCGTCGACGTACCGGCCGTCGAGGAAGAACTCCTCCGGCTGCACGCCCTCCACGACGAAGCCCTCGGACGCGTACAGCGCGCGGGCGGCCGTGTTGTGGCCGAGGACCCGCAGGGTCAGCCTGCGGGCCCCCCGGCGGCGGGCCTCCGCCACGGCGGCCCGCACCAGGGTCCGGCCCGCGCCCTTGCCGCGGGCCTCCTCCGCGACGGCCAGGCCGCGGATCTGCAGGACGTGCGTGTTGCACTTCAGCTCGGTGGGGTGGCCGAGGCGGACGTAGCCGACGAGGCGGCCCTCGTGCTCGGCGACGAGGTGCGCGTCCGGGCCGCAGGCCGGCCGGAAGAACGGCTCGTCCGGCCCGGGCGGCGGCTGGACGGCGTGCAGCGGGGACCACGTCTCGCGGTCCAGACGGTTCAGGTCGCCCTCGTCGTCGGGGCGGGCGGTGCGTATGAGCGGTTCCGGCATGCGCGTCACTCTACGCGCCGGTTCGGGCCGTGATTCGCGGTGCGTCAGGGGCAGGATGGACGTCATGGAACATGCGCGTATCGCGGTGGCCGGGGCGTCCGGACTGATCGGCGGCGCCCTGGCGCGGTCGCTGACGGCTGAGGGGCACACGGTGCTGCGGCTGGTGCGCCGCGCGCCCCGGTCGGCGGACGAGATCCGGTGGGACCCGGAGCGGGGGACGGTGGACGCGGCCGGGCTCGCCGGGTGCTACGCGGTGGTGAACCTGGCCGGTGCGGGGGTCGGCGACCGGCGCTGGACGGACGCGTACAAGGAGCGGATCCGGGCCAGCCGGGTGCGGGGCACGACGGCCCTCGCCGAGGCCGTCGCCGGGCTCCCCGAGGACGCCCGGCCGCGGGTGTTCCTCAACGGCAGCGCGATCGGCTACTACGGCGAGACCGGCGACCGGGCGGTGGACGAGAGCGCGCCCCCGGGTGAGGGGTTCCTGCCGGAGGTCTGCGTGGCGTGGGAGGCCGCCGCGGCGCCGGCCCGGGAGGCGGGCGTGCGGACGGTGTTCGCGCGCACGGGGCTCGTGGTGGCGGGCGGGGGCGGGGCGTGGGGCCGGCTGTTCCCGCTGTTCCGGGCCGGGCTCGGCGGGCGGCTGGGCGACGGACGCCAGTACTGGTCGTACATCGCGCTGCACGACGAGGTGGCGGCGCTGCGTCATCTGCTGGACACCGACGGGCTGTCCGGGCCGTTCAACCTGACCGCGCCGGAGCCGGTGACCAACCGTGAGGTCACCGAGGCGATGGGACGGGTGCTGCACCGGCCGGCCGTGTTCGCGGTGCCGGCGCCGGTGCTGCGGACGGTGCTCGGGGAGATGGCCGGGGACGTGCTGGGCAGCGCGCGGGTGGTGCCGGCGCGGCTGCTGGAGTCGGGGTTCCGCTTCGCCTTCCCGCAGGTCGAGGGGGCGATCAGGGCGGCGCTGTGACGGGGCGGGGGCGTGCGGGTGATCCGCGTGCCCTGCCGGGCGCCGCGCGCGACCGGGCCGTACCGGGCAGCGACCTCTTCTGACCCCTCTGCGACCGGCTGGTGTCCGCGCGGGGTGCGTATGCGACCGCCGTGCGCCCGTGCTCTGTCCGTGCGCGACTGACCCGGTGACCGATCACCGGCCTAACCTCGAGCCGAACTCGGGTATCCCTGGGGCCTGTTGAGGGCATGACGTCTCCAGCGCCCGCGCAACCTCGAGGAGGGGCACGTGCTTGAGCCCACGTACCAGGCGGACGTCGTCGTCGTGGGAGCCGGGGTGGCCGGACTCTCCGCGGCACGACGACTGACCAGCGCAGGAGTCTCGACCGTCGTCCTGGAGGCCGCCCATGAGGTGGGCGGCCGCATGACGACCGAGAAGGTCGACGGCTTCCGACTCGACACCGTGGGACGGCTGCTGTCCACGGCATGCCCCGAACTCCACCTCACCCCGGGGCTGGAGGACCTCGTGCTGCGGCCCTTCGCGCCGGGTGTCCTGCTGCACAGCGACGGACGACATCATCGTGCGGGCGTCCGGCCGGGCACCCGGCGCGCGCGAGGGGCGCGGAGCGCGAGGGGCGCACTTCACGCGGTGCGCGCCCTGGCGAGCGCCCCCCGTCCGGGGCCGCGCAGGCCGGTGGCGGTGCCCGGGCGTCAGGTGGCCGTGCCCCGCAACCGCGCGGGCGCCCCGCTCGGCACGGCGCTCGACCAGGCCCGTCTGGGCGCCGCCCTGAACCGGCTGGCCGGTGCGCCGGTGGAACGGCTGCTGGCCCGCCCCGAGACGACCGCCGCCGAGGCCCTGGCGGCCCGGGGACTGCCCGTCCGCACGGTCGACGGCTTCCTGCACCCGCTGCTGGCCGCCCTGCTGTGCGACCCGGAGCTCGGTACGTCCAGCAGGTCCGCGGACCTGGCGCTGCGGGACTTCGCGCGCGGCCGGTTGTGTCTGCCGGAGGGCGGGTCGGAGGCGCTGCCGCAGCTCCTGGCGCGGTCGCTGCCGGCGGGCACGGTGCACACGGGGGTGCGGGTCACCTCCGTGTCGACCACGTCGGTGACCACGGCGGAGCACGGGGTGGTCCGGTGCGCCGCCG
The DNA here is from genome assembly GCF_008632955.1 of Streptomyces tendae. Lineage (NCBI taxonomy): Bacteria > Bacillati > Actinomycetota > Actinomycetes > Kitasatosporales > Streptomycetaceae > Streptomyces > Streptomyces tendae. The sequence continues at coordinate 5,324,860 of NZ_CP043959.1, forward strand.
TGCTGGTCGCGACCGGTGCGCGGGCCGCGGCGGAACTGCTGCCGGGGCTGCGGGTACCGGACTTCCACCCGGTCACGGTGGTGCACCACACCACCGACGAGGCGCCGGGCACGGACACCTCGCTGCTGCTGGACGCGGACCGGGGCGGGCCGGTGGCGCACACCGCCGTGGTGAGCCGGGTCGACCCGTCCCGCGCCCCGGCCGGCCGCACGCTGGTCACCTCGGCGGTCCTCGGTCCCGCCACGGCGGAGACCGACACGGCCGTGCGCATGCACCTGGCCCGGCTGTACGGGGTGCCGACGACACGGTGGGAGACGCTGGCGGTGCGGCACACGGCCGACGCGGTCCCGGCCATGCGCCCGCCGCACGACCTGCGGCGGCCGGTACGGCTGCTGGCGGGGCTGTACGTCTGCGGCGACCACCGCGACAGCGGCGCGGTCCAGGGCGCCCTGCGCTCCGCCGACCGGGCGGCCACGGCCCTCCTGACGGACCTCGGCGTCGACCGCCCCCTCCACACGGCCGACCCCCTGCCGACAGCCCGGGCAGCCTGACCCGGGGGGCGGGCAGACCCGCTCGCCCCCGCCCGGCACCCGCCCGGCCGTCGGCAGGAAGCCGGCCCGGGCCCACCGAACCCGTGTCCGCGCCCCGCGTGACCTGACCGCGGGGCGCGGACACGCTTCACGCCACGGCACGTACGCCTTGGACAGCACGCCACGCGCCCGCGTCGGCGGCGTCGTGCACCGCCCCGGCACTCGGCCCGGCGCCCGCGGCCCGGGCAACGCCCGCGCGACGTCCACGGCGGCACTCCCCGGCCCGAGGAAGCAGCCCGGCAGGGGTGCGGCCGCGCGTCCGGCCTGGCCGCGTCGGCCACGGCTCACCCGGCCAGGCCGGCGCGCGCCATGGCGCGGCGGTCGCGGGGCACGACGGCGGCGCGCAGCCCGGACCGGAGGTCACCCGGGCCGGGCAGGCGTTCCCCGGCCCCCGCGGGCACCGCCGGGAGCCGGACGCGCCGCCCCCGGTGGCCGGCGGCACGCCCGGCGCGGGTGAACCGCCCGCGCGGCGGTCGTGTCAGGCGTACGTGGAGACCCTGTCGCGGTAGGTGCGGACCGGGGCCGCGTCGCGGTACGGCTCCAGGCGGCGTTCGAAGTCGCGGACGTACTCGACCGCGCGGACCGAGCGCATCTCCGCCGCCTGGGCCGCCGCCTCCGCCGCCAGCTGGCACGCCTGGTCGAGTTCGCCGAGGCCCAGGCGGGCGGTGGCGAGGACGACGCGGCAGAACAGCCGGCTGCGGGCGTACCCGGGCCCGCGCAGCTGCAGCGACCGTTCCGCGTGCTGGGCGGCCGCCCGGAACTGCTGGAGGTCCCGGTGGCAGTGGCCGAACTCGTCGGCGAGCTGGGCCTCGTCGAAGAAGCGCGCCCAGTGGGGCACCTCGTCCCCGGGCCGCGCCGCGTCCAGCGCGCGTTCCGCGCGGACCAGGGCGGCCGTGCAGGCCCGTACCTCACCGAGCACCCCGTGTCCGCGCGCCTCGGCGGCGTGCAGCAGGGCCTGGACGGCGGGCGGGACGGAGCCGCCCGCGCCCTGCTGGGCCACGCGGGCGAGCTGCACGGCCTCCCGTCCGTGGCCGAGGTAGACCGCCTGGCGGCTCATCGTGACGAGCACGTAGGCGCCGTACGCCCGGTCGCCGGCCGCCTGGGCCAGCCGGAGCGCCTGGACGAAGTACCGCTGGGCGAGCCCGTGCGCGGCGATGTCGTACGACGTCCAGCCGGCCAGCCGGGTCAGGTCGGCCGCGGCCGCGAAGAGCCGCCGGCCCAGCTGTTCGCCGTACGTCCCGCGGAGCATCGGCTCGCACTCGTGCTCCAGGTAGCGCACGAGGGCCTGGCGGGCGTGTCCGCCGCCGTACGCGTCGTCGAGGGTGCGGAACAGCTCGCCCACCGAGCGCAGCGCGGAGATGTCGCCCCCGGTCACCCGGTACCCGGGCCCGCGGTCGGCCGCGCCGCGCCGGCGGGCGGTGAGTTCGGCGGGGATGACGGGCCGTACCGGACCGCGCCCCTGGGCGGGCACCCGCACCGGCTCGGCGCGGGCCACCTTCTCGTCGGGCCGGCCGATCAGCCAGTCCCGGCTCGGCACCACCAGTCCCGCCGAGGTGAAGGCGATCTTGCGGAGTTCGGCGTGGCTGCCGGAGTCCTTGCGCCAGAGTCCGCCGACGATGTCGACGGCCTCCTCCGGGGTGGCCGCGAACTCCAGTCCCGCGTAGACCGGCGCGCAGGCGTCCAGGCCGAGGTCCTGGGCGGTCAGCCTGCGTCCGAGGCGCCGGGTGAAGACCTCGGCGATCAGCGCCGGGGTCGTGCCGCGTGGCTGCTGTCCGCGCAGCCAGCGGGTGACGGAGGTCTTGTCATATCTCAGGTCGAGCCCGTGTTCGAGACCGAGCTGGTCCACGCGACGGGCGAGTCCCGCGTTGGAGAACCCCGCTTCTGCGATGAGCGCGGCGAGCTGTCGGTTGGGGGTGCGCTGCGCGGGTCGTTCCGTCATCTGCGGTGCGGTCTCCTGCCTTCCGGCTGTGGGTGTGCCCGGATTGCCTGTGAGCAGCCCTTATGGCCTCGTGGTCGGCGCGAATGTAGCGGAGAGTGAGCACCTGATCGCAGAGATCAACCGGCATTCATCCGATCGTGTGAGGATTGCCCGAAGGCTGACGAGCGGGCCAGGGACGGCTGCCGGCCGGGGGTCCGTCGAACGGTCGTACAGTGGCGTGGGTGCGTTTCGCGCCTGACGACCTTCTAGGGAGGCGCTTGCCGTGAGTGAGTTGCGGTTCGTGCGGATGGGCTTCGGTGCCGAGGCCGTGGACTACCGGGTGGCCTGGGACGAACAGCGCCGGGTGCACGCCGCGCGGTTCGCCGACGAGGTGCCCGACACCGTCATCCTGCTCGAGCACCCGCCCGTGTACACCGCCGGGCGGCGCACCGAGGACAGCGAGCGGCCGCTCGACGGCACCCCCGTCATCGACGTCGACCGCGGCGGCAAGATCACCTGGCACGGCCCCGGCCAGCTGGTGGGCTACCCGATCCAGAAACTGCCCCGCCCGGTGGACGTGGTCGCGCACGTCCGCCGCCTGGAGGAGGCGCTGATCCGCACCTGCGCGGAGTTCGGCCTGGAGACCACCCGGGTCGAGGGCCGCAGCGGGGTGTGGGTGCTGGGCGACCCGGTCGAACGGCGCCCGGCGCTCGGAGGGCTCTCCCTGGACTTCGACCCCCGCCTCCAGGACGACGAGTTCGACCCCCGGCTGAACGGCCCGGAGTACGCCCCCTCCAACGCCGGCCAGCGCCGCGAGGACCGCAAGATCGCCGCGATCGGCATCCGGGTCGCCAAGGGGGTCACGATGCACGGCTTCGCGCTCAACGTGAACCCCGACAACAAGTGGTTCGACAAGATCATCCCGTGCGGCATCCGCGACGCGGGCGTCGCCTCCCTGGCGAACGAGCTGGGCCGCGACGTCACGATCGAGGAGGTGCTGCCGGTCGTGGAGCGGCACCTGACGGACGTGCTCGTGAACGCCGAGCTGAAGCCGCGCGCGATCGAGCGGACGCCCGCCTGACGGCGGCCCCGCGGAACACGGCATAACCAGGGCGCGGCCGGCGTTGCACGTCACGGCCGAGCAGGCCGTGTGAGGGCGCCGCCGACTGCCAACGGCAGGCCGGCACCCTCGCCGGGCATACATATCAACGGGCGTACGCTTGACCACGCCGAAGAATCAATCGCTAGGAGCCGGTCGTGTCCGCAGTCGCACCCGACGGACGCAAGATGCTGCGCCTGGAGGTCCGCAACAGCCAGACCCCCATCGAGCGCAAGCCCGAGTGGATCAAGACCCGGGCGAAAATGGGCCCCGAGTACTCCAAGATGCAGAACCTGGTCAAGAGCGAGGGTCTGCACACCGTCTGCCAGGAAGCCGGCTGCCCCAACATCTACGAATGCTGGGAGGACCGCGAGGCGACCTTCCTCATCGGCGGCGACCAGTGCACCCGGCGCTGCGACTTCTGCCAGATCGACACCGGCAAGCCCGAGGCGCTGGACCGTGACGAGCCGCGCCGCGTGGGCGAGTCGGTCGTCACCATGGACCTGAACTACGCCACCATCACCGGCGTCGCCCGCGACGACCTGGAGGACGGCGGCGCCTGGCTGTACGCCGAGACCGTGCGCCAGATCCACGCGCAGACCGCGGACCGCGCGGAGGGCCGCACCAAGGTCGAGCTGCTCGCCCCCGACTTCAACGCGGTGCCCGAGCAGCTGGCGGAGGTCTTCTCCTCCCGCCCCGAGGTCTTCGCGCACAACGTCGAGACGGTCCCGCGGATCTTCAAGCGGATCCGCCCCGGCTTCCGCTACGAGCGCTCCCTGAAGGTCATCACCGAGGCCCGCGACTTCGGCCTGGTCACCAAGTCCAACCTGATCCTCGGCATGGGCGAGACCCGTGAGGAGGTCAGCGAGGCGCTCAAGCAGCTGCACGACGCCGGCTGCGAGCTGGTGACCATCACGCAGTACCTGCGGCCCTCGGTGCGCCACCACCCCGTGGAGCGCTGGGTCAAGCCGCACGAGTTCGTGGAGCTGAAGGAGGAGGCCGAGCAGATCGGCTTCTCCGGCGTGATGTCCGGCCCGCTGGTCCGTTCCTCGTACCGCGCCGGGCGGCTCTACCGGATGGCCGTCGAGAAGCGCGGCGCGTACGTCGCCTCGCAGGCCGTCTGAACGCGTCCGCGCGGAGCGGGTCCGAGCGGAGCAGGTCCGAGCCGTCGCGGGGCCGTGCCCCACTCCCCCGCCGGCACGCTGTGAATTCACGCACAAGGCCCTACCGCCTGGTAGTGGCCGAGAGCACGCGGTCCCGGCCGTCCTCCCAGTTGAGGGCACAGGCCGGGGCCGCGTCGGCGTTCCGGGGCCCGGCACGGAGGCTTCATGCCTGTTTGACCGGTCGGTCACGCCCTGGTAACACCAGTCAGTGAGCCTGGAATCACAGCACGCCACCCCAATCCGCCGGCACCCGAGGGAGACCGTCACCATGCAGGCCGCGCCCGTCCGCGCCACCGCCATCCCGTCCCTCACCACCGCCCTGCGCGCCGTCGAGTCCCTGCTCATGAGCAGCGGCCAGCGCACCGCCCGGCGCAACGCCTGGACGTCGGTCCTGGAGGACCGCCGCCGCGCCAAGGACCGCGTCGAGGCGCAGCGCGTGCTCGACCAGACGGTGCTCACCCGCCCCTGAGCGCCCGACCCCGGCACTGCCGTCGAAGGCGCTCCGGGGGACACGTAGACTTCATGGCATGGCGAGGAAGGAACCCGCAGCGGACGCTGCGAACCCCGGGCGACTGAAGCAGATCGCTCTGACCTACAAGATGACCCGCAGGGCCGACAAGAAGATCGGTCTTGTACTCGCGGCTGTCGGAATCGTCACCTTCGGTGTCTTCCTCGCGATCGGCTTCTTGATCGGGCACCCCATCTATCTCGGCATCCTGGGCCTCCTGCTCGCCTTCCTCGCGTCGGCGATCGTGTTCGGCCGCCGGGCCGAGCGGGCCGCCTTCGGTCAGATGGAGGGACAGCCGGGCGCCGCCGCGGCCGTGCTCGACAACATCGGCCGTGGCTGGACGACGACCCCGGCGGTGGCGATGAACCGCAGCCAGGACGTCGTGCACCGCGCGGTCGGCAAGGCCGGCATCGTGCTGGTCGCCGAGGGCAACCCGAACCGGGTGAAGAGCCTGCTGGCCGCCGAGAAGAAGAAGATGAACCGCATCGTCGCGGACGTCCCGGTGCACGACCTGATCGTGGGCAACGGCGAGGGCCAGGTGGAGCTGAAGAAGCTGCGCACCACGATGCTCAAGCTGCCCCGCGTGCTCACCGGCCCGCAGGTCACCGCGACCAACGACCGGCTGCGCGCCCTGGGCGACCTGATGAGCAACATGCCGCTGCCGAAGGGGCCGATGCCCAAGGGCATGAAGCTGCCGAAGGGCGGCGGGCAGCGCGGCCGCTGAGCCCCGTACCCGTACGTGACATACGACGACGGGGGCGCCGGAATCGGATTCCGGCGCCCCCGTCGTTGTGTGTCGGCGTCGTCGTATGTCGGCGTCGTCGTGTGCCGGCGGAGCCGGGTCAGATCCGCACCTCGACCGTGCGGGCGAGCCGGTCGTGCAGGCCGCGGCCGTCACGGTCCCAGACCAGAGCGGGGACGGCGAGGCACAGCAGCGCCGACCGCAGCAGGCCGCGCAGCGGCTGCACCCGGCCGCTGTCCACGGCCACCACGCGCAGCCCGAACAGGCGCTTGCCGGGCGTGAAGCCGATCGTGCCGACGGTCAGGACGCTCAGCACCAGGAACACCAGCAGCGCCCAGTTGCCGGTCCGGGCGTCGTAGCCGTCGGTGAACAGACCGTATGCGATCAGCAGGCACAGGCCCCAGTCGACGGCGAGGGCACCGATCCTGCGGCCCGGGCGGGCGATCGAGCCCGGCCCCTGTTCCGGCAGCCCCAGCTGCTCACCCCGGTAACCGAAGTCGGCACCGGCCTCCTCCATGGCCGCGCGCGGGCCGGACAGCCATGATCCGATTGCTTGCCTGTTGTCCACCCGTCCACGGTACTGCGACCGGATATGACCGGGAGACGGCGGGGTGTGCCGGAGCTACCGTGAAAGAGGTGCCGGTTAACTTGTGCGAAACAAACGGGTCACGCCCGAGAAATGACCCGTCCCTAGGGTCGAGTGCAGCGTGTGCCCCCCGCACTGGCCGCACGAACGATCTACCACCCCGGCGGGACGGTCGGGAGTAGGAGGAGCTGGATGTTCCAGAACGCCGACGAGGCCAAGAAGTTCATCGCGGACGAGGACGTCAAGTTCATCGACGTCCGCTTCTGCGACCTGCCGGGTGTGATGCAGCACTTCACCATCCCGGCGTCGGCCTTCGACCCGGCCGAGGAGCTCGCCTTCGACGGCTCCTCGATCCGCGGCTTCCAGGCCATCCACGAGTCCGACATGGCGCTGCTGCCGGACCTGTCCACCGCGCGGGTCGACCCGTTCCGCCGGGACAAGACGGTCAACATCAACTTCTTCATCCACGACCCGATCACGGGCGAGCAGTACTCCCGTGACCCGCGCAACGTGGCCAAGAAGGCCGAGGCGTACCTCGCCTCCACCGGCATCGCCGACACCGCGTTCTTCGGCCCCGAGGCCGAGTTCTACGTGTTCGACAGCGTGCGCTTCAAGACCTCGGAGAACGAGTCCTTCTACCACATCGACTCCGAGGCGGGCGCCTGGAACACCGGTGCGCTGGAGGACAACCGCGGTTACAAGGTCCGCTACAAGGGCGGCTACTTCCCGGTCCCGCCGGTCGACCACTTCGCCGACCTGCGCGCCGAGATCTCCCTGGAGCTGGAGCGGTCCGGCCTGCAGGTCGAGCGCCAGCACCACGAGGTGGGCACCGCAGGCCAGGCCGAGATCAACTACAAGTTCAACACGCTGCTCGCGGCCGCCGACGACCTGCAGCTCTTCAAGTACATCGTGAAGAACGTCGCCTGGCGCAACGGCAAGACCGCGACCTTCATGCCCAAGCCGATCTTCGGTGACAACGGCTCCGGCATGCACGTCCACCAGTCGCTGTGGGCGGGCGGCGAGCCCCTCTTCTACGACGAGCAGGGCTATGCCGGCCTGTCGGACACCGCCCGCTACTACATCGGCGGCATCCTCAAGCACGCGCCGTCGCTGCTGGCCTTCACCAACCCGACGGTGAACTCGTACCACCGTCTGGTCCCGGGCTTCGAGGCCCCGATCAACCTGGTGTACTCGCAGCGCAACCGCTCCGCCGCGATGCGCATCCCGATCACCGGCTCGAACCCGAAGGCCAAGCGCGTCGAGTTCCGCGCCCCGGACTCCTCCGGCAACCCGTACCTGGCCTTCTCGGCGCTGCTGCTGGCCGGCCTGGACGGCATCAAGAACAAGATCGAGCCGGCCGAGCCGATCGACAAGGACCTCTACGAGCTGGCTCCCGAGGAGCACGCGAACGTGGCGCAGGTCCCGACCTCCCTCGGCGCCGTGCTGGACCGCCTCGAGGCCGACCACGAGTTCCTCCTCCAGGGCGACGTCTTCACGCCGGACCTGATCGAGACGTGGATCGACTACAAGCGTCAGAACGAGATCGCCCCGCTGCAACTGCGTCCGCACCCGCACGAGTTCGAGCTCTACTTCGACGTGTAAAGATCAACAGGGCTCTACGCTGGACGGACCCTCTGCGGACTCTTCGACAGTCCGCAGGGGGTCCGCAGTTTTGTTGATCATGGCTCCCATGACCCGCTCGACAGCGGCCCGGGTCGACTCGTCGGAGTCCGGCCAGAGGTGACTGTACGTATCCAGGGTCGTCTTCGCGGACGAGTGTCGCAGCCGGTGCTGAACAATCTTGACGTCGCTGCCGCCCGCGATGAGCATCGAGGCGTAAAAGTGGCGGAGGTCGTGGAAGCGGAAACCCTCGGGCAGGCCGGCAACCGTCTTCCGGATCCGGCGCATGTGGCGCTCGACCTTCCACGGTCCCAGCTGGAGGCCCTCGTCGTCTGGCACGACCCATCCATCAGCGCGGCCGTCGAGTAGCCGCTTCAGCTCCCCCACGAACGCGTCAGGGATCGGGACCGCGGTCATGCTCATCTCGGTCTTCAGCGGCTCGGCCGGGTACTGCACCGCGGGCAGGATGACCCGCGCGTCGAGGTCGACGTCGCCGACCCGGAGCCCGCACACCTCGGCGACGCGCAGGCCGGCGAACGCTCCGAGCAGCAGCGCGGGCCGGTACTTCGGTTCGGCCGCCTCGTACAGCTTCCAGAACTGGGCTTCGGTCGCCACGTAGGGCCGCTGCTTGCCCGCACCGGGTGTCGTGCGTCGGCTGCACGGGTTGCTGGCCAGCTTCCGGGCGCCCACCGCGTCGGTGAGCAGCTGCGACAGCCGGGCGTGCAGCGCGAAGCGGTAGGACTGGCTCAGCCCTTCCCGCTTCAGCTTGGCCATCCACTGCTTCACGGCCATCTCGTCGACCGCCATCAACGGCAGTGGCCCGAACTCCTTCCGGATCCGGGCCACGTGCACGCGGGCCTGCCGCTCCGTCGACTCCCGGTGCGCGTAGCTGTCCAGCCAGGCATCGCACCACTGGTCGACGGTCATCTTCTGGCTCTTCGGATCCACGTAGTTGCCGGTGACCAGGGCGGCCGTCACCTCGTCGAGCCACCGCTCAGCGTCGATCTTCCGGCCGAAGTGCTTCGCGTGCTCTTTGCCGGCCAGGTCTCGGTACCGGGCCCGGTACTTACCGTTCGGCCTCTTCGCGATGTTCTTGCTCGCCACCCGACTCCCCTTGCTGCTTCACGCGCGCCGAGATCTCGTCGTACTCGCGTTGCTGCTCGTCGATTTGGTCTAGCAGGTCTCGGTACTCCTGCTCCGCCGCTTCCGCATCCTTGTCGAGGCGCTCGCGGGTGCGACGCAGCTCGATGACTCGCTGGTTGGCGGCCTCCGCCAGGGTGCGCAGCTCGGTCAGGCGTGACGCGGCCCCGAGCATCTCGAAGTCGTCAATGGGGACGGCGAGCAGGTCATTGACCGTCACGCCGAAGACGATGGCCAGTCCCTGCACCTCGTTCACTCGGATCGGACGGTCCGCTGCCTCTGTCTTGGCAACGGTGGTCTGCCGCCACGAGTAGCCCTTATCGACCATGCGGCGGGCCAGTTCCTGCTGAGACCAACCCCGCAGCTCCCGGATCCGCTTGACCTGCTTGCCCATGACTTCCTCGGCCGTGATCCGCACCGGCCGGGCGCTCTCATCCCGCGTCTCATCCTCCACAGGGATAGACGTTAAACGTTGGCTGAGGTTGACCACAAGCGGGAGCGGCTGCAATCCTTCACGCAGATAGCTCGTTGATCCCCAAGGAGGATCGCGTGAAGAAGAGTGCTGCCGTGAACGCAGCTGCGAGTGGAGTTCAGTACCTGACCACGGCGGAAGTGGCTGAGCGGTACCGCACCGCGCCCAGCACGATCCGCTACTGGAAGCACATCGGCTACATCCCTGGCGCCGTGAAGCGCGGCCGGCGAACGCTGTACCCCGTTGCTGTGCTCGACGCGTGGGACGCGGAGCAGACCGGAGGCGCCGCAGCATGAGCCGAAACGCAGAAATGGCCCCGGGGCAAACGGGGCCATTTCAGGAAGACTCCGCGGCGGGCGGTAAGTCCGCTGCCATGGTGCCACAGCAGTCCGGCTGTACGCACCAGGGGCGCCGCGGCTGGACGGCTCGCCGACTGGAGACACCGCCAGTACCCGACTCGTGGCCCAAGTACGGGACGCCCGAGTGGTACGCCCTCGACACTCGCGACCCGCGCAAGAAACTCGCCCTGTTCGAGGCGGCCGAGTCCTGGAGGCTGCACGAGCTGCGCCTGGCCGAGCAGGACTGGCTGCTCGACAACGACCCGGACGAGTGGGCCCGCCAGAACATGGAAGGCCTTCGGGCCGCCGGAGCGTCCACCGTCAGGCGCCTCAACATCGCCCGGGAACGCAGCCGTGCCGAGCTCGACCAGGCCGCCAAGCCCAAGCCCCCGCACCAGCTGCAGGCAACGCCCGGCTGGCCAGCGGTCCGCGTACCGGGCCAGCCCGGGAAGTACCTCGCATGGAAGGAGGCGGCGTGACTGAGCCGTACCTCCGCGAAGTCGTACCCCTGTCAGATCTGTCAGAAGTGTCAGAAAGGCAGGGGCCGGACCACGCTTCTGACACTTCTGACGCTTCTGACAGCAGTCGGGAAGAGCTGGACGCGCAACTCCTCGCCAGCCTCAAAAGCGGTGACTGGCTGGACGACCAGCAGTTCCCGCCGCTGCGGTACGCAGTCGACGGCCTGCTGCCCGAGGGGTTCTCGCTGCTGATCGGTCCGCCGAAAGCCGGTAAGAGCTGGCTCGTCCTCGATCTGCTGCTGGCCATCTCCGGAGGCGGTACGGCGGTCGGGAAGATCCGCATGGGTCTGCCCCGCCGGGTGCTGTACCTCGCCCTTGAAGACGGTGACCGGCGCATGCAGGACCGGTGCCGGACCCTCCTTGGCGACACCCCGATCCCCAGCCACTTCCACTACCTGACGCAGGTCGAGCCGAACGCCGTCCTGGCGACTATCGGCGCCTTCCTGCGCAGGTTCCCGAAGACGGCCCTGGTCGTGGTCGACACCCTCGGCAAGGTCATGCCGCCCTCAGCGCCCGGCGAGTCTGCCTATCAGCGGGACTACCGCGTTGCAGGCGCCCTGAAGCGAGCAGCGGACAAGCACCCGGGCCTTGCCGTCACGGCGATCCACCACGACCGCAAGGCGGCATCCGAGGACTTCATCGACTCCGTGTCCGGCACTCACGGCCTGGCCGGCGCGGCCGACACCATCATCGTCCTCGCCCGCAAGCGGCAGGCGCAGGAAGCCGTCCTGAAGGTCACCGGCCGCGACGTGCCAGAAGCCGAGTACGCGATGGTCATGCAGGAAGGCACGTGGGTGCTCGACGGCGCGAACCTCGCCGAGGCCGCCGAGAACGCCCGCAACCGCGAGGAGACATCGGCTCTCGGTGACACCAGCGTCAGCATCCTGCAGTTCGTGCGGCAGCACCCCCAGGGCGTCCGGGCCGCTGACGTCCGCGAGAAGTTCGGCGACAACGCCGACCAGTACCTGAAGCGCCTCACCGAAGACGGGCGCATCACCAAGCTACGGCGCGGCATCTACGCCCCGGCCCCGCAGCTGCCCCTCTGTGCGGGCTGCGGCTCGCCCTTCGAGCAGATCACCCCCGACCAGACCACTCACCCCGGATGTGAGGCCGCATGAGCACCCTGCAGTTCCTCCGCTGTCTCCTCGAATGCGACGGCTGCAAGGCCACCTTCGGGGACCCCCACGGCTACAACTCCCCGCGCGAGGCGCGCCTGGCCGCGTACCTCGCCGGCTGGCGCTTCCCCGTGATTCGCAAGGCCAACGGCCAGCTCGGCATCGCCACCTCGGACGTGTGCGACAAGTGCATGCCCACCTGGCAGCCGCGCGACTGGGAGAACCGCAACACCGGCCGGCGCCTTCGGGCTCGCGAGGCGCCGCAGTCCTTTCCGGAGGCCACCTCATGACCGAATCCCATGTCGAGATAACCGTCAGAGCCCGGATTGCGGCGGCCAGGCTCAAGCGCAGCAAGAGGCGCCAGCAGCGGGCCGAGCTCGACGAGAACCGGCAGCACGGCCTTGAGGCCCGGCACACGGCGAAGATGCGCCGCTGGGCCGAGGAGGACGACGAGTGACCCGGGCCGGCGTCCGCTGCGCCGCCTGTGACCGGCCCCTCGGCAGGCGCGGCCGGGCGTGCGTGCGTGGCTGCGGCGCCCGCCTGTGCACCGCCCGGCACCTTCCCCGCTGCACCGACGTCCACGGCGGCCAGTGTCCCAACCTCGACGCCCCGGAGGCATCGTGAGTAAGCCCATCGAGAGCGTGGCCCGTGAGGTGGCCGACCACCAGGCCCGCGAAGCCGTCCGGGCCGGACAGAGCGTGAGCGGCGCCGACTGGCGCCTCGCCCGCGTGAGCGTCGTCTACACCGGCACCGTCGAGATCGAGGGCGCGCCCGGCATCCGTGTCCGCCGGCTCTCCACCTACACCAGCCCGGCCATCGGTGACGTCATCGCCGTCCTCATCAACAGCGCCGGGAACTGGCTCGCCCTCGGCCGCACCGCCACCGGCGCCTAGGAGACGAACATGGCCCTCACCCGAGATCAGACCGTCATCGCCGACATCGTCATCGCCGCCCTCGAAGGCCGCAGCGGCGACATGTGCCAGCTCATCAACGACCTGCCCCGACGCCAGCACGCCGACGCCGCAGCGAAGTCCCTCGACCTCGTCGTCCACATCTTCCGCAGCGTCATCGCCCCCGACGACTGGCAGGCCCTCACCGAGGAGGCCCGCTTCTCCCGCACCCTCCTCGACCTCGACGACCAGATTCAGGAGAACTGACCATGCCCAGCAAGCTCGGAAAGCAGATGAGTGACCTGATCCGCGGCCAGCAGCCGAAGCCCTCGACCGGGCAGAGCAAGGCCGACGAGATCCGCGGCTACTACAAGCAGGGTCTCCAGCAGATCCGCGGCCAGCGCAACATGCACCCCGAACGGCGCCGCGTCGAGGTCGCCCAGCTGTACGCCACCACACAGGCCGCGCTGAAGAAGGTGCAGCGCGAGCAGATCGAAGCCGACCGCGAGACCTTCGCCAAGCTGGAACGCCAGCTGTGGGGATTCGACGACGTGCGAGCATCCGCCATCGGCAGCGCCGACCGTGCGGCCGTCGATGGCACCGTGCGCGACGCGCAGGACAGGGCCGCCAAGCTGAAGAAGCCCGGCGAAGCGGCCCGCGCCCTCGACGCAGCCGAGCAGGCCGGCGACAAGGTCCTCGCCCGGGCCATCGCCAAGCGGGCTCACGACATGGACTGGGACGACGTGGTCACCGGCTACCTCTCCACCAGGCCCACCGACGCCGAGCGCTACCAGCAGGCAGGCGAGATCTACACCCGGCAGAACACCACGGGCGGCGCCCTCACGCACGGGTTCCTCGGCGCCCTCGGCACACCCGAGGAGCTGCGCGGCCTGAGCGGCAAGGACATCGCGGCCATGGCCGAACCCCAGGACAGCGCAGCCTGATGCGCACCGATCCGGCGTCAACGTCACCCGTCGCGGCCACGCGTTGTAGGCCGGCCGTGCTCGGGAGCGATGGGCGGCTAGCGAGTCCCTCCTTTCTCTCGCAGCGATCCGCCCAGCGCCGACCGGAGCGGGCCAGGCCATCCCGGCCTGGCCCGCCCGGAGCCGACCGGGGTGGGGAGCGCCTCCCTGCCCGCGCGCACCCGGACCGCGGGGGAGAGTCCCGTGGAGCGAACGCGTTGAGAACCAACATCGGAAAGGCGGGAGAGCATGCCAGCAGCACGTAAGCCGCTGTACGCGGTGACGGAGGCGGAGCGGGCGCAGCGGCAGATGGCCGTGGGCGTCGGCCTCGACTGGGTCCAGGTGCCGGCGCAGCTGGACCGGTCCGGCAAGGCGCAGTGGCGGCACCTGGCGGAGCAGCATCGCGCGTATCCGACGCGGCTACGGGAGACGGACCGGGCGGCGGTCATCGCGTTCTGCTCGTGGTGGTCGGCGTTCGATGCGGCGCAGCGGGACATCGCCAAGCGCGGCTCTCTGGTGCCGGGCCGTTCGTCGGCTGATGCGGCCCGCGGTGAGGGCGGCCTGGTGAAGAACCCGTCCGTGGCGGCGATGCGGGATGCCTCGCAGCAGCTGCGCTACTGGGCGCGCGAGTTGGCGCTGACGCCGGACTCCCGGGCCCGGCAGGGCCTGCAGATCGAGGAGCCGCAGAGCAGCGACGACGATGACCCGATCTTCGACTGGGATGCGATGTAGCCCGGTCGTCTTCTCTTCTCTGACCCTTCTCACTCCGCCCCTCGGACGGCCTTCCGGGACAACCCGCAGCCAACTGAAGATCACGAGAGGCACCTGAGATATGGCTGCAGGTGGTGTGCTGGTTGGGCGCGGGTACGTGTCCATCCGGCCGGAGTTCGAGGGCGACTGGAGTCGCCAGGCCAATGCGCGTGCGTCGTCGGCCGGCCGGTCGGGCGGTGGCGCGTTCTCCAAGGCGTTCGGTACGGCCCTGTCGGGCGGCATGCGCGGCATCATGGGCGGGTTGGGGACGTCTCTGGCCGCGGGTGTGGTCCCGGCCGGTGCGGCGATCGCTGCTCTGGCCCCGGCCCTGGCGACCGCGGGCACGGCCGCAGGGGCCCTGAAGCTGGGACTGTCGGGTGTCGGCGAGGCGTTCAAGGCCGCGTTCGCCGACAGCTCCGCCCAGGCCTCTCAGGCGGCTTCTGCGACCCGCGCGGTGGAATCCGCTCAGCGGGGGCTGGCGAACGCGCAGAGGGGCCTTGCACAGGCCCGTGTGGACGCTGCGAAGCGGGTCCAGGACGCGCAGCGGCAAGTCGCCGACGCGGAGCGGGACCTATCGGATGCTCAGCGGGACGCGCGGGACGTCCAGGGGGACCTGAACGACGCCCGCCGCGAAGCGGCGAGAACCCTCGAGGACATGAACCAGCGGCTCGCGGAGAGCCGGCTGGACGAGAAGGACGCCGTGCTCCGCCTGAAGGAGGCGGAGAAGGAGCTGAAGGCCGCACAGCAGAAGCCGGGCACGGACCCGGCCGACCTCGAGCGGCTGCAGCTGTCCTACGAGCGTGCCCAGCTGAACCTGAAGGAGCAGCAGCGGGACACGAAGCGGCTCGCCGACGACACCGCGAAGGCCAACAAGGCGGGCATCAACGGCTCGGAGCAGGTCGTTGCGGCGAAGCAGCGCATCTCGGCGGCGAATGAGGCGGTTGCCGACAAGGAGCGGGCCCTGGCGGACGCCCAGCGCGGTGTGACGGACGCCCGTGCGGACGGGGCCCGGCAGATCTCGGATGCGCAGCGGCAGGTCGCCGAGGCCGCCCAGGCTGTCGCCGACGCTCAGGCCGCGGCGGCGGCGCAGACGTCGAAGCTCGACGAAGCCATGAGCAAGCTCGCGCCGAACGCCCGGTCGTTCGTGAACGCCGTGCGCGGTCTGGCCCCGGCGTGGACGGGGATGCGCCTGTCGGTGCAGAACGCCCTCTTCCAGGGCCTCGACGGCACGGTGCGCACCCTCGCGGGGGCGACGATCCCCGTCCTGCAGAAGCGCCTCACAGAGACCGGCACCATCTGGAATCAGATCGCCAAGTCGGCAGCCGGCGCGGTCACGGACATGGGCAAGTCGGGGATGCTCGACACGATCCTGAAGGGCGCCAACGACAACCTGCGCGTCTTCAAGGACACCCCCCGTCAGCTGATCACGGCGTTCGGTCAGCTCACGGTCGCGGCGCAGCCGGCGTTCAACGGGCTGATGCAGGGGTTCGCCGGGTCGATCGAGTCGGCCACGGGCCGCCTGGGTGCGGCGTTCGAGTCGGGCGGGCTGAAGACGGCGATAGACACGGCGTTCGGGATCCTCGGCCAGCTGGGCGGCATCCTCGGCGACGCGATGGGCGCGGTCGGCAACATCATGAAGGCCGCCTCCGACGCGGGCAGTCAGGCCCTGGCGGTGGTCGGGTCGCTGTTCGCCGAGCTCCGCCGGATCACCGCGATGCCGGAGGTACAGGCCGCCCTGCGCACCATCTTCGCGTCGATCGCGCAGATAGCCGGGGCGATCGCCCCCGTCATCGGCTCCGTCCTCCAGGCCGTGATGCCGCTGCTCGCCGCCATCGCGCCCGTGGTCGCCCAGCTGGCGCAGGCGCTCGGCCCGGTGCTCTCGCAGCTGGCGACGCAGCTGGGCAAGGCGCTGGCCCCGATCATCGACGCGCTGCTGCCGATCCTGACGATGGTCGGCGACGCGGTCGTGCAGATCATGCAGGCGATCACGCCGCTGCTGGCGCCGATCGGCCAGCTGCTCGGCACGATCATCTCGGCTCTCATGCCGGTGCTCGGGCCCATCATCGACCTGGTCGTCGACCTGGTCGGCGTCCTCGTCGGCCCCCTGAACCAGATCATCCAGCAGTTCATCCCGTACATCGGGCTGCTGGGTCAGATCCTGGGGCAGGTGTTCGGCGCCCTGCAGCCGCTGTTCGCTCCGCTCACCGACATCATCGGGCACCTGGTGCAGGTCTTCGCTGACTTGTACGTGCAGCTCATCCAGACGTTCATGCAGGTTCTGATGCCGCTGATGCCGGTCATCACGCAGCTGGCCGGGTTGATCGTCACGCTGGCGATGCAGGTGATTCAGGCGCTCATGCCGTCGCTGGACCAACTGATCGGTGCGGGCCTGCAGCTGATGCAGGCGATCCTTCCGCTGCTGCCGATGGTCGCCCAGCTCACGGCGCTGCTGCTCGGTCTGCTGACGAAGGCGCTCGCGGTGATCCTGCCGCCGCTGATCAGCTTCGCCGGATGGCTCGTCTCGGTCCTGGCCGGCGCACTGTCCACGGTGATCGGCTGGGTGTCGAGCCTGGTCACGTGGCTCACGAAGAACCTGGGTCCGGCCTTCAAGTGGTTGAACGAGAAGGTGGTTCAGCCGGCGTGGGCCGCGATCCGGGCCGGGATCTCCGCAGCGTGGACGTTCATCCGCGACAAGATCCTGTCACCGATGAAGACGTTCTTCACCGTCACCGTGCCCGGTTGGGCGGCCACGTTGAAGAACAAGGTGGTGGGGTCGTTCCGGCTGGTCCTCGACGGCATGGGGATCGTCTGGTCCAGCATCAAGAAGAACATCTTGTCGCCGATCAGGACGTTCTTCACGCAGACCGTGCCCGGCTGGGCAACAACACTGAAGGACAGGCTGGTCGGCGCGTTCGACGCGGCACGCAAGGGCATCGGCAAGGCCTTCGACAAGATCCGCGAGGCGACGAAACGCCCTGTGAAATGGGTGATCGATGTAGTTTACAACCAAGGCGTCCGCGGCCTGTGGAACGCCGCAGCCAAGGTCCTGCCCATCGACAAGCTGCCCGCGTTCAAGCCCAAGGGCTGGGCGCGCGGCGGCGTCCTGCCCGGCTACCAGTCCCGTAAGCGCGACGACGTCCTCACCCCGATGCGGTCCGGCGAAGGCGTCCTCGTACCCGAAGTCGTGCGCGGCATCGGGCCGGGCACCATTCACGCCCTCAATGACGCGGGCAACCGCGGCGGCACCGGCGCTGTACGGCGCCTGCTCGGCTACGCCGAAGGCGGCATCGTCGGCCACCACGGCGGCATCGACGACTGGTTCGGCGGCACCCTCGACAAGCTCGGCAACCTGGTCAGCAAGGGCAAGGACTGGGTGCTCGGCGGCGTCTACAAAGCCGCCCAGCTCGCCGCCAAGCCCATCCGGGACCTCATCAGCAAGATCCCGGGAGGGACGACGGGGTTCGGCGCGCTCGCCAAGGCGCTGCCGACGTCGCTGCTGAACAAGGCACTCGCCTTCATCAAGGGGTCCGAGGATTCCCAGATGGGTGGTGGCCAGTGGGTCAAGCCGGTCGACGCCAAGTACGGCACGAAGTTCGGCGTGACCGGCCGTATGTGGAGTTCAGGTCGCCACACGGGCTTGGATTTCCCGGCCGCGGTCGGTAAGGCCGTGCACGCCGTCGCGAACGGGCAGATCGCGTCCGCCCGCTCCGGCGGCCCCTACGGCAACCACATCCTGGTCAACCACGGGCACGGGCTGCAGTCCCTGTACGCCCACCTGTCCGCCATGGTGAAGCGCGACGGGGCTGTTCAGGCCGGTCAGACGATCGGCCGCGTCGGCGCCACCGGCAACGTCACCGGCCCGCACCTCCACCTGGAGGCGCGGGTCAACGGCAAGCCGGTGGACCCGATGCCGTACCTGACCGGCGGTGGCTCCGGCTCTGGTGGCAAGGGTGTTCAGAGGTGGCGGGGCGTCGTCAACCAGGCGCTCGGCCTCGTCGGCCAACCGCGGAGCCTAGCCAACACCACGTTGCGCAGGATGAACCAGGAGTCCGGGGGCGACCCGAACATCGTCAACCGCTGGGACTCCAACTGGAAGGCCGGCCACCCGTCGGTCGGTCTGATGCAGGTCATCGGCCCGACGTTCCGCGCCCATGCGGGGCGGTTCCGCAACACGGGCCCGTTCTCCTACGGGGTCTCGACGATGCCGCTAGCCAACGTGTACTCCAGCATGCGGTATGCGCTGGCCACCTACGGCAGCCTTTCCCGGGCCTACAACCGGCCGGGCGGCTACGACAGCGGCGGCTGGCTTGGCCCCGGGCAGATCGGCGTGAACAACCTGCGCCAGCCCGAAGCGGTCCTCACCCCTGCCCAGTGGCGGACCATGCAGTCCGTGGCGGCGGCCGGCACGACGGGCGGCCTCCAGGCAGGCGACGCGCTGCGCCTGGTCGTCGACGACCACGAGTTCACCGCCTACATCGACGGCCGCGCCGACGGCCGCGTCGTCGACTTCAACCGCATGGTCATGAACTCCGGAAAGGGGGGCCGGAGGCTCTAGGGAGGGAAGCAGAAAAGGGGAGCCCCAAGGCCCGATTCCAGGCCTTGGGGCTCCCCTCTGCGTGTCCCTCCCTTGCCTCCCTGACCGGCCATATGTGCAGGTCGCGCCTGGGGAGGCGGTGCGGGGAGGCTGGTGGGGAGAACTCCCCTACTCGTCGCCGACTCCCTCGTCCTCATCGCGGGCGGCGATGGCCTCAAGGACGCGGTCGAGGCTGACGTGCTGACGGCCGCCGGTCTTGTACTCGCCGTGTCCGGCCTCGTCGAGAACTCGGCGCAGGTCCCGGAACGTCCACCCCTCGTACTCGCCCGAGTTGCGCTCGACCAGGCCACGGAGGACGTCCTGTGTGAGCATCTTCGGCTCGTGGCCGAGGACGGCCGCGATGTCGGCGAGGTGGTCGACCGGGGCGAACGCGGGCGCGTCGTCGGCCGGCCCGCCCTCGTACAGGCCCATGGCCCGCTCGACGACCGGCGTCACCTCGTCGATGCCCTTCTCCGGGTCCCGGGCTACGTAGTGGGAGCGGATCACCTCGAACGGCTTGTTGCTGAACCCGACGCTTACCGCCGTGCCGACGTCCTCGCCGGGGATCAGGGTCGTGGCGGTGATGCCGGCCTTGTGCTTGCCCGAGCCGAGCAGCCCGTCGTTGGCGACGTGGTCGCCGACGGCGAACGCCAGGCGGTGGGAGGTGTTGCGGGTGACGTCCCTCGGCAGGCTCTCCGCGGTCGGGGACACCGTGGTCCAGATCAGGGTGATGCCGACCTTGCGGGCCTTCTTCATCACCTTGATGGCCAGCTCAGCGGCCTCCTTGCCGTACTCCTTGTGCATGAACAGCTCGTGGCACTCGTCGAAGACGACGACCTTCGGCCGCATCCGCGCATCCCGCAGGGCCAGTTCACGCGTCAGCTTGGTCGCCTCGCCGCCGAGTTCCTCCAGCAGCTTGCCCCGCTCGCTCACCTCGTCGCGCAGGTTCCGCAGGGCCACCAGGGCGGCCTTCAGGTCTTCGTCCTCGTCGCCCTTGACCAGCACCCGCAGGCGCGGCTTGAGCGGGTCGTAGTCGACGTTGTACGCCATGACGTAGGCCTCGACGACCACCAGCGGGTCGAGGATCGCGCCCAGCAGCAGGGTGATGACGATGGACGTCTTACCCGAGCCCATGATGCCGCCGACCATGTAGTTCGCGGCCATCAGCTTGCCGATGATGGGCTCCCCGCGCTGGGACACGGCGATCGGGACGCCCTTGAAGTAGTCGACGGTGCCCTCGGTGAGCAGCGGCCACGGCGGCACGACCCCGGACAGGGAGCCCTGGTCAGCGACCCACAGGTCGAGCACGCCGGGCTGCCTGGGGGGTTCGGTCGGCCACGTCTCGACGGGCTTACGCATCAGGTTGTGCGCCAGCACGTTCTTCTTCGCCGCGATCATCTCGACGGTGACGCCCAGCGGCAGCTGAAGCTGCGTGTGCCAGCCGTTCCCGGAGCGGGTCGTGGGCTGCACCCAACGGGGCTGCCAGCCGTCCTTGATGGCCTTGTTCAGCGGCGCGATACCCAGGTTGCCCAGGGCGCGCAGGATGGCGTTCTCATCAGGCACGACGTCCCGCTGCTCCGGGTCGCCGGGCAGGGCCCAGGCGGGGGCTGCCTGCCGGTGCCGGCCGACCGCCCACACCCCGGCGAGGGCGAGCCACGGCAGGGCTGTGAGCAGCGGATCCCAGATGACACCGGCGATGAACGCGGCCCACGCGACCAGGTCGATCAGGGTCCGGGTGGGGGTGAGCACGTCGGAGACGTCGTGGTTGGCCCAGGCCAGCATGATGCCGAGCATCAGCAGGATGCCCGCACCGCCGATCGCGCCCATGGCGATGGCCTTGGGGGCGTTGATGGCCAGCTGCAGCAGCTCCATACGGCGCCGGTGGCGGGACTGGCGGAAGATGTAGGCCCGCTGCTCCCAGTCGCGGGCGACGTCTTCCTGACCGGCTGCTTCGGCGGCGCGCATCATCCGCTCGTGCCGGGCCGTGGTGCGGGAGTCCCAGACGCGGCGGGCGAGGATGCGGGTACCGCCGAGGACGTAGGAGCCGTGCCGGACGACGGCCCGGTATCCGTCGTTGCCGCGCACCTCGACGACGACGCGCCGCAGGGAGTCGATACGCACCCGGCGCCGCGGCTTCTCGGCCTGCTCGGTCTTGTCGACGACGGGAGCCTGCGCCTGCTCGGGTGCGAACTTCAGCAGGGACACCGTGGGGTTGACGTGCCCGTTTACCCTCTCGGGCGCTGTCTCGGTCATGCTGGCCTTTCCTTCTCTCTGCGGAGGGACGGGAGGCCCGGGGCGGCCGGTTTCGCCTGGCAGCTGACGGCCGCCCCGGGGTGTAGCTACTTGCCGTGCTTGCGACGGCGGGCCTGGTCCTCGATCCGTTCGACCTTGCGCTGCAGGTCCCGGATGTCGACGTCCATGCCGGCCACGCCGCGCTTTGCCATCCGGGCCACCAGGCCGGCGAGGCGGGCTTTCTCCCCGAACGTGAAGTCGCCGGGCGTCAGGTCATCGGCCATGGTCACTTTCCCTTCTGGAAGTCGGCCCACAGGCCGCGCAGGATCAGCAGGCACGCGGTCGCGCACACGGCTCCGATGGCGATGGCCACGGCGAACAGTGAGGCGACCAGGCCGACCGAGACGACGACCCCGCCGATGACGAGCCACTTCTTCGCGTCGAACTCCTGCCGGGGCGCCGGGGTCGGCGCCTGCTGCTGGTTGAGGAGCTGCTGGGCGGCGAGGATCGCGGCGATCTGCCGGGTCAGCTCCGTGTTGTCGGCGGCCTCGACCGCCTCCCGGGCGGCCTTCTCCAGATCGCTCATGACGTCGCCCCCGTAGCGGCCGGGACGATGGCGACACTCTGCTCGCGCTGCTCGCGGAGCCGGGCCGACACCCAGCCCACAGACCAACCCGTTTCGTCGGCGAGTTCACGAACGGTCTTGGACCCGGGGAGGAACGACGCGACGTAGGACCGGGCATCGTCCTCCCCCATCTTCCGGTCCTCGTTCACGGGCACGGCCGTGAGCGCGGGCCGTTCACCGCTGTTCACGGAACGGGGGGTGGACTGTTCACGGCGAGCTGCGGCCTCCCGTTCACGAGCCTCCCGGGCCTGCCTCGCTTGCTGCTCCCGGCGTTCACGAGCGGCCCGTTCGGCGGCCTCCCGTTCACGCTGTTCACGCTCTACCCGCTCGCGCTCAAGGCGTTCACGCTCAAGCTGTTCAGCGCGCTCACGCTCGGCCCGCTGCTGCTCCTCCCTGCGGAGACGCTCGGCAGCCTCCCGCTCCTGCGCCCGCTCCCGCTCCTCGCGTTCGGCCCGCTCCCGCTCAAGGGCAGCCGCATGCTCCCGCTCCTCACGGGCCCGGCGGTCCTCCCTGTCGAGCCGCTCCCGCTCCAGCTGCTCGGCGTGTTCACGGGCCTCCCGCTCCAACCGTTCACGGGTCTCCCGTTCCCGTTCACGCTCCTCCCGCGCACGCTGTTCACGGGCCTCCCGCTCCTCGCGCTGACGGCGTTCACGCGCCTCTTGCTCCGCACGTTCACGAGCCGTCTTCTCGGCGCGTTCACGGGCGATCCGGTCAAGGGCTCGGGAGATCGCCCGCCGGTACGACAGGGCGGCCTCCGCGGTGAAGATGAGCAGCATCGGGGCGACCGCGTGAACGGCCACGCCGACCACGTCCCCCTTCAAAGCGGAGTCCCCAATGTTCAGGGCGAGCGTGAACACTCCCGTCAGCCACCGCAGAAGAGTGGGCCACCGGCCGCCACGCTCCCCGAGCCGGGACACCGTGGCGTCCAGCCGGATCACGATGACGACCGCGGCGTCCACCACGATCGGCAGGATCGGAGCCGTCCAGTCCCACGCCGCCGGGGTGACCCGCTGCACCAGCGGAGTCACCGTCAGAACGGAGAACAGCACCGCGCCGGACGTGATGGTCCACGTCCCCGCAGATAGCGTCCGCTCGATGGAGCGAAGCTGTGCGGCACTCAAGATGGCAAGGCTGCTCATTCGCCCACCTCCGGGGCGGCGGCCCGCACTACGCGGTGCGCGGCCAGGCAGACGCCCTCACGGTCGCGCCGCTCGTTCGCGTCGAGCAGCGCAGCCATCAGGGCGGGAACAGACGGGGTCGGCCGGGCCGACCGGCACACCGCGCGCAGGGCGGCATGCTCGGTCGGCCGGCGCACGGGCCACTTCGCGGTCACAGGTCGCCCTCCGACAGCGACTCGGCGCACTTCGGGCAGTCGGGCGGGCACTCCTCCGCCTCGCCGGCCCGCGGGCCGACAGCCCAGCGGACGGCGATCACGGCGAAGGCCAGCAGGGCGAAAACGGTGGTCCACGCCTGGTCGTCCAGAACGAACTGGGCGACACACTCGGCGACCAGCAGCGGCACGACCAGGGCGAGGAACAGGGCTCGGCTCATCGCTCGCCGCCTTCCAGCAGACCGGCGACGCGCTCGGCGCCCGCCTCCGACAACTCGACGGCCACATACGTCAGACCGTCCGGCCGCTGCATGACAATCCGCAGGGCGACAGGGGCACCGACCGGCTTCGGGTCGACGGAAACCAGCAGCTTCGCCAGGGCGATACCGGCGTGGTAGTCGTTGACGAACCTCGGCTTAGGGGTGGCGCTCACTGGTCGCCCCCTTCCAGCAGCAGCAGACGCTCGTGCAGCTGGTGCATGGGGCCGATCGCCCAGGCGACGAGCGCGTCCAGCAGGCCGGCGAGGGTCTCGGCGTCGTACTCGTGCAGCTCGTCGAACTCGACCATCACCAGCGGCGCCTTCGGCCCGAGCTCGGAGAACGGCCGCTGCAGCAGGCCCGCCTTCGCCACGGCCACCGGGCCGTGACACGGCGTCTGCACCGTCAGCTCAATCTCCTCGCCCTGGTGCTCAATGTCGGCGCGGTACCCCTCGAAGGGGTGCTCGCCCGTGCACCAGGACGGCTCAGGCATCGTCACGTCGCCGTGATCGGCGGTGAACACGGTCACCGTGCGCTCGCTCATGCCGCTCACCAGCCCCGGACGCGCATCGCGCGGCGACGGGAGCAGGCCTTACGGGGCAGCTTCGGCAGAGCCGGCGTCTCCTCGACCCGCGTCAGGTCCACCGACTCGATGGCCAGGTAGCGGGAGCGGTCGACGTTCGCGTTACGGCGCGGCATCAGACGGCCTCCCCACGCAGCTCGGCGCCCTGGGAGGCGTTGTGCAGGCGCGCGGCGCGCGCCAGGTGGCGCAGCGACGAGGCGAACGCGATCAGGTCGTCCGCGAGCGCCTCCGCCATCTCCGGCGTGTGGTACTCCGGCATGTCGCCGGCCTCCACAGCGATGTGCGCCTGCCGCAGCCGCGAGTCCGTGGCGGCCGGGTCCGCCTGGAGCATGGCGAACATGAGCAGGTCACCGTTCGGCTTCAGGAATGAGGAGATCCCCACGTCCTCCGACTTGGAGGCGTGGGTGATGTCCTCCAGCTGGTACGGCTCGGCGGTGTGGTCCTCGACGCACCACGACGGGCAGGGGATCCAGGCCGTGTGAGAGGCCTTCCGCGTGCCGATCAGGGCGGGCACCAGGCGGAAGCCGGGCTTGAGGGTCGGCTGCGACTTGTCGGCGGCCGTCGGCTGAGAAGGGATGCCGGCGAGAGCGGCAGTGTGCTGGCTGATGGCAGACTGAGCCATAGCGGTTCTCCTGTGTCAGCAGGTGATCCGTCAGGCCCTATCTGCGTGCGGGAACACACAGGTAGGGCCGTTGACGTTCCGGGGAGGTCCCGGTGTCATGACACCCACGTTAGACCCTGGTGTCATGACACCGCAAGGGGCTAACCTCATGGCATGCCGAACGTAGAGAAGACCCCGAGGCAGACCGTGAGGGTCGAGAAGGAGCTATGGGACAAGGCCGGCGTCATGGTCGGCCCCCGACAGCGCGGCCAGCACATCCGGGACTTCCTGCGGTGGCTCACCCACGAGACGGACGATCTACCGCCCCGCCCTGCCGCTCCGAAGAGTGACAAGCAGCAGTCCGCAAACAGTCCGCAGGATGATCAATAACGTCTAGCGCTAGCAGACGCGTACCAACGGTCAAAACCGCTGGTCAACGCAATACGGCCCCTCCGTCGCAGATGACAGAGGGGCCGTTGTAGTTCGAGCTCTACTTCGACGTGTGACAGCGCCCCAGGTCGGAGCGGGTTTCCGCTCCCCTGGGCCGCGTGTGGGCCGTCGGCCGTGCCCTTCCTCGCCGGAAGGGCACGGCCGACGCCTGTTCGGGCCCGGCACCCGCAGCCGGCCGTCGCTCAGGTCAGCGCATCGGCTTCACCGGGCCGGCGTCCGCAGCCGGTGCGCCGAACGCGGCATCAAGGGCCCTACGGGCACGGTCCCGGCTGTCGGCACGAGGTGCGTGCACGACCGGCCCGCTCCCGCTCGCGGCGATGGGCTCGGGGATCCAATGGGCTCGGGGATCCACTGCTACCTCCGTACGACCCGCGTCCGGGACCCGAAGCCCGCCCCGGGCCTGCGCCCGGAGCCGCGGCCCGAGACGGCCCGACCGGACGGCCGCGGCGGACGGCGCCGAGCGCGGGCCGTCCGCTGTGGCCGGGTGGTCCGCTTCGTTGTCTACTGGGACTTATGTGACGCGCGCGACAGAGCGGAAGCCGTACCCGATTCTCCGAGGCGATTCTCGTGAACATCCAAGCCCGAGCACTTGTCGCTGCCACCGGAACAGTCGTGCTGCTGTCCGGGACGACCGTCGCCCACGCCGCCGGCGCCCCGTCGGCGACCGAGGCGAAAGCGGCGTCCTCCGTGACGGTGACCACCAAGAACACGCCACTGGGAAAGATCCTCGTCAACGAGAAGGGTCACACCCTCTACCTGTTCGAGTCCGACAAGAAGGACAAGTCCACCTGCAACGACGCCTGCGCCGAGGCATGGCCGCCGCTGAAGGCGGACGGCAAGCTCGTCGCCAAGGGCGGCGTGGACAGCAAGCTGCTCGACACCATCAAGCGCAGCGACGGTTCGAAGCAGGTGACGTACAAGGGGCAGCCCCTCTACACGTTCGCCGACGACACCAAGGCCGGGCAGACCAACGGCCAGGGCGTCGACGCGTTCGGTGCCAAGTGGTTCGTGCTGGGCACCGACGGCAAGAAGATCACCAAGCAGCCCGCGTCCCAGAACGGCGGCTACTGACCGCCCGCGTCACGTCAGCCCCGGCGTGTCGAACCCGTTGAGCTGCCACAGCGCGGCTGTGTACCAGAGCAGGGCGATCGCGCAGAAGAGCAGACCGCCCACGAGAGGCAGCGTCCACCCCGGGAACCGGTGGCTGCGCACCACGAGCACCTTCGCGGCGAAGGCGCCGTACAGGACGCAGCCGGTGACCGAGTGGATCGCCACCCGTGGCGACGTCGTCTCGACGCCGTACGCGCTCAGGCACTGGTAGGCGATCGGCACCGAGAGCAGGAAGGCGAGCAGTCCGGTCACCCGGTGCGCGAGGGGCACGGCGCGCGGTGCCGGCTTCGACCCGGGCAGCAGGCCGTACATCCAGGCGGCGAGCAGAAGCTGGACCAGCGCGAGACCCAGCAGGGCGCTCCCCAACCGGGCCTTGAGCTCCATTGCCTCGTCGTACCGGGCGCCGAACAGGCTGCTGTTCGGGTCGGGTGTCAGGCCCTGCCCCACGAACCAGATGCCCAGGCCCACGGCCACGGGGATCAGCAGCAGGGCCGCTGCACGCCCCTTGCCCGTCGCGCGGCGGGAGGGATCGGGTTGCTGTTCCACGAGGGCTCCGTACGAAGGGCGACGACCGGAATCCCCACCATGGCGCCGCCCCCGCCCGCCGCCCGGCCGACCGCTCCGCCACCCCACCGGGAATCACCCGATGGACGGCCCATGTGTGACGGACGCCATGCCGACCGCGGGATGCCCGGACACCGTCGGAGGGCCCCACCGCGAACGGTGGGGCCCTCCGACATCGGTTGCACCCCCGCCCCTGGTCGTCCAGGGGCGGGGGCGGCGTCGCGCGTCCGGAATACTTCCCTCCAGGCGGGTGCGGAGGGATCCTTGGTCTGACACTGCTGTTCGAGAGAAGGTCACGGGGATGTCCGAGCAGGACGACGACAAGCGCGAGTTCGACCTCAGGTGGGTGGACGGCGCCGAGCACAAGGAGCCGTCGGCCCGCGCCCGCATGCTCGCCGCGCGCTGGAAGGACAACCCGCCCGGGCCGGTGCCGTTCCGCGCCGACGCGGAGCACCGGGGGCGGCGATCGTCGGGACGCTCGTCGTGGGTGTCGACGGTCGTCATCCTCGGCTGCGTCGCCGCCGTGATCGTCCTGCTCGGCTACGCCCACATCGGCCCCTACTGATCCCGGTCAGTCGTTCCGGGCGACGGCGACCGTCGGTGAGGTGCGGGAGGCGCGCACGGCGGGCACCGTCCCGGCGGCTGCCGTCACCAGCACCAGGGCGCCGAACACCGCCGCGAGCTGCCCCGCCGGCACGGTGAAGGGGGCGCTCGCCTCCGCGACGCGGACCACCAGCCAGGCGTACGGCACGCCGAGGGCCAGCCCCAGCACCCCGCCGAGGAGGCCGTGGAGCGCGCACTCCGCCGTGACCATGCGGTGCACGGCGGCTGCGCCGAGGCCCAGGGCCCGCAACAGGCCGAACTCGCGCCCCCGCTCGACGACGGTGAGGCTCGCCGTGGTCGCGACGCCGGCGACCGCCACCAGGACGGTCAGACCCAGGACCACGATCACGATCGTGGCCGTCGTGCGCAGGTCGTCCGACGGCCCGGCCTCTGCGGCCGTGTCCTCGGCGACGACGCGCCCGTCGGCGCGCGCCGGGCCGGTCAGCTCGGCGGTGACGGCCCGATGCGCGCGCGCCCGCCCCCCTGCGGAGTCCTGAGCCGCGTCGGCGGTGACCACGGTGGGCGCGGGGTCCGCTCCCAGCACGCGGTCTGGCTCTCGGCGTAGAGGCGCCGCGTCTGGAGGGCGAAGGCGGTGAGCCACACCGTCAGCGTCAGCCCCCAGTAGACGAGCAGCATCCCGCCGTCGGCGAACGGCTCCATGCCCAGCAGCGACGCCCCGGCCGTGCCCGCCCCCGTCGCGAGCAGCACCGCGCCGCCCGCGGCATACGGCATCCAGGGGATCCGGGAGTGGTGGACGACCGACATCATGGCGAACAGCACGGCCAGGTCGTACGCGGCGGGCGCGTGCGCCGGCGGGTCGGCCACGTACGGCTCGTACAGGAGGAACTGCGCGAGGGCCAGCGCCATGACGACCGCCATCACGGTGGCGGGGCGTTGCCTGCGGGCGAGCAGGGCGAGCGCCATCAGGCCGCCCAGGAGCAGGTCGTGGTCACCGGCGTAGCGCTGTGCCGCCAGCAGGACCACCAGGGCGAGGGCGATGTCGGTCGCGGGGCCGAGGGCGCGTGCGTACCGGCCGGACGGCGTGATCCACGGAATCGGGCCCGTGTTCTCCTCGGCCAACCGTCCTCCCTCTCTCCTCCACCGGGCGCGACCGCGCAAGCGCCGGGCGGCCCGGGCGACTTCGGGGTGGGCGGCACCCCGCCGCCCATACTGCCCCAGCCCGTGGCCGGTCACGGCACGACGGTGCCGGACACCCCTGGACGGGCGCCCGGCACCGGTCGTGTGCTCAGCGGTTGTAGCGCATGAACGCGCGGACCATGTGGCAGGTGGTGACCGACGGCGGATGGACACCGATCAGCTCGGCGGCGCCGCGGATCGTCTCGTCGCGCGCCTGGCTGGGCAGGTAGACGCCGGAGTCGAGCAGGGCGATGGCGAGGCGCATCGCCTTCAGCCTGCGGTTGTGGGTGACGTACCACTCGCGCGGGCGGCCCGGCGGCAGCGGGCGCTTCTCCACCGGCGCGCAGGGCAGTTCGAGCAGCACCGGACGCTTCGCGGTGGACTGGGTGGGCAAGGGCTTCGGCTTGAGGGCGGCAGCGGGCACGGGCATCCTCCTGTCGCGGTCGGGGCGGTCGGCCGGGGTCCACGGCGACCTCGGCGACTCCCTCGAACACTTCCTCCATTCTACGTCCCGGCACTGACAATCAGCAGGCTCCCTCCGGCCAACAAATGCGCTGGTCCGCAAGGGTTTTGGGTGGGCGTCACGGGTGGTGCGCGAGATGCGCGGGGTGAACCAAGGAAATCGAACAGCGTCGGCCGGGCGTACCGTGTGCGGCATGGAGATCTGGATCAACCCGGCCTGTTCCAAGTGCCGCAGCGCGATCAGCCTGCTCGACGCGGAGGGGGTGGACTACACCGTCCGCCGCTACCTGGAGGACGTGCCGTCCGAGGACGAGATCCGCGAGGTGCTGGAGCGGCTCGGACTGGAGCCGTGGGACATCACCCGGACCCAGGAGGCGGCGGCGAAGGAACTCGGCCTCAAGGACTGGCCGCGGGACGCCGGCGCGCGGGACCGCTGGATCGCGGCGCTGGCCGCGCACCCGAAGCTGATCCAGCGGCCGATCATCACGGCGGACGACGGCACGGCGGTCGTAGCCCGCTCGGAGGAGGCCGTACGGGACGCGCTGTCCCGCTGACGCCCTGCCCCACCACTCCTGTGACGCACGCCACTTGGGCGACTTGGGCCGGCCGCTGAGCAACTGCGTTCGGTATCTCGTACATAGCGGCGTACGCTCCCCCGACCCCCTTGGAGGCGCGCATGTCGCGCAGGAGAACCCTCGGCCCGAAGAAGAAGCTGGCGTTGCTGCTGAGCGCCGCCACGGTGGCGGGCGGCGGTGCCTTCGTCATGGCGACCACGTCGAACGCGAGCCCGCCGCCGGCCACCACGAAGTCGGCGGCGGACTCGACGGTCTGCCAGGGGCTGGCCACCGCGCTCGGCAACAACCAGCGGTTCATCGCGGGCCAGCGGGCCGACCCCGACGCCCAGTCCGAGGCGCGGATCGCCAACCGCGAGGCGGTCATCGCCCAGATCCAGCTGCAGCAGGAGGCCTCCGGGTGCGCGGTGGGGGAGTCGGCTCAGGACTCCCAGCCCGCACAGCCGCAGCAGCCGGCCCCGTCCCGGCCCGCCGCGGGCGGCCAGGACGGGCAGGCGGGACAGGACGGGCAGGCCGGCCAGGAAGGCCAGAACGGCGGCGGGGCCGCCGCCGGTGAGCAGGTGTGCAACGGCTCGACCGTCACCCTCTCCGGTGAGGCGGGCGCCCCGGCCGCGTCCAGCAACCAGTTCCCGGCCGGCACGACGCTGAAGGTCACCAACCTGGACAACAACAAGTCCACGACGGTGGAGGTCACCTCGGTGTCCGGCAGCTGTGTGCTGCTGAACGACGCGGCCTTCGAACAGGTCCGCGAGCCGGGCAAGTTCCTGATCCGCAGGGCGCTGATCGAGAAGGTGGGGTGAGGTTCCTGGTGCGCCCGGAGGCCCGCCGTTCCCGTCCGGGAGCGGCGGGCCTCCTCATGCCGGGAGCGGCGGGCCCGCTCATGCCGGGAACGGCGGGCCTCTTCATGTCCCATCGCATACACCGGGCCCCCCTCCCCCGGGCCCTCACGCAGTGGTGCCGGGCGCACCGGCGCCCGGTAACACGGGGTTCACACCTGGGCAACGGTCGGGAAATCGCCTGTTGACATGCTGCGGGGCATCGACGGCGGCGCCCCAGTGCCGCAGCGCCGCAGCATCCGCACCAAGCGCGCCCAGACCCACCCCGAAGGATGTGGACCGTGAGCTTCAAGGCCGAGTACATCTGGATCGACGGCACCGAGCCGACCGCCAAGCTGCGGTCCAAGACGAAGATCCTGGGCGACGACGCGAAGGGCGCCGACCTGCCGATCTGGGGCTTCGACGGGTCCTCCACCAACCAGGCCAAGGGCCACGCCTCGGACTGCGTGCTCAAGCCGGTCTTCGTCTGTCCCGACCCGATCCGCGGCGGCGACGACGTCCTGGTGCTGTGCGAGGTCCTGAACACGGACATGACGCCGCACGAGTCGAACACCCGCGCCGCGCTGGCCGAGGTCGCCGAGAAGTTCGCCGCGCAGGAGCCGATCTTCGGCATCGAGCAGGAGTACACCTTCTTCAAGGACGCCTACCCGCTCGGCTTCCCCAAGGGCGGCTTCCCGGCCCCGCAGGGCGGCTACTACTGCGGTGTCGGTTCCGACGAGATCTTCGGCCGTGAGGTCGTCGAGGCGCACCTGGACAACTGCCTGAAGGCGGGCCTCGGCCTGTCCGGCATCAATGCCGAGGTCATGCCCGGCCAGTGGGAGTTCCAGGTCGGCCCGCTGTCCCCGCTGGAGGTCTCCGACCAGCTGTGGGTGGCCCGCTGGCTGCTCTACCGCACCGCCGAGGACTTCGGCGTCGCCGCCACCCTCGACCCCAAGCCGGTCAAGGGCGACTGGAACGGCGCCGGCGCGCACACCAACTTCTCCACCAAGGCGATGCGCGAGTCCTACGACGCGATCATCACCGCCGCCGAGTCCCTGGGTGAGGGCTCCAAGCCGCTGGACCACGTCAAGAACTACGGCGCCGGCATCGACGACCGCCTCACCGGCCTGCACGAGACCGCCCCGTGGAACGAGTACTCGTACGGCGTCTCGGACCGCGGCGCCTCGGTCCGCATCCCGTGGCAGGTCGAGAAGGACGGCAAGGGCTACATCGAGGACCGCCGTCCCAACGCCAACGTCGACCCGTACGTGGTGACCCGTCTGCTGGTCGACACCTGCTGCACCGCGCTGGAGAAGGCCGGCCAGGTCTGATCCGCGCCGCGATCCGTCCGAGGGGCGTCCACCGGAAGGTGGGCGCCCCTCGCGCCGTCTGCTTCAATGGACCCATGGCCGGCTTCCGCACCCACCACGCGACGGGTCGACGTGACCTGCAGCCGTTCTGGCCTTCCCGTCAGCACCACGACTTCGACCGGGTGTGTTGTCGCTCGACGAACGCGCCGGCCCTTTAACGCCCGGAACCTTACCGGCCTTCGGCCGCCGCGCACCGCGTACGTCCTCGACGAACCCTTCGCGCGAAAGAGCTGACGTCCCATGGCGACCACCCCTTCCCTGTCCTCCTCCTCCCCCCTCCCGCCCGTCCCCGCCGCCCGGTCCCGGCTGCGCGCCGTCGACCGGGACGAGGTGGTCACGGTCGCGGACCTGCTGCCGCCCGGCGCCACCTGGCTGCCCGCCGCGCCGGACGCGGTGCCCGTGCTGCCCGGCCGGCCGCCGATGGTCGGCTACCTGGTGCTGGTCCCCGCCGACCGGCGGCCGCCGTTCCCGCGGCCGGCGTCCGTACCGCCCGGCCCCGCGGACGACGACGCGTTGATCCGGGTCGACCCGGTACGGCGCACCGCCGAGGTCGACGGCCGCCAACTGGACCTGACGTATCTGGAGTTCGAGCTGCTCGCCCATCTCGTGGCGCACCCGGACCGGGTGCACACCCGGGACCACCTGGTGGGCACGGTGTGGGGCTACGGCCATGTCGGCGACGGGCGCACGGTCGACGTCCACGTCGCCCGGCTGCGCCGCAAGCTCGGCGCCGGGTTCCGCGACGCCATCCGCACGGTGCGCCGTGTCGGCTACAAGTACGTGCCGCCGGTGCGGCGCTGAGCGGGCGGGCGGTCCGGCGCTGAGCGGCCGGACGGTACGGCGCTGAGCGGGCGGGCGGGCAGGCGGTCCGGCGCCGGACCGCCGGTCTGCCGACAGCAGAAGCGTGTTCCCCGGTGCCGCCCGGCCGGGCAGAGTCGGCGGTATGAGACTTCTGTTGCTGGGTGGTACGGAGTTCGTGGGCCGGACCGTCGCCGAGGCGGCCCTCGCGCGGGGCTGGGAGGTGACCGTCTTCCACCGCGGGCGGCACGAGGCACCCCCGGGCACCCGGGAGCTGCTGGGAGACCGCACCGAGGTGGACGGGCTGGCGGCGCTGGACGAGGAACCGGGCACGTGGGACGTCGTCGTCGACACCTGGTCGTCCGCCCCGCGCGCGGTACGGGACGCGGCGCGGCTGCTGCGGGACCGCGCCGGACGGTACGTGTACGTGTCGAGCTGCTCGGTGTACACCTGGGCGCCGCCCGCCGGGTACGGCGAGGACGCCCCCGTGGTGGAGGGCGCCTCCCCGGACGCCGACGTGACCGACTACGCGCGGGACAAGCGGGGCGGCGAGCTGGCCGCGGTGGACGCCTTCGGCGCGGACCGCTCGGTGCTGGTGCGGGCCGGGCTGCTGCTCGGGCCGTACGAGAACGTGGGCCGGCTGCCCTGGTGGCTGAACCGCGTGGCGCGCGGCGGTCCGGTGCTCGCTCCCGGCCCGCGGGACCTGCCGCTGCAGTACGTCGACGGGCGTGACCTCGCGGAGTGGATCCTCGGCGCGGCCGAACAGGGGCTGAGCGGGCCGTACAACCTGATGTCGCCGCAGGGGCACACCACCATGGGCGAGCTGCTGGAGGCCTGTGTGCGGGTGACCGGCGGGCCGGCCGAGCTGCGGTGGACGGCGCCCGAGGTGGTCCTCGACGCCGGGGTGGAGCCGTGGACCCAGCTCCCGGTGTGGGTACCGCCGCACAGCGACATGCACGACGCGCTGCACTCGGCGGACGTCTCCCGGGCGGTCGCGACCGGGCTGCGCTGCCGGCCGGTCGCGGAGACCGTCGCGGACACCTGGGCCTGGCTGCGGGACATCGGCGGCACGGCACCGCGGCGCCCCGACCGGACGGTCAAGGGGCTGGACCCCGAGGTGGAGGCGAAGGTGCTGGCCGCAGCCCAGGGGGTGTAGCCAGCCCCACCCCACAGGCGGGGGCCGGACCCAGTGTGCCGCCCGGCGCGGACGGTGAGACTGGGCCCATGACCACCGGGACGCATGCACACGACGGACGGAACGCGGCGCGGGAATTCCCGCTCGCGGCGGTACGGGGACTGGCGCTGGCGCTGGTGTCGCTGCCGGGGGCGGTGGTGTGCTTCGTGGCGGCCGTGGTGTCGGTCTGCCTGATCCCGATCGGCGTCGGCATCGTCACCACGCCGTACGTGCTGAAGGGCGTGCGGGCGTTCGCGGACTGGCGGCGGGTGCTGGCGGCCGAGTGGGGCGGGGTGCGGATCCCGCCCGCGTACCGGCCGCTGCCGAAGGACGCGAACCCGTGGGCGCGGACCTTCGGCATGCTGGGCGATCCGGCGACCTGGCGGGACCTGCTGTGGCTGCCGGTCGACATGACGGCCGGCTTCGTCACCGCGCTGCTGCCGCCCGCCCTGATCGTCTACCCGCTGGAGGGGTTCGCGGTGGCGGCCGGGCTGTGGCGGGTGCTGCCGGACCCGTGGTGGTACGGCTTCGTGCCGGTGTCCGGGCAGAAGTCCGCACTGGGCGCCGCCGCGCTGGCCCTGGCACTGCTGGCGGTCGGTCATTTCACCGCCGCCCGCCTGCTGCGCGTCCACTTCCTGCTCACCCGGGCCGTACTGGGCTCCGGCGGCCGGGAACTGGCCGAGCGGGTGCGGGTGCTGACCGAGACCCGGCGGGACGCCGTGGACACCTCGGCCGCGGAGCTGCGGCGCATCGAGCGGGACCTGCACGACGGGGCGCAGGCGCGTCTGGTGGCCGTGGGGATGGATCTGGGGACCGTCGAGGCGCTGATCGAGAAGGACCCGCGGCAGGCGCGGGAACTGCTGGCACGGACCCGGCAGTCGTCCGCGGAGGCGCTGACCGAGCTGCGGGACCTGGTGCGCGGCATCCATCCGCCGGTGCTGGCCGAGCGGGGGCTCGGGGACGCGGTGCGG
This sequence comes from Streptomyces tendae, assembly GCF_008632955.1. Classification (NCBI taxonomy): domain Bacteria; kingdom Bacillati; phylum Actinomycetota; class Actinomycetes; order Kitasatosporales; family Streptomycetaceae; genus Streptomyces; species Streptomyces tendae. Next base: position 5,359,498 of record NZ_CP043959.1, read on the forward strand.
GCGCTGGCGCTGCGGCTGCCGGTGGCCACGGAGGTGGACGTGACGCTGCCCGGGCGGGCGGACGCGCCGGTGGAGTCGGCCGCGTACTTCGCGGTGAGCGAAGTGCTGGCCAACGCGGTGAAGCACTCCGGCGCGGACCGGATCTGGGTGGACCTGCACCACGCCGACGGACATCTGCGGGTGACCGTCACCGACAACGGGCGGGGCGGCGCGGTGATCGGGGGCGGTTCGGGTCTGGCCGGGGTGGAGCGGCGGCTGGGTACATTCGACGGCGTCCTGGCCGTCAGCAGCCCCGCGGGCGGTCCCACCCTGGTCACCATGGAGATTCCGTGCGTGTTGTCCTAGCCGAAGACCTGTTCCTGCTGCGTGACGGGCTCGTCCGGCTGCTCGGGGCGCACGGCTTCGACATCGTCGCGGCCGTGGGGTCCGGGCCGGAGCTGACCCGGGCGCTCGCCGAGGAGGAGCCGGACGTCGCCGTGGTCGACGTGCGGCTGCCGCCCACCCAGACCGACGAGGGGTTGCAGTGCGCGCTGCGGGCCCGGCGCGAGCGGCCCGGACTGCCGGTGCTGGTGCTCTCCCAGCACGTGGAGCAGCTGTACGCGCGCGAGCTGCTGGCGGACGGCGAGGGCGGGGTGGGGTATCTGCTGAAGGACCGGGTGTTCGACGCGGAGCAGTTCGTGGACGCGGTCCGGCGGGTGGCGGCGGGCGGTACGGCCATGGACCCGCAGGTGATCCAGCAGCTGCTGGCGCGGCGGTCCGGCGCGGACCGGCCGCTGGAACGGCTGACGCCCCGGGAGCTGGAGGTGCTGGAGCTGATGGCGCAGGGGCGGACCAACGCGGCCGTCGCGGCCCGGCTGGTGGTGACGGAACGGGCCATCGCCAAGCACACCGCCAACATCTTCGCCAAACTGGGCCTGGAGGTGTCGGACGACGACAACCGTCGCGTGCTGGCGGTTCTCGCGTATCTCGACCACGGCCGGTGAAAGGCGCGTCGTCCCGGCCACGGCCGGTGAAACCGGACACTGTGGTTCACCCCGGGTGGGTGATCCGCAACTCCCCGTGCGCCAGGGGCTGTTGAAACCTCCGGGACGGCACTGACTTCCCATCGATTCCCGCGACGGGTGAACACCCGTGGGGCGGCTTGCGTACTCAAGGGAGCCGCTTCGCTCCTAACGGGCGCCTCGATGCCCCGCACTGGGATGCCCCGCAAGGAAGTCAGAGGAGTTCCATGGGACGCAACACAAGAAAACGCCGTACACCGCTGGCCACCAAGGTGATAGCCGGGGCGGCGGCCCTGGCCATCGGTGGGGGCGGTCTGGTCTGGGCCAACTTCTACGCCTCGGCGCACGAGGAGAACGGGGGGCACAACCGGACGAAGTCGCGGCCGTCGCAGGTCGCCACGATCAACTGTCCGGACGTCGGCCAGAAGCTGACCAAGGTGCCCCGCAAGGCGCGCTGGGGCGTCGCGCGGGAACTGGCGCGGCTCGACCGTCAGATCACCGACGCGTACACGCGTCTCGCCGAGACGCGCCAGGCGCAGGCGGGCGACGCGAACTACGTCGACAACGCCATCCTCGGCCCGCTGAAGTCCAAGCGCGTGGCCACCCTGGACCGTATCGACATCAACATCAAGCGGGCAGGCGGCCAGGCGCGCGACCTCGGCCGGTTCGCCCCGTGCCAGGGCGTGCCCGCGGAGCAGCAGCCCGGGGGCGACGACGGCGGCCAGAACGGCGGGGGCCAGGACGGCGGGGGTCAGGACGGCGGCCAGAACGGCGGCGGTCAGGACGACGGCGGCCAGGGCAACGGCGGGCAGGCCGGCAACGGTCCCGTGGCGGACGACTTCATCAAGATCGAGGACGTGCAGCCGAACTCCCGCAACCTGCCCAACGGCCTCGCCGCGAACGGCGGCACCGGCTCGACCGGCAGCTTCACCACCGAGTGCGGCAAGAACGACAACGCGCTGCGCAACTCGGACAACGTGATCGTCGCGCCCGGCGTCAGCAACGGTGCCCAGCACCAGCACGACTACGTCGGCAACCAGGCCAACACGGCCTTCGCGAGCGACGAGGACCTGGCGAACGGCGAGACCACCTGTCAGAACCAGGGCGACCGGTCGTCGTACTTCTGGCCGGTGCTGCGGATCCAGGACGGCACGCAGGACATCGACCAGGACCAGCCGGGCGGCGGCCAGGACGGCAACGTCGGCAAGATCGTGGCGCCCACCGAGGTGAACCTGAAGTTCGTCGGCAACCGGACCGGCGACGTGGTCGCGATGCCCCGGGCGCTGCGCATCATCACCGGTGACGCCAAGGCCTTCACCAACGGTCTGAACAACGCCAACACCGCCTGGAGCTGCACCGGCTTCGAGGACCGGCAGGTGACGGACAAGTACCCGATCTGCCCCGAGGGCAGCGGCGTGGTCCGTACGACCAGCTTCCAGAGCTGCTGGGACGGGCAGAACAGCGACAGCGCCAACCACCGCACGCACGTCGACTTCGTCGAGGCGGACGGCACCTGCTCGAACGGCTTCCAGGCCATCCCCCAGCTCCAGGTCCGCCTGGTGTACGACAACATCCCGGCCCCGCAGATCGACAACGGGCAGCTGGTGAGCCCGTACGCGGTGGACACCTTCCCGGAGCAGCTGCACAAGCCGATCACCGACCACAACGACTTCATCAACTTCTTCGACGAGAACCTGATGAACGAGATGGTCGAGTGCATCAACAGCGGCCGCGACTGCCAGTAGGCGGGCGGGCCCCGGTCCAGGGCGACCGGTAGAGGGAAAGGGCGAAGGCCGGCGGTGGGAGTTCCCACCGCCGGCCTTCCGTGTGTCCGGTGCGCGGCCCGGTCAGCCGTGGTGGCCGCCCTTGTTGTGGCTGCCACCAGGGTTCATGTGCTCGGACCCCTCCTCCAGGTCCCCGCCGAGGCTGGACCGCAGGGCCTCGACCGTCCGCTCCTCGCCGACGGCGACCCACTTACGGCCGACGAGGTAGTAACCCCCGTAGTCCTTCGCGGTGTTGAGCCACTCCCGCTGGCCCCGGTCGGTGGAGAAGGTGGCGAGGACGTACTTCTCGTCGCCCTTCCCGCACAGCGCCTGGCGGATGGTGTCGGCGTCGGTCTGCATGTCGGGGTCGCACTTCGCCTCGGCGGCCAGGTGTTCCAGGCTGCCGGTGGCGGTGGGCGGCACCTGGTCCTCGCCGGTGCCGCCGGACCCGCAGCCCGCCAGCGCCAGGGCCGCCACCGCGCAGGTCAGCGCGCGCATCGGTCGGGTCACCCTCATGTGTTCCTCCGGTCTTGACGGCGACATCGTGGGCGGCGACATGCCGCACGGAGCCCCGGCCGGGGGCCCTCGGCATTCGATACGGCTGCGGCGCGCCCCGCGCTCAATCGCGGCGCCACGTCCGCCGGTCCCGCCGGGCGGGGGACGTGCGGGTCAGGTGACCATCCACGGATTCGCTCGTTCTGCTGAACGTGCAGTCACAGGATGTCGCCGCCCAGTCCCCCGTGCCCTCCTCCCCCGCCGGTCCGGTCGTGGACGTCGAACAGGCCGAGGCCGCGCTCGTCGAGCACTATCCACGGCTCGTGCGGCTGGCCTACCTCGTGCTGCCCTCCCGGCTGGGCCGCACCCGGCGGGTGCTCACCGCGCACGCCCTGGTCCAGCGGGCCCTGCCCCGGGGCCGCGCCGCCGCGCCGCTGATCCCGGCGCAGACCGCCGGCCGGGACGGCGACCCCGGCTACGCGCTGGTCCGGCTCCAGGTGGTGCGTACGGCACTGGAGGCGGGGCTGCCGCTGCGCCGCCGCGGCCTGCCGAAGCGCGCCCAGCTGCCGCCGCTGCTGCCGCACGTGTGGGGGCTGAAGGTGTTCCCGCGGCCGGGCGGGGCCGACGAACTCGCCCTGGACCAGCGGCTGTCGGCGCTGTCCGGCCCGGCGCGGGCCGCGCACGCCCTGCGCGGCCTCGAGCGGCTCCCGGACGGGGACGTGCGCGGGGTGCTGACCGCCGCGGGCGTCGCCGACGTGGACGCGGCGCTACGGGAGGCCGACGGCGTCCCGGACCCGTACCGGCTGCTGGACTCCCCCGAGTTCGACCCCTGTTCGCTGCAGGCACGGCCGACGGACCTGCTGCGCCGCCGCCGGCACCTCAAGGCCGGGCTGGTCGGGGCGGCGGCGCTGGCGGTGTGCGGGGCGCTGCTCTCGCTGCCGGGGGACGGCTGGGGTGCCGACGGCCCGGCCGCTCCCCCGTACGCGCAGAACCCGGCCGCGCGGGCCGCGCTGGACCCCGCGAAGCTGACCCGGGCGCCCGCATCGGCGTGGAAGACGTCCGCGCGCACCGACTTCTCCGTGTGGCCGGCGCGCGGCGCGCTCACCGGCGACCGGGCGCTGCTGCGCCGCGCCCTCGCGGTGTGGGCCCGGCCGGGCGAGGGCGTCAAGGCGACGGCGACCCCGGGCACCCCGTCCGGCGGACCCGCCGGACCGCCCCAACTGCTGTACGCGGGGACGGTGGACGGCGCCCGCGTGGTGATCCTGTACGACGGCTGGCGTCTCGCCCGCTACGCGGAGCCGGAGCACGGCACCCGGGGCGCGGCCCTGGACCTGGCCCGGGTCGACGGTGCCGGGCGGGCCGGGGCGAGCGCGGTGGTGCTGAGCCGCTCGGACGGCAACGTCCGCTTCCTGGTGGCCCCCTGGGTGCGGGAGGCAGGTGAACGGGACCTGCGCGAGCCGGGCTCCGGCACCATGGACCTGTCCCTCGACGGCGGGGTGACCGCCCCCTTCGTCTCCGTGGTGGGGCGGGAGCCGTGCACCGCGTGGAACGCGCTGGAGCTGACCGACGGCACCGGTACCCGCGTGATGACGGACCTGGGCGAGCTGGTCCCGGCCCGGCTGACCGCCGGGCGCCCGGGTGAGGCCGACGACCTCTCGGGGGCGAAGGAGCTGCGCGCCTGGGCACCGTACGCCTGCTCGCTGGCCGTGATGCGCTCGGCGGGCGTCCGCAGCGTCAACGCCTGGACGTTCGCCGGGCAGCCGCTGCCGGACGCGGACGGTGAGGCGGAATGGCTGTGCACCCGGGGCGAGACCTGGCGGGGCACCGGGGCGCGGGTGCTGGCGCAGTTCCACACACCGGGCGCGCGGTACGGGGCGGTGGCGGCGACGGCGCAGGACGTGCCGGCGTGCGGGGAGCGGCGGCCGGAGGTGCTCGCGGGGGTGCTGTGGAAGTCCGCCGAGGGCGCCTGGTACCTGCTGGCGGCCGGCAGCGACGGCGTGGCCGGTGTGAAGGCCACCGGCGGGATCGAGGGCAGCGCGAAGGGCCGGCTGCTGTCCGTGCGGGCCGAGAAGGGCGCCCGGGCGGACCTCGAGGGCACACTGGAGGACGGGGGGCCGGTCGGCGGGCTGCGGTGATCCGGGGAACACCGGTTCCCGGTCCGGCCCGTGGGAGGCCGGAATCAATCGGTAAGGTGTTCGTATGACTACCGGGGTACGTCGCAGGTTGGGAGTCGAGGAGCGTCGGCAACAGCTGATCGGCGTGGCCCTCGAACTGTTCAGCAGCCGTTCCCCCGACGAGGTCTCGATCGACGAGATAGCGTCCCGGGCGGGCATCTCGCGCCCGCTCGTCTACCACTACTTCCCCGGCAAACTCAGCCTGTACGAAGCCGCGTTGAGGCGTGCCGCGGAGGACCTGTCGTCGCGGTTCACGGAGCCGCACGAGGGCCCGCTGGGCTCACGGCTGCGGCGGGTGATGGCCCGGTTCTTCGACTTCGTCGAGGAGCACGGCCCCGGATTCTCCGCCCTGATGCGCGGCGGCCCCGCGGTGGGCTCCTCGACCACCAACGCCCTGGTCGACTCGGTGCGTCAGGCCGCGTACGAGCAGATGCTGGCGCACATGGGTGTGGTGGGTCCGGCGCCGGCGCGGCTGGAACTGGTGGTGCGCTCCTGGATCTCGCTCGTCGAGTCGACGGCGCTGATCTGGCTGGACGGGCGGCGGGTGCCGCGCGAGGAGCTGGAGGCGCAGCTGGTGCAGAACTTCGCGGCGCTGGCCGCGGTCGCCGCCGCGCGGGACGAGGAGATGGCGACGCTGCTGCGCGGCCTGGTCAAGCAGGAGCCGGGCGACGGCCCGTTCACCGACCTGGCCGCCCGGCTCATCTCCCTGGCCACCGACTGACGGCGGGGGCCACGGGGGTCACGCTCGTGCTGGCCGCCGTCGTGGCCGGGCCCTCGCGGTCTGTCCCGAGGGCCTATTCGCCCTCGAACTTCCGGTAGGACGGGTCCAGGTCGCGCACCTCGGCGGAGGCGTGCAGCATCTGCCCCTCGGCCGGCTTCACGTACTGCCGCAGCAGCTCCAGGACCGCCTCGGTGAGACGGGCCTTGGTCTCGTCGGTGCGGCCGGCCAGCAGGGCGATGTGCACGTGCACCAGGGCGTGTCCGTCGGTGTCGGGGCCGACGACGACCTCTTCGGTCCGCCGGAACCGCGTCTTGCAGGCCGGGGGCCTGGCGGCGGCGATCTCCACGACGACGTCGTGCAGGTCCCGCGCGAAGGCGGGCCGGTCGAAACCGTCCGCGAGGGGCTTGGAGTAGTCGACGGTGATCTGCGGCATGGGCCCTCCTGTTCCCGGTCAGGAGGGCCCACCCTAGCCGCAGCCGCCCGGACGATCAGCCGGTGGTGAACACCGCGACCGTGCGGGCCGGCACGGTGAACGTGCCGGTTGCCCTGTCGTACGACGAGGTCTTCACGACCGCGTCCCCGCCCGACGCCTGCACGGGGTGCAGACGGTGGCCGGTGCCGGCGAGCGCGGCGACGCGCTGCTGCTGCCGTTCGGGCGTGGCGTTGAAGACCACGACCAGGTCACCCAGCTTCATGGTGATGACGCCGGGCGTCTCGTCCTTCCCGGACAGCGGGAAGGAGAGCCGGGACTGCACCTGGTCCGCGGTGCCGAGGGAGAACGCCTGCTCCGTCGTACGGATCCGCAGCAGGTCCCGGTAGGCGGCCGAGGCACCCTCGATCTGCGGGCAGCCCACCGTCACCGAGCCGAGCAGCGGCTTGGCGTACGGCCACTTGTCCTCGTTGTCGGCGGCCGGCGGCAGACCGCGGCCCATGCCGTTGCCGTCCGCGCAGTTCCAGTGGATGGCGTTGAACCAGTCGCCGCTGTCGTAGGAGTTGCGGTCCAGGGACTTGGAGCGCAGCAGGTCGGTGCCCGCCTGGGAGAGCGCCGGCCCCTGGGAGAGGGCGGCCGTCGCCATGGCGAGAACCTGCATGCGCGCCCGGTCCGCGGCCGGGGTGTCCTTCGGCAGCTTGAAGGCGAGGGCGTCGAACAGCGACTCGTTGTCGTGCGCGTCCGCGTAGGCGAGGGCGTCGCCGGGGGCGGCCGCGTAGCCGGCGGGCGCGCCGTTGTAGTCGACCTGGGAGCCCCTGACCTCCTTGCCGTCGGTGTCGGTGAACGTGTAGTCGGCGAGGTTGCCGCTCAGCCCCACCTTGATCAGATCCTGGTAGTGCAGCAGGCGGGCCTTCTGCTCGGCCGGGGTGCCGTTGGCGGCGGAGGAGTTGGGGTCGGTGTAGAGGCCGGAGGCGAAGCCCTGCACGCCGGGGTCCTCGTCGAAGGGGCCGCCGCCGCGCACGGCGTCACGGGCCCGGTCGGAGAAGGTGGCGATGCCGGTGCCGGCCATGTTCTTCTGGGTGGCCTGCTCGAAGCGGGCGTCGTCGGCGATCTCGCCGAAGTTCCAGCCCTCGCCGTACAGGATGATCTTCTTGCCGTCGACACCGTCCTTCTCCGGCGTGAGCGCGTCGAGCGCATCGCGGACGGCGAGGATGTTGGCCTTCGGGTGGTGGCCCATGAGGTCGAAGCGGAAACCGTCGACCTTGTACTCCTTGGCCCAGGTGACGACCGAGTCGACGACCAGCTTGCCCATCATGGCGTTCTCGGGCGCCGTGTTGGAGCAGCAGGTGCTGTTGGCGACGGACCCGTCGGCGAGCAGCCGCTGGTAGTAGCCGGGCACGATCCGGTCGAGCACGGAGGTCTTCGCCTGGCCGTGGGCGGCGGTGTGGTTGTAGACCACGTCCATCACCACGCGCAGGCCGTCGTCGTTGAGCGCCTTGACCATCTCGCGGAACTCGACGGTGCGGGCGGTGCCGTCCGGGACGGCGGCGTAGGAGCCCTCGGGGACCGTGTAGTGGTACGGGTCGTAGCCCCAGTTGTAGGCGTCCTTGGCCGCGGCCCTGGCGACGCACTCCTGCTGCTTGTCGGAGTCGGCCGGGTAGGAGGCCAGGTCGCAGTCGACGGTCGCCTGGTCGGACTTCTTCTCGGGGATGGTGGCGATGTCGAACGCGGGCAGCAGGTGCACGTACGAGGTGCCGGCCTGCGCCAGCTTCCGCAGATGCCTGCTGCCGTCGCTGTCCTTGTCGGTGAACGCCAGGTAGGTGCCCCGGTGCTCCGCCGTGCGGTCCTCGACGGAGAAGTCGCGGATGTGCAGCTCCTGGATCTGCGCGTCCTTGAGCGGCACGGCCTTCGGCTTGGTGTACGTCGCCCAGTTCCGCGGCCGCAGGGACCGGTCGGCGAGGTCGACGACGAGGCTGCGCACGGAGTCGGTGGTCAGGGCCGTCGCGTAGGGGTCGGTGACCTTGTTGGTGACGAGCTCGCCCGCGGCGGGCGCCCACACCGTCACCGCGTACCGGTACGCCTTGCCCTTCCAGGAGGCCGGGCCCGTGACGGACCAGACTCCGGTGGCGTCGTCGCGGCGCATGGCGACGGTACGGCCGCCGATCTCCAGGGCGACCTTCCGCGCGGTCGGCGCCCACACGGACAGGGTGGGCCGGTTGTGCCGGAACACCGGGCCGAGCCGCGCCTTGGTGGCGCCGGGGGCGTACAGGTCGTCCAGGACGCCGGCGATCTGCACACCGGTGGCCGCGAGCACTGCCCCGTTGGCCGCGCGCTGGGTGGCGACGACCTGGCCGCGCAGGGCCTCGCGCACCCGCTCACGGTCACGTGGGTCGACGGTCCAGGCGGTGCCGTCCTTCAGGTGCGGGAACGTCGCCTTCTGGGCGTCGGTCAGGGCCGACTTCGCCAGGCGGATCCAGCGGGCGTCGCCGGTGTCCAGCTTGCCGTCCCTGACCGCGACCGAGCCGGTGCGGGAGGCGAGGAGCTGGGTGGAGGCGGCAGCGGCGGAGCCGTCCCAGACGAGGGTGGAGCGGTCGATCCAGACCGCCTTGGAGGTGGTCAGGTCGAGCGCGGCCGCGGACCCGGCGGGCTGCGGCAGCAGGTACTTCTCCTGCCCGCTCACCAGCCACACCTCGTGGCCGTTCGCCCTGAGGTCGAGCGACTGGTCGGTCGGGAGGTCCTTCTCGTCGCCCTTGTGGAGGATGTAGCTGAGGCTGGTGGCACCCTCGGCGAGCGGCACCTCGAAGACAGCGCCATAGGCATCAGTCTTCACCGGTTCCAGGGGCTTCGACCAGTCGGTGGGGTTCGCGGCACCTGTCCAGGTGTGCAGGCCCCAGCCCTCGTACCCGCCGTCGGCACGGTGGTAGTGCAGGACGGCCTTGCCGGTGTCCTGTGCAGGGTACTCGGGCCGCTCGGTGGTGACGGTGTCGTCGCCCTGCTTGATCCAGACCTCACCGGTGCGGGTCACGTCGATCGTGCGGTCGGTGGCGACGTCCTTGTTGCCGTCCTTGTCGACCACCAGGAAGCCGACGTCGGAGGCGCCCGGCTTCAGCTTGACCCAGGCGAAGGCGCCGTAGGCGTCGCGGCCGGTGAAGGCGTGTCCCGCGGGCCATTCGGTGGCCTCGCCGTCGGCGAGGTCGCCCCAGGCGTACAGGCTCCAGTCGTCGTAGTCGCCGTCGGGGCGCTGGTAGTGGACGATCGCGTACTCGCGGGAGGCGGCGGTGGGCTCCTCCTCGGCGGGCGGGGTGCCGGTCGTGGACGCGGCGAGGGCGCTCGCGGTACGGCCGGCCGAGTCGATCACGACGGCCTTGTAGCGCAGCGCGGTACCGGTGGGGACGTCCGCGCCGATCGTGTGGGTGACCTTGTACGGCGCGTGGTCGGCGGAGCCGAGCGTCTGCCACGGCCCGTTGCCGGTCTGGACGGCGAAGACGACCCGGTTGAGCTGACCGCCTTCGACGTCGGCGCCGATCTCGACGGTGCCGGTGGCGCCCGGCTCGGGGGCCTTCAGGGTGAGCGTGGGCCTCGCCTCGGGCTTGCCGAGCGGGGCGGCGGCCTTGAGGACGATCGAGGAGCGGGCCGGGACGGAGACGGTGATCTTCTTGTCCGCGTCGCTGCGCACGGTCGCGTCGGTGCCGTGGACGCCCTGGAAGGTCATCCGGGCGGAGCCGGTCGCGAAGGTGGCCTGCTTGGTCTCGGCGGCGTTGTTGAAGGCGACGACGTACTCGGTGGTGTCCTTGCCGGTGGCGGTGCGGGAGAAGGCGTAGACGCCGGGGCCGTCGTCGGCGTACCGCTCCTGCTGGACGCCGTCGGTCAGCGCCGGGTGCGCCGTGCGGAGCGTGGCGAGGGCGCTGATCTGCCGGTAGAGCGGGGAGCGGGTGTCGTAGGTGTCCTCGGCGTGGGTGCGGCCGGTGCCGATCAGGTCGTCGTCGAGGTAGTCGGCGGTGCGGGACGCGAAGAGGGTCTGGCGGGCGTCCTTGTCGCCGCCGGCGCCGGTGAAGCCCTGCTCGTCGCCGTAGTAGATCACCGGGTTGCCGCGGCTGAGGAACATCAGCTCGTTGGCGAGCATGTCCCGCTTCAGCAGCTCCGGGTCGGACGCCTCGGGGTTGTCCTGCTTCAGGAACGTCCCGATGCGGCCCATGTCGTGGTTGCCGAGGAAGGTGACCTGCTCGTACGCGTTGGCCTTGTCGGTCGTGTACTTGTAGTCGTCACCGAAGACCGAGGCGAGCTTCTTGGCGCTGCCGCTCTGGGAGGCGTACGTGCGGGCTGCCTCCTGGAAGGGGAAGTCGAGGGTGGCGTCGAGCCGGCCCTGCGTGACGTAGGGGGCGGTGACGTCCGTGTCGGAGGAGTACACCTCGCCGAACATGAAGAAGTCGTCCCGGCCGCGCTTGGCCGCGTAGGCGTCGAGGGCGGTGGCCCACTGGGTCCAGAACTCCATGTTGACGTGCTTCACGGTGTCGATCCGGAAGCCGTCGATGCCGAAGTCCTTGACCCACCGCTGGTAGATCTTCTCCATGCCGTCGACGACCTCGGGACGCTCGGTCCACAGGTCGTCGAGCCCGGAGAAGTCACCGTGCTCGGCCGACTCGCCGGCGAAGGTGGAGTCGCCGCGGTTGTGGTATATCGCCGGGTCGTTGAGCCAGGACGGCACCTTGAGGCGCTTCTTCGCCGCGGGCACCACGGGGGTGCGCGGGAAGGTGCCGGCGTCCACGCGCGGGAACTTCTTCGCGCCGTCGGCGTAGTCGGAGTCGTCGAAGGGCACACCGTCCTGCGTCAGGTACGGGAAGGCGCCCTTGGAGAGGTAGTCGTAGGACTTCTCCTCGTAGTCGACGACGTCGGCGGTGTGGTTGGTGATGACGTCGAAGAAGACCTTCATGCCCTTGGCGTGGGCCTTGTCGATGAGGGTCTCGAGGTCCTGGTTGGTGCCGAAGTGCGGGTCGACCTGGGTGAAGTCGGTGATCCAGTACCCGTGGTAGCCGGCCGAGGCGTCCTTGCCGGAGCCCTGCACGGGCTGGTTCTTGAAGAGGGGCGCCAGCCAGATGGCGGTGGTGCCGAGCCCCTTGACGTAGTCGAGCTTCTGGGTGAGGCCCTTGAGGTCGCCGCCCTGGTAGAAGCCCTTGTCGGTGGGGTCGTACCCGTGGGTGAGGCGCGAACCGGTCAGTCCGCCGCGGTCGTTCCTGGTGTCCCCGTTGGCGAAGCGGTCCGGCAGGACGAAGTAGAACTGCTCCCGCGTCAGGTCGTGCCGCGCCGGGGCGGCGGCCAGCTTCGCGTCCGACGGGGGCGCGGGCGGGGTGGCGGCTCGGGCGGCGACCGGCTGCACCAGCGCTGCGGCGAGCGCGGCCACCGTGACGGCGGCGACGCGTCGGCCCCGCGCGGTGCGGCGCCCCGGGGGCGCGGGCCATCTGGGTATCAAGGCGTGAACTCCTTGCGCTTACGGCTCGTTGGGTCCGACCCCACACCCCGGCGGGGGCTGTTTCGGCCACATCACCGGAGCGTCGGCGTGACCGTATCGTCGTTGAAAGCCTTACAGCAATACCTCTGAAACCGATGGCAAGAACTTCCAGCGGGAGGTATCCGGCAGGGGCGGACGAGTCCGGCACACATACGTGCGCGCCGCCGGCCGTCAGGTGGGCGGCCGGCGGCGCGAAGGCGCTCGGCGGGGACCCGTCAGGCCGCCGCGGTGGCGCAGATGACGTCGGGGGGACGGCCGTTCGCGCTGGTCGGCTTCAACCGGTCCGTGGTGCCCGAGGGGCAGTCGGCCTCGGTCGTCACCAGGCCGAGGACCTTGTAGTCGGCGGAGCCGGCCCGCGCGCAGGCGATCTCCTGGGCGTCCGCGTCGACGCAGTCGCCCTCCATCAGCCGGCCGCCTCCGGCACCCGCGTCGTCCGACGACGGATCCGACGAGGACGACGACGGATCGGACGAGGGCGAGGACGAGGTCCTGTCGTCGTCGAAGTGGTTCCACGCGGCGATGATGCCGATCAGGATCAACGGCACCATCACCGCCTGAAGGCACCCGGCCGCACGCCCTCCGGGACGCCGGGTGGTGTGGTTCGCAGCCATGTGGACGAGCTCCCCCGCGGCGCGTCCGGCGATCGCAGGGAGGGATCGCGCCGCGCCTCCTCACCCGGCGGGGGCGCCTGATCACCCCGCGTTCACGCTAGCGTCCGGCGACCGCGGATCCGGCCGCCGGACGTCACAGTCGTGCTTCAGCAGGAGGACTTGCCGGCATACACGGCGAGGGCCGTGTGGGCGCCCAGGGTCGCGGTCAGCTGTCCCGAACCGTTCACCGTCACCGGGGAGTTGCGCTGCACGTCGCAGTACGTGCCCGCCGGGAGGGAGGTCTGGTAGGTGCGGGTCAGGGAGCCGGACTCGTGATTGATGGCCACGAAGCCCTTGCTGCCCCGGCCGAAGGCGATGGCGTCGCCGCCGTTGTCCCACCAGTTGGTGACCGCCTGGCCGCGGGTGGCGTTGCGGAAGCCGACCATCGACCTGATCTCGGGCCAGTTGTGCTGGCACTTCCAGCCGCTCTGCCAGCAGGCGTCCACCCGGCCGCCGTTGGGCGGTCCGGCGTCGTGGTTCGTGAACTCGTAGCCGGAGTTGATGTCCGGGGCTCCGTAGGGCCAGGCCAGCATGAAGACGTTGGCCAGGGTGTAGGTGGCGTTGTCCTTGTAGCTGAGCGTGGAGCCGTTGCGCTCGGTGTCGTGGTTGTCGACGAAGACGCCGGAGACGGAGCTGTTCATGTAGCCCCAGCCCTCACCGTAGTTCTTCAGGTAGGCGAGGTTCTCGTTGGTGAAGACGCGCTTGAGGTCGTAGGCGTAGCGGAACTCCTGGACGTCGCCGTTGCCCGTGTACTCGGTGGGCTGGACGGCCTCTCCGGCGCCGAAGATGACCTCCTGCTTCCAGTACACCGACGGGTTGCTCAGGCGGGACTTGATATTGGCGAGGTCGGCGGCCGGCATGTGCTTGGCCGCGTCCACGCGGAAGCCGTCCACGCCGAGGGAGAGCAGGTCGTTCATGTACCCGGCGATGGTCCTGCGGACGTACTCCTCGCCGGTGTCGAGGTCGGCGAGGCCGACCAGTTCGCAGTTCTGGACGTTCCAGCGGTCGCCGTAATTCGTGATCTCCGACGTGCAGTTGTCGAAGTCGTACGAGGAGTAGAGCCCGGGGTAGTTGTACTTCGTGTACGACGTGCCGCCGGTGCCCGTGCCGCTGCCGGCCGACATGTGGTTGATGACGGTGTCGACGACGACCTTCACACCGGCCGAGTGACACGTGTCGACCATGTTCTTGAAGGCGGCGCGGTCGCCGAGGCGTCCGGCGATCCGGTAACTGACGGGCTGGTACGACGTCCACCACTGGGAGCCCTGTATGTGCTCGGCGGGCGGGGAGACCTGCACGGCGCCGTAGCCGGCGGGGCCGAGGGTGGTGGTGCACTCGCGGGCGACCGAGGCGAAGTTCCACTCGAAGAGGACGGCGGTGACGTCCTTGGTGCCGGGCGGGGACGCCTCCGCTGCCGTCGGGGTCATGACAACCGAGGCGGCCGCGAGGGCGGTGATACCGGCGAGGATTCTGCGTGCCATGTGGGGTCCTTCTTCATCGAAGGGGGTGTGGGGATACCGGCACAGGCGGTTGAAGCTTCTTGCAGAAAGCTTCAGCAACCTTGCGGCAACGCAGATGTTAGAGGCCCGCAACCCGAAAGGGCAGCGGGCCGTACCAACTTGAATGAAAAAAGTTGCGGAGCGGACGACCTGACGACCGTCAGGCGGTCGTCCACCACACGGTCGTGTCGGCCGCGACGGTGGCCTCGCCTCCCGCCTCCTCCACGTCACCGCTGGTGATCAGCACCCGTCCGTGGGCGGGCACCGTCACCGGCGCGTCCGTGGTGTTGGCGACGCACACGAAGTCCCCACGCCGGAAGGCCAGCACGCCCTCGGGTGCCGGCAGCCACTCCACCGCGTCGCCGGCGCCCAGGTCCGTCTGCTCGCGGCGCACGGCGAGCGCGGAGCGGTACATCTCCAGGGTCGAGCCCGGCCTGCCGGTCTGCGCCTCGACGCTCAGCTCGCCCCAGCCCTCCGGCTGCGGCAGCCAGCTGCCGCCGTCACCGAAGCCGTACGACGAGCCCTCGCGGGTCCAGGGGATCGGCACCCGGCAGCCGTCGCGGTAGCCGTCCTGGCCCGCTCCACGGAAGTACGCGGGGTCCTGGCGCACCTCGTCCGGCAGGTCCACGACGTCCGGCAGGCCGAGCTCCTCGCCCTGGTAGACGTAGGCCGAGCCGGGCAGCGCCAGCATCAGCAGGGTCGCCGCGCGCGCCCGGCGCAGGCCCAGCTCCCGGTCGCCGGCCAGACGGATCTGGGTGCCGAGACCGGCCGGGTTGGCGAACCGGGTGGCGTGCCGGGTGACGTCGTGGTTCGACAGCACCCAGGTGGCGGGGGCGCCGACCGGGCGCATCGAGTCGAGGGTGCGGTCGATGACCCCGCGCAGCTCGGCCGCGTCCCAGTGGGTCGCCAGGTACTGGAAGTTGAACGCCTGGTGCAGCTCGTCCGGGCGGACGTAGTTGGCGGTGCGCTCCACGGTCGGCGTCCACGCCTCCGCCACGAAGATCCGCTCGCCGGAATACTCGTCAAGGATGAGCCGCCACTGCCGGTAGATGTCGTGCACGCCGTCCTGGTCGAAGAACGGGGTGACATCGTTGCCCAGCAACCGCAGCTCGTCGTGGGAGCCCAGGTCGGGCAGGCCCTCGGCCTTCACCATGCCGTGGGCGACGTCGATACGGAAGCCGTCCACGCCCATGTCCAGCCAGAACCGCAGGATGGAGCGGAACTCGTCGCCGACCGCCGGGTGCTCCCAGTTGAAGTCGGGCTGCTCGGGCGCGAAGAGGTGCAGGTACCACTCGCCGGGCGTGCCGTCGGGCTCGGTGACCCGGGTCCAGGCCGGGCCGCCGAAGATCGACTCCCAGTCGTTGGGCGGGAGTTCGCCGTTCTCGCCCTTGCCGGGACGGAAGTGGTAGCGCTCCCGCAGCGGCGAGCCGGGGCCCTCGGCGAGGGCGCGCTTGAACCACTCGTGCTGGTCGGAGGAGTGGTTGGGTACGAGGTCCACGATGATCCGCAGGCCCAGGGCGTGGGCGTCACGGATCAGCGCGTCCGCGTCCAGCAGGGTGCCGAACATCGGGTCGACGGCGCGGTAGTCGGCGACGTCGTAGCCGGCGTCGGCCTGCGGGGAGGCGTAGAAGGGGCTCAGCCACACGGCGTCCACCCCGAGGTCACGCAGGTACGGCAGACGGGAGCGGATGCCTTCCAGGTCACCCATGCCGTCACCGTTGCTGTCGGCGAAGCTGCGCGGGTACACCTGGTAGATCACCGCGTCCCGCCACCAGTCACGGCGCCGCGCGACGGTGGCGACGGCCGAGTCGGTCGTGGGGGTCGGGGCCGGGGCGGCGGAGTGCTGCTGGCTCATGTCGTCCTTGATACGAGTTCGGGCATGGAAGCGAGTGGGGGCGGGCGGCGAAGCGAGGCGGTTACGGTGACAGCGGGGTCGGATGGCCACCGCAACCGCCTCGGGACCGGGGAGGGGCAGCGCGCCGGAGGGGCGCGGGGCTCTGCCGATGTGCGGCTCCGCCGCGTGGGCGCGGCCGGCCACGACGAACGCGGCAGCCGGCCGACGGCAGAAGTCCCGGGACTTACCCCTTGGTGCCACCGGCCGTCAGGCCGGCGACGAGGTTCTTCTGCACGAGATAGAAGAACGCGGACACGGGTATGGCGATCAGCACGGCCGTCGCGGCCATCAGGTTCCGCTGGGCGTCGTGCTCACTGACGAAACTCTGCAGGCCCACGGCCAGCGTGTACTTCTTGTCGTCGAGCATGAACGTCGTGGCGAAGGCGACCTCGCCGAACGCGGTGATGAAGCTGTAGAACGCGGCGACCGCCAGCCCGGGCTTGGCGAGCGGCAGGATCAGCCGCGCGAACGTGCCGAACGGGGACAGTCCGTCGACGCGTCCCGCCTCGTCGATCTCGAACGGGATGGTGTCGAAGTAGCCCTTCATCAGCCAGGCGCAGTACGGCACCGCCGTCGAGCAGTAGACGAGGACAAGTCCGAGGTAACTGTCGATGAGCTGAAGGTCCGAGAGGATCTGGTACATCGGCACCATCAGCACGGCCACCGGGAACATCTGGGTGACCAGCAGCACCCACATGAACTTCTTGTAGCCGGGGAAGCGCATGCGGGAGACGGCGTAACCGGTGGTGGCGGCGACGAGGACGCCGATGACCGTGGTGCCGAGCGAGACGATCAGCGAGCTCTTCAGCCAGTCGAAGAAGTTCGTGTTCTGCAGGACGAACGCGTAGTTGTCCAGCGTCATCTTGCCCCAGATGCCGCCGGGACGCAGATAGTCGTCCTTGTCGGGTCCGAGGGACAGGAAGACCAGCCAGGCCACCGGGAACAGCGCGATCAGACTGGCCACGATCAGGATGCCGTGGGAGGTGAGGCGGCCCAGCGGGCTGACCTCACCGCGCCGGCGGCCCTTGCGGGGCGCGGCCGCGGGAGCGTCGGCGGGCCGGTCCGCCTCGGCGGCGGTGGGGAGGGTCGAGGTGCTCATGGGGACTCCCGCCTCAGATCGTGAGCTGCTGGTCGTTGCGGTTCAGCCAGCGGCGGTAGAAGGACGTGAAGACGATCAGGACGGCCAGCAGCAGCATGCCGTAGGCCGCGGACTCGGCGAACTCGCGCGGCTGCTGTCCGAAGCCGAGCTGGTAGGCCCAGGTCACGAGGATCTGGGCGTCCGGGGCGGTGTTGCCGAACAGCAGGAAGATGATCGCGAACTGGTTGAACGTCCAGATGATGCCGAGCAGCACCACGGTGGAGCTGACCGAGCGCAGGCCGGGCAGGGTGACGTGGCGGAACCGCTGCCAGGCGCTCGCGCCGTCCATCTCGGCCGCCTCGTAGAGGGTGCTGTCGATGGACTGCAGTCCGCCGAGCAGGGACACCATCATGAACGGCACACCGCACCAGGTGTTGACCATGATGGCCGCGAACCGCTGCCAGAAGGAGTCCTCCAGCCAGGCCGGGGTGGGCAGGCCGAGGAAGTCGAGGCCGGAGTTGATGATGCCGGCGTCGGCCAGCATGAAGCGCCAGCCGAAGACGGTGACGAAGGTCGGCACGGCCCACGGCAGGATCAGGACCAGCCGGTAGAAGGTGCGCCCGCGCAGCTTCTGGTTGAGCAGCAGCGCGAGGCCCAGGCCGATGCCGTAGTGCAGGGCGACACAGGCGGCCGTCCACACGATCGTCCAGATGAAGTGCGACCAGAACCGGTCGTAGGCGGTCTCGCCCCACAGGATCTCGGCGTAGTTGTCGAGGCCGATGAACTTGTAGGTGGCCTCGATCTCGTTGACGCCGATGGTGCGCGCCGAGTTGAGGCTGTCCGCGTCGGTCAGCGTGAGGTAGAAGCCGTAGACCAGGGGGTACAGCACGATGACGCCGAGCACGACGGCCACCGGCGCGATCATGGCGTAGGCGTACCAGTGCTTCTGGTAGGAGTGCTTCAGGCGCTGGCCCGGCCCGGGGCGGGGCGCGCGGTCACCGCGGCGCTTGCCGGTCGCGCGGTCGATGGCGACTGTCATGGTTCGGCACCTTCTGGATGATCAAGGAGTACGGCAACAGGCCGGCGGCCGCCGGACCCTCCCCTCCTGGAAGCGGGTCCGGCGGCCACCCGGGCATTACTTGCTGAAGTCCGGCACCAGCTTGGTGAACGCGGCCTCCGCGTCGCCCAGGCCCTTGTCCAGGGACTCCTTGCCGCTGGCGATCTGCGGCAGCTCGTCGTCCATCGGGCCCCACAGGGAGCTGTACTCCGGCAGCGCCGGGCGCGGCTGGGCGGCCGAGAGGACCGTCTGGTAGCCGGCGATGCCCGGGTCGGCCTTGACCTGGTCGGTGTAGGCGTCGTCGCGCGTCGGCAGCGTGGAGTTCTTCAGCGCGATGGTCTCCTGCGCCTTGGCCGAGGTCATGAACTTCACGAACTTCAGCGCGGCCTCCTGCTTCTCCTTGCTGGAGCCGGCGTAGACGGAGAGGTTGTGGCCGCCGGTCGGGGCGCCCGCCGTGCCGGCGGTACCGGCCGGGACGGTGGCGATGCCGAGGTTGTTCTTGTCCTTGAAGGCGGAGCCCTTGTAGAAGTTGGTGATCTCCCACGGGCCCTGGATGATCGAGGCGACCTTGCCGTTGACGAACGCGTCCTGGATGTGGGCGTAGGCGTCGGCGGTCACGTCGGCCTTGTGCAGGCCCTTGCCCTTGAAAAGGTCCAGCCAGGTGCCGTACGCCTTCTTGGCCTCGGCGGACTTGATGGTGATCTTCTTGGCGTCGGCGTCGACCATGTCGGTGCCCTCGCCGTACAGGAACGGCTGGGCGTAGTAGCCGGCAGTGGAGCCCCAGTAGCCGTCGACGCCCGTCCTGTCCTTGATGGTGGCGGCGGCCTTCTTCAGGTCGTCCCAGGTCTTGGGGGCCTCGACGCCGGCCTTGGCGAACAGCGCCTTGTTGTACACGAAGGCGAGGGTGTCCGTGGTGAAGGGGACGCCGTAGGTCTTGCCCTCGTACTTGGCCTGCTCGAGCAGGTTGGACTTGAACTTGTCCTGCTCGGCGAGGGCCTCGGTGCCGTCCAGCGGCAGGAAGAAGCCCTTCTTGGCGAAGGCGGGGGTCCAGCCGACCTCGGAGCGCAGCACGTCGGGGGCACCCTTGGAACCGGCGGCGGTGTCGAACTTGTTCTGCGCCTGGTCGAACGGGACGTTGACGAAGTTGACCTTGATGTCCTTGTTGGCGGCCTCGAACTCCTTGACCAGGGCCTGGTACGTCGGCGCCTCGTTGGTCGCGTTGGAGGTGTCCCACCAGGTGATGGTGACCGGACCGCCGGCCTTGTCGCCGCTGTCGCTGTCGCCGCCGCAGGCCGTCGCCGCGAGGGCGAGGGACGCCACCAGCGCGGTGGCCGCTATGCCACGCCGCATGAGGTTCTCCTTGAGGGTTAAGCCCGTGAGGCGGGAACGGCCCCGTCTGCCGTCCCGCGAGGTGCCGACTGCGCCGTTGCGGCGGCCGGGCGACGTGAACGTAACAGCGTTGGAACTTTTCCGAAAGACCTTGCAGAAAAGTTTTGCAAGGACCCTCGACAGTTATGCCGTCGTGACCCGTTCTCGACCGCCACGCAACCCTGATATCCGCCCGTACGCCGGGGGTTCGGACAGTTGTGCAAGACTCTGCAAGCACTTGCCATCCGTTGCCGCCGGGGGAATCATCCGTTGCGGAGCGGACGCCGACCACGACTTGAGGGATCGCGATGAGCCAGCAGCCCACCACGGGCCGTCCCACGGCGCGCACCAGGCGTCCGGTCGGTGTGCAAGGCG
Source organism: Streptomyces tendae (assembly GCF_008632955.1). Classification (NCBI taxonomy): domain Bacteria; kingdom Bacillati; phylum Actinomycetota; class Actinomycetes; order Kitasatosporales; family Streptomycetaceae; genus Streptomyces; species Streptomyces tendae. The sequence continues at coordinate 5,379,509 of NZ_CP043959.1, forward strand.
ACAATCGGCAGATACAGTCCGGTCCTGTGACCACACGGCTTGCTGATATCGCTGCTCAGGCGGGGGTGAGCGAGGCGACCGTCAGCCGGGTCCTGAACGGGAAGCCGGGCGTCGCCGCCACCACCCGTCAGTCCGTACTCGCCGCCCTCGACGTGCTGGGCTACGAGCGGCCGGTGCGGCTGCGGCAGCGCAGCGAGGGCCTCGTCGGACTGATCACCCCGGAACTGGAGAACCCCATCTTCCCGGCCCTGGCCCAGGTGATCGGGCAGGCGCTGACCCGCCAGGGCTACACCCCGGTGCTCGCCACCCAGACCCCCGGCGGGTCGACGGAGGACGAGCTGACCGAGATGCTCGTGGACCGCGGGGTGGCGGGCATCATCTACGTCTCCGGACTGCACGCGGACACCACCGCCGACATGCAGCGCTACGAGCGGCTGCGGGCGCAGGGCGTGCCGTTCGTGCTCGTGGACGGTTTCTCGCCGAAGGTGCAGGCGCCGTTCATCTCCCCCGACGACCGGGCCGCGATGGCGCTGGCGGTCACCCACCTCGCGTCCCTCGGCCACACCCGGATCGGGCTGGCCCTCGGGCCCAAGCGGTTCGTGCCGGTGCAGCGCAAGATAGAGGGCTTCGTGCGGGCGGTGCAGGAGCAGGTGGGGCTCGGCGCGGAGACGATCCAGACGGAGCTGATCCAGCACTCCCTGTACACGCTGGAGGGCGGTCAGGCCGCCGCCAGCGCGCTGATGGACCGGGGCTGCACGGCCGTGGTGTGCGCGAGCGACATGATGGCGCTCGGCGCGATCCGGGCGGCCCGGCAGCGTGGTCTCGAGGTGCCGGACGACATCTCGGTGGTCGGCTTCGACGACTCGCCGCTGATCGCCTTCACCGACCCGCCGCTGACCACGGTCCGCAAGCCCGTCCCGGCGATGGGGCAGGCCGCGGTGCGCACGCTGCTGGAGGAGATCGGCGGAACTCCCGCGCCGCACAGCGAGTTCGTGTTCATGCCCGAACTGGTGGTGCGCGGTTCGACCGCTTCGGCACCCGGGGACCGCAATCGTCCCTAGGACGGAGAAAGGATCCTTTCCGCCCCTTCCCGGGGAGGAGACGGACCGCCTCTTCCCGGGGCAGAACATGCGGGCCGGCCCCGACCGGGGGATGATCTGACCGAGAGGTCTTTTCTGGCAGACTCTGTGCACATGGGTGACTCGACTGTGACGACGCTGGAGGGCCGTGAACCGGCCGCAGCGATCCCCGTCGAGGAGACGACGGGGACGGGTCGCCTGCGCCGTCTCCGAGCTCCCCGCCGCCCCCGGCTCTGGTTCGAGATCCTGCTCATCGCGGTGAGTTACGCGACGTACTCACTCGTACGCAACGCGGTGCCCGAACAGCGGGCGGAGGCCCTGCGCAACGCCGACCTGATCTGGCGGCTGGAGGGCCAACTCGGCACCGCCTTCGAGGAGTCCGTCAACCACGCGGTGAACTCGGTGACCTGGCTGGTCGTCGGCATGAACTACTACTACGCCACCCTGCACTTCGTGGTGACGCTGGGTGTGCTGGTGTGGCTCTACCGCAGACATCCCGGCCGCTACGCGGCGACCCGGCTGGTCCTGTTCGTCACCACCGGCTTCGCCCTGGTCGGCTTCTACCTGTTCCCGCTGGCCCCGCCCCGGCTGATGAACGGCCAGAACTTCATCGACACCGTGCTGGTCCACCAGACCTGGGGCTCGATGGCCTCGGGGGACATGAAGAACGTCTCCAACCAGTACGCGGCGATGCCCTCGATGCACATCGGCTGGTCGCTGTGGTGCGGGCTCACGCTCTTCGCGCTGGCCTCGGTGCCGTGGGTGCGGGTGCTGGGCCTGGTGTACCCGGTGCTCACGCTGGTGGTGATCGTCGCCACCGCCAACCACTTCTGGCTGGACGCGGTGGGCGGCGTGCTGTGCCTGGCCGTCGGCTACGGCGTCGCGCTCGCCTGGTACGGCCGGCGCCCCTCCGCACTCCCCCGGCGCGTCCCGGAACCGGCCGCGCCTCCGGCGCCCGAACACGTCCCGCTGCAGAAACAGCCCTGACGCCCGGGCGCCCCGCCTACGCGCCGCCGTAGAACAGCTCCTCCGCCACGCCCCGGGCGCGGCGGCCCGTACGGCGGTAGGCGTCGAGCATGTCGCCGGCGTGGCCGGGTCCGTAGCCCAGGTAGCGGCCGACGGCGGCCAGTTCCCGGGGCACGGTGGGGAAGGTGTCCCCCGCGCGGCCCCGGACCAGCATCACCGCGTTGCGTACGCGGGTGGCCAGCACCCAGGCCTCGTCGAGGGTGCAGGCGTCCTCCTCGGACATCAGCCCGGCCTCCCGGGCGGCGGCCAGCGCCTCGCGGGTGCGGGTCGTCCGCAGCCCCGGCACCTCGGTGCCGTGCCGCAGCTGGATCAGCTGCACCGTCCACTCCACGTCGGACAGCCCGCCCGGGCCCAGCTTGGCGTGCAGCTTGGGGTCGGCGCCGCGCGGCAGCCGTTCGGACTCCATGCGCGCCTTCAGCCGCCGGATCTCCCGTACGGCGTCCTCGTCCAGCCCGCCGGCCGGGTAGCGCAGCGGGTCGATCAGCTCGACGAACCGGCGGCCCAGGTCCACGTCCCCGGCGACCGGCTCCGCCCGCAGCAGCGCGTGCCGTTCCCACACCAGCGCCCAGCGCCGGTAGTACGCCTCGTACGAGCCGAGGGTGCGCACCAGCGGGCCGGACTTGCCCTCCGGGCGCAGGTCGGCGTCGACCAGCAGCGGCGGGTCGGCGCTCGGCACCTGGAGCAGCCTGCGCATCTCGGCGACCACCTTGTTCGCCGCCTCGGACGCCTCCCGCTCGTCCACGCCGTCGCGCGGCTCGTGCACGAACAGGACGTCGGCGTCGGAGCCGTAGCCCAGTTCGTGCCCGCCGAAGCGGCCCATGCCGATGACCGCGAACCGGGTGGGCAGGGTGTCGCCCCAGCCTTCGCGGACCACCGCGCGGAGCGTGCCGGCGAGGGTGGCGGCGGTCAGGTCGGACACGGCGCCGCCCACCAGGTCCACCAGGGCGCCCTGGTCGGCCTCGGCGGGCTGCGACTCGGTGCCGTAGGAGCCGACGATGTCGGCGGCGGCCGTGCGGAACAGCTCGCGGCGGCGCACCCCGCGGGCGGCGGTGACACCCTGCACGGCGTTGTCGGCGCGGCGGACCGCGGCGAGGACCTCCTGTTCCAGGGAGGCACGGGAGCGGGGGGTGAGGCCGCCGCCGTCCCCGTCGCCGAGCAGCGCCACCGCCTCGGGGGCGCGCATCAGCAGGTCGGGGGCGAGCCGCCCGGCGGACAGCACCCGGGCGAGGTTCTCCGCGGCGGCGCCCTCGTCGCGCAGCAGCCGCAGGTACCAGGGGGTCTTGCCGAGGGCGTCGGAGACCTTGCGGAAGTTCAGCAGGCCGGCGTCGGGGTCGGCGGAGTCCGCGAACCAGCCGAGCAGCACGGGCAGCAGGGTGCGCTGGATGGCGGCCTTGCGGGTGACACCGGACGCGAGGGCCTCCAGGTGGCGCAGCGCCGCGGCGGGGTCGGCGTAACCGAGGGCGACCATGCGCTCGCGAGCGGCCTCGGCGCTGAGCCGGGCCTCGCCGGGGGCGAGCGCGGCGACGGCGTCCAGCAGCGGCCGGTAGAACAGCTTCTCGTGCAGCCGCCGCACCACGGAGGCGTGCCGCCGCCACTCGCGGGTCAGGGCGGCCACCGGCTCGGTGCGCAGCCCCAGGGACCGGCCGAGGCGCCGCAGGTCGGCCTCGTCCTCGGGGACGAGGTGGGTGCGGCGCAGCCGGTAGAGCTGGATGCGGTGCTCCAGGGAGCGCAGGAAGCGGTAGGCGTCGTCGAGCTGGGCGGCGTCGGCGCGGCCGACGTAGCCGCCGGCGGCGAGGGCCTTCAGCGCGTCGAGGGTGGTGCCGCTGCGCAGGGACGCGTCGGCACGGCCGTGCACCAGCTGGAGCAGCTGTACGGCGAACTCGACGTCCCTCAGTCCGCCGGGGCCCAGCTTGAGCTGGCGGTCGACCTCGGCGGCGGGGATGTTCGCGACGACCCGGCGGCGCATCTCCTGCACGTCGGCGACGAAGTTGTCCCGCTCGGCCGCCTGCCACACCAGCGGCCTGAGCGCGGCCGTGTACTCCGCGCCGAGCGCGAGGTCGCCGGCGACCGGGCGGGCCTTGAGCAGCGCCTGGAACTCCCAGGTCTTGGCCCAGCGCTGGTAGTAGGCGAGGTGGGAGGCGAGGGTGCGCACCAGCGGGCCGTTGCGGCCCTCGGGGCGCAGATTGGCGTCGACGGGCCAGATGGAGCCCTCGACGGTGGTCTCCGAGCAGATCCGCATCATGTGCGAGGCCAGCCGGGTCGCGGCGCGCAGCGCCTTGTCCTCGTCGGCGTCGCCGGCCGCCTCACCGACGAAGATGACGTCGACGTCGGAGACGTAGTTCAGCTCGTGGCCCCCGCACTTGCCCATCGCGATCACCGCGAGCCGGCACAGCGCGGCGTCCTCCGGCGCGTCGGCCGCGGCCAGGGCGAGGGCCGCGCGGAGGGTGGCTGTGGCCAGGTCGGCGAGCTCGGCGGCGGTCTGGGAGACATCGACGGTGCCGCAGACGTCGCGGGCGGCTATGGACAGCAGGCAACGCCGGTAGGCGACGCGCAGCGACACCGGGTCGGTGACGTCGGCGAGGCCGCGTTCGAACTCCTCCACGCCGGGGTGCAGGTCGCGCGGCTCGTAGGTGACCAGCGCCTGCCAGTCGCGCGGGTGCCGGGCCAGGTGCTCGGCGAGCGCCTCGGAGGCGCCGAGCACGCCGAGCAGCCGGTCGCGCAGCGGCTTGGCCGCTATCACGGTGTCCAGCAGCTCCTGGCGGGCGGTGGCCGTCTCCTGCGCCTCCAGCAGCCGCACCAGTCCGTGCAGCGCGAGGTCGGGGTCGGCGGTGCCGCCGAGGGCGTCCAGCAGCACGGGGTCGTTGCGCACGGGTGCCAGTTCGGGGCTGTCGAGGAACCGCTCGGCGTCCGACGGATCGGTGAAGCCGTGCCGCAGCAGCCGTGTGAAGGTACTGCTCCTGCGCCCCGGCGCCGACGTCATGCCCGGCCTCCCTCGTGCCTCGGATCAGGGTCGTACGGCCCTGAGCCTAACCGGAGGACGCGATCACGGCCCCGGAGTGGCCCGCGGTAATGTCCGGGGCCGGGCGGGGTCTGATGAGGAGACCGCGGGACCGCGGTGCGTCCGTCCGACCGTCGAGGAGTTCCCATGACCGACGTTCCCGACACCCCCGGCACGCCGGAGACCCGGCCGGACCCGCGGTACAGCGACCCGCGGGCCGGCGCGCCGCCGTGGTCCGAGGTGGAACGGCTGGTCGCCGAGGCGGAGCTGTTCCGGATCTCCACGGTCCGCCCCGACGGCCGGCCGCACGTCACGCCGCTGCCCGCCGTCCGGTCGGCCGGCGCGCTGCACTTCTGCACCGGGCCGGACGAGCGCAGGCCCGCAACCTCTTGGGCGACCCGCACGTCGTGCTGACCACCGGCACCAACACCTGGGCGCGGGGGTACGAAAGTGATCGTGGAGGGCCGGGCGACGCGCCTCACCGACGACGGGCGTCTGCGCGAACCGGCCGCCGGGTGGGAGGAGAAATACGGCGACTTCTCGCAGTTCGAGGTCCGGCACGGCCATTTCCACCACGGACCGGGGCACGCCGTGGTGTTCTCGGTGGCGCCGCACACCGTTTTCGGTTTCGGTAAGGGTGAGCCGTTCAGCCGGACGCGGTGGCGGTTCGCCTGACGCGGTACCCGACGAAGGAGCCGGAGGCTCTCATGGACATGACCCTCGAAGTGATCCCGCTGCCGGTGAGCGACATCGACCGGGCCCGTGACTTCTACCGGGACAAGGTCGGCTTCCACGTCGACATCGACCAGGAGGTCATGCCGGGCATGCGCATCGTCCAGCTGACCCCGCCCGGCTCCGGCTGTTCGATCGCCTTGGGCGAGAGCATCTGGGAGATGACCCCGGGCCCCACCCCGGCCCCCGGCGCGTACCAGGGCCTCCAGCTCTGCGTCGCCGACATCGAGAAGGCCCACGCGGAGTTCGTCGCACGCGGCCTGGAGATCTCCGAGCCGGTCCGCTACACCGACTCCGACGGCGCCACGTTCATGCACTTCACCGACCCCGACGGCAACGGCTGGGCGGTCCAGGAGTACCGCCGCCGCGCGACGGAGCCACTGCACAAGGTCCTGACGGACCAGGCGCAGCAGTAGGCGCCGCCGTCGCTTCCCGGTGGGCGACGTCGCCACTTCCCGGTGTGGCGCCGCCCGGTGACCGGGCGGCGCGACACCAATCCCCTCGAAGTGTGTCAAACCGGCTTATAGGGCCACCCGTGCAGTGAACGGACGGCCACGTGTGCGGCCCGGAGCGCGACCTCCGGCCCACACCGGGCCCACGGGGGCACGGGCCGCACGCACACACTCGATGAGGGGAACACGCCGATGAGTGAGTCCGTACGAACCGGCTCCGGCAGCACCGGGGAGAAGGTGAAGGCAGAGACCACCGCGACGGCCGGACAGGCCAAGCAGGCCGCCGGACAGGTCGCCGGGACCGCGGCGGAGCAGGCACGTGCCGTCGTGGGCGAGGCACGGGACCAGGCCGGCACGGTGGTGCAGGACCTGCGCGCCCGCGCCGTCGAGGAGGCGGACGGGCAGACCCGGCGGGCCGCCGGCACGCTGCGGCAGTGGGCGACCGACCTCACCGAGCTGGCCGCGCACGCCGAGAGCGACTCCCCCGCCCGCAGTCTGGCGGCCAGGGCCGGGGACGGGGGACAGCGTGCGGCCGACTATCTGGAGCGGCAGGGCGTCGAAGGTCTCGTCACCGACCTGCAGAGCTTCGCCCGACGGCGTCCCGGCGCCTTTTTGGGCGGTGCTCTGCTCGCGGGCCTGGCCGTGGGACGCCTGGCGAAGGTGACGCAGGCGGCGTCGCAGGCCAACGGGAACGGCCGGGCTCAGGTCGACGCGGCGCCGGGCCAGGGCGAGGTGGCACCGCCGGTCGGGACGACACCGGCCATGACGCCGCCTCCCGCACCGTCCGCTCCGCCGAGCCTGGGCACGCCGCCCGCCGGCACCCCGGGCCGTACCTTCCCGGAGGCGTGAGATGGCCACGATGTCCCCCCTGTCCCGGGCCCGCACGGCCGAACCGGCGGCGGTCCCGGAGGAGTCCACGGGCCAGTTGCTCTCACAGATCACCTCCGACCTTCAGGTGCTCTTCCGTCAGGAGCTGGAGCTGGCCAAGGCCGAGCTCAAGGAGGAGGGCACCAAGGCCGGCAAGGCGGCCGGGATGTTCGGCGGTGCCGGTTTCGCCGGCTACATGGTCCTGCTGTTCCTGTCGCTGGCGGCCGTGTTCGGCCTGGCCCAGGTGATGGACGAGGGCTGGGCCGCGCTGATCGTCGCCGCGCTGTGGGCGATCGCCGCGGCCGTGCTGTACCGGAAGGGCCGCGCGGGGATGCGAACCGTCTCACCGAAGCCCGAATACACCGTCCAGACGCTGAAGGAGGACGCGGAATGGGCACGTCACCCGACCAAATGAGGGCCGAGATAGCGGCCACGCGGAACCAGTTGACCGCGGACGTGGACCGGCTCGCCGACCGGGCCAGCCCGCGTCGCATGGCCCACCGCCGCAAGGCGAGGGTGCGTCGTACGGTGACGGGCATGCGTGACCGCGTCATGGGCACGGCCTCGGACACGGCATACGGCATGGCCGGCACCGCCCGGTCGGCGGCCGGCTCGGTGCAGTCGGCGGCCGGCTCGACGGCCGGCACCGTGCAGTCGGCGGCGGGCTCCGCGGCCGGCACCGTGCAGGAGGGCACCGAACGCGCGGCCGGCACGGCGCGCGAGGTCGCCGAACAGGCCGGACAGGCCGTCCAGCAGACGCCCGAAATGGCCCGGCGTCAGACGCAGGGCAACCCGATGGCAGCCGGGCTGGTCGCCTTCGGCCTCGGCCTGCTGGCCGCCTCGATGGTGCCCGCCTCCGAGAAGGAGCAGCAGAAGGCGTCCGAGCTGATGGAGCGCGGCGCCGAGGCGCTGGAACCGGTGAAGGAGGCAGCCACGGAGTCGGCCCAGCACCTGAAGGAGGGCGCCGTGGAGGCCACCCGGAGCGCGGCCACGGAGGTCAAGGACACCGCCCAGCAGGCGGCCCGCACCACCCAGGACGAGGCACGCGACCAGGCCGGCGGGGTGACCGAGCAGGCGCGCGACTCCGGACGCACCCTCAAGGACGAAGCGCAGAGCCGCTCCGGCCCGACCGGCTGAGGCCGGCACGGCACGGCACGGCACAGGTGCGACGTTCCGCCCCCCGGCCGCACGGCCGGGGGGGCGGAGGTTCGGTCCGGCACGTCCGGAGCGCGGATCAGAGGGCGAAGACCAGGATCAGGACCAGCGTGGCCGCCAGACTGAGGGCCAACGACCCGAGACAGCCGGCCCTGTTGCTGAAGAAGAGGAACATGCCTCCCGGGTACCCCGTCGCACCGCTCCACGCCGTGCGACGGGGATCCGTCGGGTGCCGGTGTGCCCCGGGAACCGCGGACGAGGCCCGGGGGCGGTTCAGTTCGCGTACGTCTCGAACTCCGCGATGCGCGGGGTGCCCGAGGCGCTGGTGATCTCGAAGGTGATCTTCTTCAGGGAGACCGGGGAGAAGCCGATCACGCCCGCGCCGCTGCCGGAGGCGAGGACGGCGCCCGTGTCGTTGTTGAGGACGCGGTAGGCGCCGATGGTGCCCGAGCCCGACGCGGTGCGGATGCCGACCCTGGAGACGGTCGTGGCGGAGCCCCACTTCACCGACACGGATCCGGTGGTGCCGGAGGGCGACCAGTAGGTGCTCGTGCTGCCGTCGATCACGTTGCCGTAGCTGGTGCCGGAGGCCTTGGAGGAGCCGTCGGCGCCTGCTCCGATGCTGAGGTTGGTGCCGGCGGGCGGGTCGGTGGGACCGGGCTCGGTCGGCTCGCCCGGGTCCGTCGGGCCGGGGTCGGTCGGGTCCGGGTTCTGCGGGGTGCAGCTGCCGTCCGAGACCTTCAGCCCCTTGTTGGCGCCCGCCGTCTGCGCCACCACGTTCGGCACGCAGTTCGCCCCGTCGAGGGTGTAGCCGTACGGGATGCTCACCGAGGTGTTCGACGTCGGGTTCGGCCCGGCCGGGTTGTTGTCGCCGCCGCGCGAGGACCAGGTGACGTTGTCGAAGACGTTCCCGCCGACCTGCCAGTAGCCGGCCTGGTCGGTGTAGAAGGTGCCCAGGACGTCCTTGGAGTCCTCGAAGTAGTTGTTGTCCACCTTGGCGCGGGCGCCGGCCCGGGAGTTGATGCCGGACTCGTTCAGCCGCTTGTAGTGGTTGTTGTAGAGGTGCGCGACGCCGCCGCGCAGCAGGGGCGCGCGGGAGTCGATGTTCTCGTACAGATTGTGGTGGAACGTCACGTACCCGTTGGAGCGGTCGCTCTCGCTGGAGCCGATGAGGCCGCCGCGCCCGGAGTTGCGCAGCACGCTGTACGACAGCGTCACGTACTGGGTGTTGTCCTTCATGTCGAACAGTCCGTCGTAGCCCTCGGACTCACCGCCGGACGCCTCCAGGGTGACGTGGTCGACCCAGACGTTCCTGACATCGCTTTCCATGCCGATGGCGTCACCGCCGTTCGACGTGGGCGAGCCCGACTTCTTGACGTTCCTGACCGTCACGTTCTGGATGACGATGTTGCTCGCCTCGCGGATGTGGATGCCCAGCTGGTCGAAGACCGCGCCGTTGCCGACGCCCACGATGGTGACGTTGCTGACCTGCTTCAGCTCGATCTTGTCGGCGGCGGTGTTGCAGCTGGGGCCGGACACCTTGGTGGTGTTGGCGTGGTTGATGGTGCCCTCGACCTGGATGGTGAGGGGGGTCGAGCTGCCGGCCCGGGCGCAGAGGGCCTGGTGGATCGCGGTGCCGGTGGTGGCGCGGACCGTCTGTCCGCCCGCTCCGCCGGTGGTCCCGCCGTTCAGGGTCGCGTAGCCGGTGACGCCCCCGGCGGCGGCGGACGCGGTGGTGGTGGACAGCGCCACGCCGGTCGCTGCCGTGAGGGCTCCCGCGGCAAGTAACGCGGAGAGCCGTACGGCGACTGCTCGTCTCATGGTCGTCTCGCCTTTCGTCAATCACTGTCATGGGCATGTCAGTGCAGCCGATGAGGGAGGGCGGAGTGGGCCTGACCCATCGGAGGAGAAAGCGCTTTCTGTCTGTGTGTCGCGACAGTAGAGCCGTGCCCGCGGACTGGCAAGGTCCTGCGCGTGAACGGAACAAGGGCTTCCGAATCAGGCGTCCGGATCCGGAGGCGAAGGCGGCTTTCACTAGGACGTGATCTGACCTACATGGCTCCTAACGTGTCTCTCGTCGCGCCGAACCGCACGGAACGGACGCACGAGAAGCACAGCCACGACTGACGAAGGCGGAAACCATGACCGTGAACCAGCTGACCACCGACGAGTCCGCCGAGGCCCCCGCCGTCACGGGCGAGCACGCCGATCTGCTGGAAACGCTCGCCAAGCACCGGGACTTCCTGCGGTTCACCACCCGCGGCCTGACCGACGAGCAGGCGGGCCTGCGGACGACGAAGAGCGAGCTGTGCCTGGGCGGTCTGATCAAGCACGTCACCGCGGGCGAGCGGAGCTGGGTGGACTTCATCCTCGAGGGCCCGTCCGCGATGCCGGACTTCACGGCGATGACGGAGGAGGACTTCGCGCGCCGGGCCGACAGCTTCCGGATGCTGCCCGGCGAGACGCTCGCCGGCGTCCTGGACGCGTACGCGGAGGTGGCCCGCCGCACCGAGGAGGTCGTCGCCGGCCTGCCCGACCTGAACGCCTCCTGGCCGCTGCCGAAGGCGCCGTGGTTCGAGGGCCAGCCCGAGTGGAGCGCGCGGCGGGTGCTGCTGCACATCCTCGCCGAGACCGCCCAGCACGCGGGCCACGCGGACATCGTCCGGGAGGCGCTGGACGGCTCGAAGACGATGGGGTGACGAGCGGGGCCCGTCGGTGAGAGGCGCCCCTTGACCGCCCCGCGCGGGCAGCCCGGCGCCGAGCCGCCGGCACCGGCGCCTTCCCCGCCTCGTCGTCACTGAGCGGCGGCGGCCCGGCGGTGCGGGAGGGCCGCCGGGGCGCCGGCCACCCGCAGGCACCATCCCCCGCCGGCGCGACGGCGGGCAACGGCAACGGGTCGCCGTCGTGCGGGCTCCGGCCTGAGCCGCCGGCCCGTCCGGTCGGAGCCGTCGGCCCGTCGCACGGCCCGGCTGTGAGACGCCGCGGGGCCTGCGGTCGACGACCGCCGGCCCCGTTCGGACTCTCCGGAGGGAGACAGACCTCAGCCCGTGCCCGCCGGCCGCCCACGCCCCCGGTCGCCCGGACAGGCACGGGCGACCGCGGGCGCCGGACGGCTCAGCTCACAGCACCGGCAGCAGGTTCTTCAGCTCGAACGCGGTGACCTCCGAGCGGTACGCCTCCCACTCCTGCTTCTTGTTGCGCAGGAAGAAGTCGAAGACGTGCTCGCCGAGGGTCTCGGCGACCAGGTCGCTGCGTTCCATCAGGCTGAGCGCCTCGCCCAGGTTCTGCGGCAGGGGCTCGATGCCCAGGGCGCGGCGCTCCGCGTCGGACAGCGCCCAGACGTCGTCCTCGGCGCCCGGAGGAAGCTCGTAGCCCTCCTCGATGCCCTTGAGGCCGGCCGCGAGGAGCAGGGCGTAGGCCAGGTAGGGGTTGGCGCCGGCGTCGAGGGAGCGGACCTCCACGCGGGCCGAGCCGGTCTTGCCGGGCTTGTACATGGGCACGCGGACCAGCGCCGAGCGGTTGTTGTGGCCCCAGCAGATGTACGAGGGGGCCTCGCCGCCGGCGCCCGCGGTGCGCTCGGAACCGCCCCAGATGCGCTTGTAGCTGTTGACCCACTGGTTGGTGACCGCGGAGATCTCCGCGGAGTGCCGCAGCAGGCCCGCGATGAAGGAGCGGCCGACCTTGGAGAGCTGGTACTCGGCGCCGGACTCGTAGAAGGCGTTGCGGTCGCCCTCGAAGAGGGAGAGGTGGGTGTGCATGCCGGAGCCCGGGTGCTCGGAGAACGGCTTGGGCATGAAGGTCGCCTGCACGCCCTGCTCCAGCGCCACCTGCTTCATGACCAGGCGGAACGTCATGACGTTGTCCGCCGTGGACAGCGCGTCCGCGTAGCGCAGGTCGATCTCCTGCTGGCCGGGGGCGCCCTCGTGGTGGGAGAACTCCACCGAGATGCCCATCGACTCCAGCATGGTGATCGCCTGGCGGCGGAAGTCCATGCCGACGTTCTGCGGGGTGTGGTCGAAGTAGCCGGAGTTGTCCGCGGGGGTCGGACGGCTGCCGTCCACCGGCTTGTCCTTCAGCAGGAAGAACTCGATCTCCGGGTGGGTGTAGAAGGTGAACCCCTGGTCGGAGGCGCGGGCCAGCGCGCGCTTGAGGACGTAGCGCGGGTCCGCGAAGGACGGGGAGCCGTCCGGCATGAGGATGTCGCAGAACATGCGGGCGGTGCCGGGCGCCTCGGCGCGCCAGGGCAGGATCTGGAACGTCGACGGGTCCGGCTTGGCGATCATGTCGGACTCGTACACGCGGGCGAAGCCCTCGATGGCGGAGCCGTCGAAGCCGATGCCCTCGTCGAAGGCCTGTTCCAGCTCGGCGGGGGCGACGGCCACGGACTTGAGGAAGCCCAGGACGTCGGTGAACCACAGGCGTACGAACCGGATGTCGCGCTCCTCCAACGTCCGGAGCACGAACTCCTGCTGCTTGTCCATCTTCCGATTCCCCATTCTTGCCGGTCAGGCCGCCCGTTCCTCCCGGTCCCCGGGAGACGGTCCGGCACTCGAGCATCCCACCACACCAGCGTTTCATACGCGTTGCCGGGCCCGGTCGGACGAACGGCCCCGGACCGGACCGCCGGCGCCATGAGGTGCGCGGCTCCTCCGCTCATCCTGCCCGGCCGGGCCGGCCGCCACGACAGCGGGCGGTCCGCACGCCGGGCTCCCCCGGTCACGGACCCCCGCTTAAATTGGAATCTCCTATGCAAGTTTTAATGAGGGCGCAGGCATCCGAGCGACGAGGAGACCCGATGCTGTCCGACCAGTCCGCAACCACCGTCCGCGCCACCCTTCCCGCCGTGGGCGCGTCCCTCGGCGAGATCACCGAGCGCTCCTACGCCGGCATGTTCGCCGCCCGTCCCGAGCTGCTGCGCGACCTGTTCAACCGCGGCAACCAGGCCGCCGGCACCCAGCGCCAGGCCCTCGCGGGCTCCGTCGCGGCCTTCGCCACGCAGCTGCTGGACCACCCGGACCGGCGGCCCGACGCGATGCTGTCGCGCATCGCGCACAAGCACGCCTCCCTCGGCGTCACCCCGGACCAGTACGGACTCGTCCACGAGCACCTGTTCGCCGCCATCGCCGGTGTCCTGGGCGACGCCGTCACCCCCGAGGTCGCCGCAGCCTGGGACGAGGTCTACTGGCTGATGGCGAACGCCCTGATCGCCGTCGAGAAGCGGCTGTACGAGGAGCGCGGCGGCGCCGTCTGGCGGCCGTGGGAGGTCGTGGAGCGGGTCACCGAGACCGAGGACGTCGTGACCTTCCGGCTGCGCCCGGCCGACGGCGGGGCGGTGCGCGAGTTCCGCGCGGGCCAGTACGTCTCGGTGCGCGTCCCCCTCCCGGACGGCGCCCGCCAGATACGGCAGTACAGCCTCTCCGGGGCGCCCGGACCGGACCTGCGGCAGTTCAGCGTCAAGCGGGTGCACGAGGGCCCGGCGCCCGACGGCGAGGTGTCCACCCACCTGCACGCGCACGTCCGCGTCGGTGACGTCCTGGAGCTGTCCGAGGCCTACGGCGACCTGGTCCTCGACGCCGGCGCGGACACCCCGCTGCTGCTGGCCTCAGCCGGGATCGGAGTGACTCCGGTCGTCGCGATGCTGGGCCACCTCGCCGGCTCCGGGCACCGCGCCCCGGTCACCGTGGTGCACGGCGACCGCTCCCCCGCCCACCACGCCCTGCGCACCGACCACGAGGCCTACGCGGCCAAGCTGCCGGACGCGACCGTGCGCTTCTGGTACGAGCGGGACGCCCCCGCGGGCGCCGGCACCGGTTACGTCGACCTCGCGGACGTGCCGGTCGCGCCGGGCACGCGCGCGTACCTGTGCGGGCCGCTGCCGTTCATGCGGACGGTGCGCGAGCAGCTGATCGCCAGGGGGGTGGCCCCGGCCGACGTCCACTACGAGGTGTTCGGACCGGACCTGTGGCTCGCGAAGTAGGCGGGCCCCGCCCACCTGGGCGGTGAAGCGCGGTCGGTCACCGCCGACGTGGTCCGCCGGGCAGGTCCTGGCGGACGTGCGGGACGCCGAGCAGGAGCGGTCCCGTCGGGTCCGCGGTGAGGTCCGCCACCGTGAGCGGGTCCAGCGAGGCGTAGAACGCCTCCTGGGCCCGCCGCAGCGCGCCGCGCAGCCGGCAGTCGGAGCGCAGCGGGCAGGGGGCGGTGGAGGCGGCGCCGTCGCAGTCGACGACGTCCCCCTCGCCCTCGAAGGCGCGGACCAGCGCGCCTACGGAGGCCCCGCGGCCCTTCTCCGTGAGGGACAGGCCGCCGCCCCGGCCGCGCCGGGCGGTGAGCAGTGCCATGTGCTGGAGTTCGGCGACGACCTTGGCGGCATGGGTGTACGGCACGTCCATGGCCGCCGCGACGTCCCGCGTCGTGGGGTTGGTGTCCCCGGCCACGGCGAGGCGCATGAGGACCCGCAGGGCGAGGTCGGTGGAGCGCAGCAGCCGCATACCGGGAAGCGTAGGTAATCGGAATCCTGGCTCAAAATTTCCGGCCGGATCTTCACCAGCTCCTCCCGGTCCCCGTCCGGGCCCCGGGAGCGCGGCCACGACGTGTCCGGTCCTTGCCGCCGCCCCCTACGACTCGCCCGTCCCCGCCATTACGATCAGCTGACCCGACAGCCCCTCCCGTCGCCCCCTCCGACCCGAAGGACACCTCCATGGGCTCCGCCAAGAAGAGCAGCGCGTCACGCACGGCACGCATAGAGGAGATGCGGCGCGCCGAGCAGGCCCGCGACCGCCGCAAACGGATCCTCGTCGTCGCCGCCTCCGTGGTGGTCGTCGCGGGCCTGGTCGCGGGCGGGGTGGCGCTCGTCCGGTCGCAGTCGGACGACGGCGGCAGCACCGCGGCGGACGACTCCAGGAGCGCGGGCAGGTTCGTCACCGGCGCGGACGGCGTACGGGCCTGGAAGGGCACGCTGGACCGCAATCACGTGACCAAGACCGTGGACTACCCGGTCACGCCGCCCGTGGGCGGTGACCACAACCCGGTGTGGATGAACTGCGACGGGGACGTCTACGAGGACGAGATCAACGCCACCAACGCCGTCCACTCGCTGGAGCACGGCGCGGTGTGGGTGACGTACAACGGCGATGCTCCCGAGCGGGACGTGGAGGCGCTGGCGGCGAAGGTGAAGAAGACGCCGTACACGCTGATGAGCCCGGTCGACGGGCAGAAGGACCCGCTGGTGCTGACCGCGTGGGGCCACCAGCGCACGGTGACCGGCGCCGACGACCCGGCCGTGGACGCGTTCCTGGAGAAGTTCGTGCAGGGGCAGCAGACGCCCGAGCCGGGTGCGGCCTGCACCAACGGGCTGTCGAAGTGAGGCGGTCCGCCCTGCCGGCCGGTGTCGTGGCGGCGGTGCTCGCCGCCGCCGTGGCCGTCGGGTGGACGGTCGCCGCGGCGGCCGGGGACGAGGGGTCCTCCCCGGCCGCGGTCCCGTCCGCGGACTCCGCGGACGCCGGGTTCGCCCGGGACATGGCCGTGCACCACCAGCAGGCCGTGGAGATGTCGTACGTGGTGCGCGACCGCACCGACGACGAGGAGGTCCGGCGGCTCGCCTACGACATCGCCCAGACCCAGGCCAACCAGCGCGGCATGCTGCTGGGCTGGCTCGATCTGTGGGAGCTGCCCAAGGTGTCCGCCGATCCGCCCATGACGTGGATGGGGATGGGTGACGCGGCGGCCGGCGAGGACGGCGCGCTGATGCCGGGCATGGCGACCGACGCGGAGATGGCGCGGCTGGCCCGGCTGTCCGGCAGGCGGGCCGAGGTCTTCTACCTCCGGCTGATGACGGCCCATCACCGGGGCGGGGTGCACATGGCCCAGGGGTGCGTGCGCGCCTGCGAGGTGGGGGCCGAACGGCGGCTCGCCCGCGGGATGGTCGAAGGGCAGGAGTCCGAGATCCGCCTGATGGCGGGGATGCTGAAGGCCCGGGGGGCGTCCGCGCGGCCGTGACGGCCGGGGGCCGGCGGGCCGTCGTACGGCGGCCCGGCTCACGCACCGCACATCGCGTCGCTCTGACGATTACACTGGCCGCGTGCCTCAACTACGACTCGCCCTGAATCAGATCGACTCGAGCGTCGGCGACCTCGCCGGCAACGCCGAAACGATTGTCCGCTGGACCCGGCACTCCGCCGAGCAGGGGGCGCATCTCGTGGCGTTCCCGGAGATGGCGCTGACCGGGTATCCCGTCGAGGACCTCGCCCTGCGGTCGACCTTCGTGGAGGCCTCCCGGGCGTCCCTGCGCGCCCTCGCCGCGCGCCTGGCGGAGGAGGGCTTCGGCGACCTGCCGGTGGTGGTCGGCTACCTCGACCGCAGCGCCGCCGCCCAGCCCAAGTACGGGCAGCCCGCGGGCGCGCCGCGCAACGCCGCGGCCGTGCTGCACGGGGGTGAGGTGGCGCTCAGCTTCGCCAAGCACCACCTGCCGAACTACGGCGTCTTCGACGAGTTCCGGTACTTCGTGCCCGGTGACACCCTGCCGGTGGTGCGGGTGCGCGGGGTCGACGTCGCCCTCGCCATCTGCGAGGACCTGTGGCAGGACGGCGGCCGGGTGCCTGCCGCGCGCTCGGCGGGCGCCGGGCTGCTGCTGTCCGTCAACGCCTCGCCGTACGAGCGGGACAAGGACGACACGCGGCTGGAACTGGTGCGCAAGCGGGCCCAGGAGGCCGGCTGCACCACCGCGTACCTGGCGATGATGGGCGGGCAGGACGACCTCGTCTTCGACGGCGACTCGATCGTCGTCGACCGTGCCGGTGAGGTCGTGGCCCGCGCGCCGCAGTTCTCCGAGACGTGCCTGGTGGTCGACCTGGACCTGCCGGCCGCGGCGGCCGACGCGCCGGAGGGCGTGGTGGACGACGGACTGCGCATCGAACGGGTGGTGCTGTCCGAGGAGCCCGTCCCCGCCTACGAACCGGAGCACACCGGCGGCTACGCCGAGCGTCTCGACGACGACGAGGAGGTGTACTCCGCGCTCGTCGTGGGCCTGCGGGCGTACGTCGAGAAGAACGGCTTCCGGTCGGTGCTGATCGGGCTGTCCGGGGGCATCGACTCGGCGCTGGTCGCCGCGATCGCCTGCGACGCGGTGGACCCGGAGAACGTGTACGGCGTGTCGATGCCGTCGAAGTACTCGTCCGAGCACTCCAAGGGCGACGCGGCGGAGCTGGCGCGGCGCACCGGGCTCAACTACCGCACGGTCGCGATCGAGCCGATGTTCGACGCGTACATGGGGTCGCTGGAGCTGACCGGCCTGGCCGAGGAGAACCTCCAGTCGCGGCTGCGCGGCACGATGCTGATGGCCATCTCCAACCAGGAGGGCCACATCGTCCTGGCCCCCGGCAACAAGTCCGAGCTGGCGGTGGGCTACTCGACGCTGTACGGCGACTCGGTCGGCGCGTACGGGCCCATCAAGGACGTCTACAAGACCCTGGTGTTCCGGCTGGCCCGGTGGCGCAACCGCGCGGCCGAGGAGCGGGGGCAGACGCCGCCGATCCCGGAGAACTCCATCTCCAAGCCGCCGAGCGCCGAACTGCGGCCCGGCCAGGTCGACACGGACTCGCTGCCCGACTACCCGGTGCTGGACGCGATCCTGGCCATGTACGTGGACCGGGACAAGGGCGCGGACGAGATCGTCGAGGCCGGCTACGACCGCGAACTGGTCGAGAAGACGCTGCGGATGGTGGACCGGGCGGAGTACAAGCGCCGGCAGTACCCGCCGGGCACGAAGATCTCCCCCAAGGGCTTCGGCAAGGACCGCCGCCTGCCCATCACCAACGGCTGGCGTGAAGGGCTGCCTCCGCAGGTGTGAGGACCCCCTGTGACGGCGGGCGGGGGGCGGTCGGTGTCGCACCCCGCCCGCCGTCATGCCTATACGTGCGCCCCGGAAGCGCGGGACCGTCCGCGGGCGCGGACCGGTCCGCGCGCGCTCCCGCCGGGACGCGACCGCCCCGCGGCGTCAGTCCCGCGCGGTCGCGACCTTCACCCGGGCCGCTATCGGCAGGTGGTCGCTCCCGGTCGGCGGGAGTGTCCAGGAACTCTCCGGTTCGGCGCCCTTCACCAGGATCTGGTCGATCCGGGCCATCGGGAACGACGCCGGCCAGCTGAAGCCGAAGCCGCTGCCCACCGCGCCCTGCGTGGACCGCATCTGGGAGGTGACGGCCTTCAGGGAGCGGTCGTTCATCGTGCCGTTCAGGTCGCCGAGCAGGACGACGTTCTCCAGCGGTTCGCCGGCGATGGCCTCGCCCAGCGCGTCGGCGCTCTTGTCGCGCTGCCGGGCCGTGAAGCCGGCCTCCAGCTTCACCCGTACCGAGGGCAGATGGGCGACGTAGACCGCGACCCGCCCGGCCGGGGCGTCCACCGTGGCGCGCATCGCCCGCTTCCAGCCCAGCCGGATGTCCACCGACTTCACGTCGCTGAGCGGGTACTTGCTCCACAGCCCGACCGTGCCGACCACCGCGTGGTACTTGTACGTCCCCGACAGCGCCGTCCGGTACGTCGGCACCGCGGACGCCTTGAGCTCCTCCAGCGCCAGCACGTCCGCGCCCGAGGCGGCCACGTCGCGGGCGGTGCCGGACGGGTCCGGGTTGTCGGCGTTGACGTTGTGGGTGGCCACCGTGAGGTCGCCGCCGGCGGCGTTCTTGTCGCTGAGCAGACCGCCGAACAAGTTCAGCCAGACGGCCACCGGCAGGATCGCCGCGAGCACCGCCGTCGCCGACCTGCGCACCAGGGCGAGGACGAGCAGCACCGGGACGGCCAGCCCCAGCCAGGGCAGGAACGTCTCGACCAGGCTGCCCAGGTTGCCGACGCGGTTGGGGATGTAGGCGTGGGCCAGCATCACCAGGGCCACCAGGAGGGCGCACACGGCCACTACCCAGCCCCGGCGCCAGATCCCGCGATCGCTCCGCAACGCCCCGCCCAGCCGGTGCAACAGGCGCCGAAGCGGGGAGGCAGGGTGCTCGGGACCCTGACGTCCGTCGTCCGTCTCCGTCATGTACGCCTGCTGCGCCATACCGTCGCCTCACAACCTGCCGTGCACACCGTCGCCCCCCGTGTCCGTAAGACCCTAGGGGATGATCGGTTCCTTTCCCGCCGCGCGTTGCGGCCGTACGGGAGCGAGGACGTGCCGGGGCGCGCGGGCAGTTCCGCGGTGGCGTCGCGAAAGCGTTGTCTGTGACGAAACGCGCACAGGGTGACCGCGGTCAGCCGCCGGCCGGGCGCAGCCCTTCGAGCAGCGTGTCGACCACCCGTTCGGCGAGGTCGGCGGGGAGGTCCGCGTCGGGCCGCAGCACCGTGCGGACGAGGACGGGGCCCACGACGATGTCGTTGAGCAGTTCCAGGTCGACGTCGGCGCGCAGTTCGCCGTTGTCGCGGCCCCGGCGCAGCACCTCCACGCCCACCCGGCGGCGCGGCTGGATGACGGTGTCGTGGTAGGCGGCCCACAGATGGGGGCTGCTCTTCATCTGGGCGCGGACGTTGTGCAGGATCGCCGAGGTCCGGCCGGCCAGGCCGCGCAGCCGCAGGGACTCCAGCAGCACCACCAGGTCGTCGCGCATGGAGGTGCCGGGGAGTTCGGGGTCCGGGGTTCGGCGGCGCGCATGACGTCGACGAAGAGCTGCTCCTTGCCGCTCCAGCGCCGTAGATGGTGGCCTTGCCGACGCCCGCGGTGCGGGCGATGCGCTCGATGGAGAGTTCGGCGAGCGGCACGCCGTCCTCCAGGAGCTTCATCACCCCTCGATGATGGCGTGTTCGACCGCCTCGCTGCGGGGGCGGCCCCGGGCGGGGCCGCCCTGCCGGGGGCCGGTGCCGGCCAGGTCCACGTCGTGACGTCCTTTCGGTGGCGGGACGACGATTCTCCCCGGTCGGCGGTGGCGGCACGCCACCGCCCGGAGGTTTTCGGTCCCTGCTCCCTCTCTCTCCCCCCCGCGGACTCCCCGGGCCCGGGGTGTCAGTCCCCGGTGGACTCCGCCGTGGACACCAGCCGCTGTTCCTCGTCCTCGCCCGAGGGGTTCGCCGTGCGGCCGGGCAGGAACACGGCGACGACGACCGCGCCGAGCACCGCGACACCGGCGCCCCACAGCGCCGTGACGTGCATGGCGTGCAGGAAGGCGCTGTCGGCCGCGTCGACGAGGGCGTCGGCGCGCGGCCGAGCCGCTCCGCGACGGCCAGC